>DHVW01000017.1:72567-184955 GCA_002412865.1 Sulfurovum sp. UBA5198
TCAGCAGATTTACAGTCTGCCCTCGTTAGCCACTTGAGTAACTCACCTTGTTGTATTAATATTACTGGTCAAACACTGATAATTTTTATGGAGCTGGTGATGGGACTCGAACCCGCGACCTGCTGATTACAAATCAGCTGCTCTAGCCAACTGAGCTACACCAGCTTCCAATACCGCATTTAGTAACTAAATTTGGAATGACATTATAGTCAAAAAGATTTTAGATGTCAAGGATATTGACAAAAAGATTTTAAAATTGCTAATTAACCATTATCTTATCTATATTTATAGATTTTTCATAACAATAACTTCTGATTAGTGGAGGTACTTTCGCTACCCTATATATCTCTTTTTGCTCTTTTGGCAAAACTGTTTTTCGATATGGTGCGATATATACAATATTATTTTGTACACAAATCGCCCACTTGCCTCCTATGACAATATTATTGTTGTTTGCTATTTCAGTTCTTTGGGCATTGCTCAACAGATAACCTAGCTCTTTTAAGCTCAAATCTACTGCTTTTGTTTTTAGCATCATATCGTGAAGCTTGATTACTCTAAGCTCTTCATGTGAGTATATTAACTTAAATTGGCTATTTAAAATTGATATGTCATTCTTTAGATAAAGAAAGCTTTTCTTTATTCCGTTTGAATATTTATTCACAAGCTTATCAGAAAAATTATGCCTGATATAATTTCGCTCATATTCCTCATCGCTGTTTGAGCTATCTATAAAATATTTATAATTATAAGTATCTAAGTATTCTTGCAGTTCGCTTTTTGTGTAGTTCAATAATGGTCTAATAAGCTGATATGTAGACTTTTGTACAATATCATAAAGACCCACAAGCTCACATGCACCTGCTCCTTTGGTTAGCCTCATCAAAAGCCACTCTAGCTGGTCGTTTAGTTGATGAGCCGTGAGCAAAATTTCGTATCCATTGGTTTTGATTAGCTCATCAAAAAATGTGTATCTAAAGGTTCTTGCATTTGCTTCAAAATGACTCTCAAACGCTGGAGCATTTTTTGTATGGCATATTAGATTGTACTCTTTTGATAGTTCATTTGCATATTCTACTTCTGCTTTGCTCTGTTCTCTAAGAGCATAATCTACAATAGCTATATCAAATTCAATGCCCTCATCGATAAGCAGATGAAACAAAGCAGATGAATCCACGCCACCTGAATATGCCAAAAGTATCTTTTTGTCAACCAACAAATCTCTATAAGGCGACAACAAAGCACTCATTTATACTCTTGAAATGAGTGTGGCCAATAGCTTGTCTCCAGCTAACTCTGTTATTTTTGCCTCATAGATAGTGCCATAAACGATATCCAAATCAGAGGTGTCATTTATGAGTATCTCGCCATCAATATCCACCTCCCAAGAAAGAGGTCTGCTACTTAGTAGATATTCATGCTCACTGCTCTCTCCATCTACTACTATATTCATAGTCTGACCTACAAGTTTAGATAGCGAACCAAGCGTTACCTCATCTGCTATATCACCTAGGATTTTTGCCCTATCTAAAATAATATCCTCATCAATTTGTTCCATATCAAATGCTGTGGTGGACTCTTCGTTGGAGTATGCAAAGACATTAAATCTATCAAATATATCTGAACTTGCATACTCACAAAGTGCATCAAAATCTGCTTCACTCTCGCTCGGGTGACCAACTATAAAAGTAGTTCGTATAAATGCACCTTCTTTGCTTCTCATTCGCTCCAGCAATGCCTTTGTCTTCTCTTCACCAAATCCTCGCTTCATGACTTTAAACATATGGTCGCTACTATGCTGGATTGGCATATCATAGTATGTTTCAAAGAGTTTAGATTCAGCAATGGCATCTATAAGTAGGGAGCTTGTGGTGCTGGGATAGAGGTATAGTATCTTTGCACTCTTTACTCCATCTATCTGCTCAACACCATGGATTATGTCTATCAGCCCATCTTTTAATCCTATATCTCTGCCGTAGCTAGAGCTATCTTGGGATACAAATGTAAAATCCCAAAAGCCTTTTGCTGCTAGATTTGTAACCTCTTTGATAATGGATTCTAGTGTTCTTGAGTGTAGTTTGCCCTTGAATTGTGGTATTGCACAAAACGAACAAGCTTGATTGCATCCCTCTGCTATCTTGATATAGGCATGATAGCTTGAACCTGTAATTACACGCTCATGACTCTCATCTGCTAGGAAAACTTCTGGCGTATATATTCCTTTTTTGGCTCTAATCATCTCATCTATTTTGTCATAATCACCCACGCCTGTGAATATATCTATCTCTGGAAGCTCTGCTTTTAGCTCCTCTTGATACCTCTCGCTTAGACAACCACTCATTACTAGCAGGGAATCATCTTTGCGTTGTTCGTGTAGGCTTAGTATAGTATTTAATGACTCTTGCTTGGCAGCTTCTATAAATCCACATGTATTTACGATAATCACATCAGCGGTTGAGCTATCATCAGTCATAGCGTAATCAGCCAAACGACCTAGCATAACCTCGCTATCTACTAGATTTTTTGTACAGCCGAGGCTTACCATATGCAGTGTTTTTTGGTTCATTATATTTCTCTTTTTTAATGGCATTATATCATAAAGGTTTTATGTAGCTAATTGTGGATTGATATCATCACAAAATCACCTTAGTTAACATATTGATATCTCTTTTATCGTTTTAATGCTATTATTCCACTAATGAAAAATCAAACCAAACAATTAGCCATCATTGGTGCAACAGCCTCAGGCAAAAGTGCTTTAGCCATACAAGTCGCCAAAGAGCTTGGTGGTATCATTTTATCCATTGACTCACTATCTATCTACAAAGAGATAGATATAAGCTCAGCTAAGCCAACAGCAGAAGAGAGAAATGGTATAGAACATTATGGCATAGATATACTCAAGCCCAATGAGCCATTTGATGTATCGCTATTTATAAGGCTCTATGGTGAGGTGCGAGATATAGCTATCATGGAAAACAAGCCACTAATCATAGTTGGTGGTACGAGCTTTTATCTAAAGATGTTGGTTGATGGGATTAGCCCTATTCCAAATCTAACAGACGAGATGAAATCAATCATAAAAGAAAAAATGCAAAATCCGCTATCTGCATATGAATATCTCTATGAATTAGATAGTGAATATATGTCTAAAATCGCATCAAACGACACATATAGAACCGAAAAGGCACTAGGTATACATCTAGGTAGTGGCGTAATACCAAGTGAGTATTTTAGGCTAAATCTACCTATCCCTACTATCAAAGATAACCTGCCTATTTATGAGATAGATATGGATAGAACTATAATTAGAAATCGCATCAAACAAAGAACCGAGATGATGATATATAATGGACTAATAGGTGAAGTCAAAATGCTTGATAATAAATACGGCAGGAAACCTAACTGTATGAAGGCTATCGGCATAAAAGAAACCTTAGCATACATAGATGGTGAAATAGATGAGGCGAAGCTATCGGAACTAATATCTATCCATACGGGACAACTTGCAAAGCGTCAAACTACATTTAATCGTTCGCAATTTAAAGATAAGTTTATGGGTAGTAGCAATGAGATTGTGGAGCAGATATTAGGCTGAGCCAAGAGGCTCAAGAAGTAAGATTAACGAACTGTGTAGGCACTCATTGACACCATCTCTGTAATATAAGAAATTAGTGGTTGAACAAAGAATATAGATGCCACTGTAGCAACTACTGCAACACCTATCATAAACATTAGTGGTTTAGAGATATTATAATAAACTACATTTAAATCTTTTACTGGATCTTTTAGGAACATATATACGATTAGTTTTGTTTTATTTATTATCACATTTTTTACTTGCTGACTCAAGCCCCTTTAAATGCTTATCAAAACATTTTGTGAAATTAAAATCTTCTTTATCGGTACACTCTGAGGCATTACCTTTGCCTTGATAAAACAAAGCTTCACTCACTGTAGCCAACAGATATGACACAATGTTACAATTAAAAATATCATTATGTCCGTTTATAAATGATTTGGCAGTATATAAAAAAGATATCGGGAATGATTCTGTACATGGAAGATGATATTTTGCATTTTTTGAAAGATTACATTCTTCAATTTTTATATTTTTTATACAGCAATCTTTATATATCCAGTCACCTGCTTGATCACCATCGACTGCCTTAATGTTGCCTCCTGCCACGGGTTGTTTGTTTACTTCTGGATTCTCAATCAAATTAGCAGTATGGAACGGTTTGAAATTGCCAACTGTTGTTAAATCAAGATCATATTCAGACAAATTATAACTATGACCATCATACTCTCTTTTTATGTTTTCCTGATTCCATGTTAATGCAGTTCCTAAAAATTGACCAATAGGAAATACAAATTTTGTAGGTATATCCGCCTCTGTGCTGATAACATGAAGTATTTTACGAGGATCTTTTGATTTATTATTATCTTTTTTATTAAGATCAATTTCTCTAGCAACTTCTTGCAATTGAAATATTTGATTTGCTTCAATAGCAGGATTTATCAAGATAACACCATCGCCAAAATAGTTCAATGGTTGCTTTGGATGATTTTTCTTATATATCAATCTTTCAAGCAATATTTCATCAAGTGCAGACAATACAATAGCACCGCCAAAACTATGACCGACTATTGTCAATATATTTCCGGTTTTATTGTTATCTATCTGTTCTAACTCTAAAAACAGGTCAGTAACCCCACCTTTGCCGACTTCCTCGGCAACGGCTTTTCTATCCCAAAAAGTTGCATTTTCCAACTGTAATCCATGAAATGAAAGCCCTCTCCACCCTACATACACTCCAACAACTTTTCTATTTTTTGAATTTGTTTTAGAAATAGCCGCTAAGGCTTTACGAAAACTTTTTACATTTTCATCATCAAAGCTTGCATTATGCTTCCATCCATGTACAAAAACTATGACAGTAACTCCATGTGATTCTTTCGAGTATGATTTTATCTTGTTTAACACAAGGTCTTTTGATTTTTCATCAAAATAATTTCCTCTTTCACTAAACTCAATAAACCCTAGATCATATCCATCATGTTTTTCGATTGTACAATTGGACTCTTTATTGTAATCACAGTTTGGCAAATTGTTTCCTCTCCAAGGTTTATTTTGAGCACAACCGTCAATAAATAATGATAGGATTAGGCATGCAATTGCACTCATCATTATATGAATTTTATACATCTTATTCTCCTTTTTATCTTTTGAAAATAAATGCTTTGTTGCAACTTTTAACTATAGACTCATAAAGAAAGCTATAATACCTGCAGGGCGACATATGGACCCCCGCTATGATCATTCATGCTATAATAAATTCTACCATCGCTTAAAATAACACTAGAGTGAGATAAACCCATAGGGTAAGTGCTTGGAGTGGAAGTCCAATACATATCTTGCCAGCCAGTAGGTACACCGTTGGTTTGATAGCCAATGTTTTTATTGTCCCATACTTCCGATAGATCACTATACGATTGATTATCACTCAGATAATATGTGCTGGTTTCCGTTATATTTCCGGTGCCTGTAGTAGCCAGAGCCAAATCTATGCCATTTATAGTTGCATATCGATAGATGTTGTCAGTATTTCCTCCCCCCCCTTCTGTGCCATTAATGTCATACTTAAAAATACTATCAAGCACATCATGAGTGGTATAATCTACTCCGCCATTTAGGCTTCCTGTGTTTGCACTTGTGCCATCGCCACTTCTATCCCAATGGTAAAACCAGCTGTCTGCCACCCCGTCTCCGTCATTATCGATAAAAATAGGAGCTATAAGTTTTCCATAACTACCCAGATCTATAACTGATGATCCTGTAGCCGTATATGCTTGCGTGTCAGCTAATATATCGATTGCATTAATATTGCCAGCCATATCTGCAAAACTACCGGTAGTTATATCTACGGTTATTTCTCCATTTGTTCCATTATCCAGCGAATGAACAACTAACATATAAGTATCGTCATCTATTTTGGTAAATTTACTGCTATCTGTAGTGCCAGCATTTACCATAATATCACTAAAGTCAAATCCACTCACCGCTTCACTAAATTGAAATGTAAAAGTCATATCCGAATTTGAATATGTCACATCATCATCTAAGATAGTAGCTGTCGGAGCAGTAGTATCCACATATAAGTAATTATAGTCAGCTTCTGCATGTGTCAATGTAGCCGGATTACCTGCCATATCAGCAAGTGTGCCTGTTAATGAATTTGCTACTATAAAGATACCATCATTATCATTATCACCTGATTGAACCGTATAACTATATCTGATTTCATCGGTACCGTTACCACTGAGATACTCAGCCTGCACTGTTGTGCTGCCTATATTTATGCCTATTGTGGAAGCTCCTGTCACTGTCACACTTTCACTCATAGTAACAATAACAGTAAATGTATCTCCTGCATTAAGAGTATTATTTTGATCACCAGTGACTTGAAGAGCTACACCAGATACAAATGGAGCAGCAGAATCCTCTTTGATAATTACTGTGTTTCCATTTGCTTCGCTAGTATTGCCGGCAAGGTCTGTTTGGCAAACTTGAATTTTATCGACACCATATGTAGTATTATCTTCCATATCAAATGTTGTACCGCTTCCTGTATTCCAGCTATTACCAACATCAAGGCTGTATTGCCATGAGGCACCTGCTTCTATACCGTTGAGGGTGATTGTATTTACATTTGTGATATTATCGGTATTGCTTACACCTGAATCATTTATGCTAAATGTTGGAGCATTTGGGTTAGTAGAATCTTCGGTAATTACTGCTGCATTTGTAGTAATCCAGCTTACATTGCCAGCAAGATCTATTTGACGAACTTGGATTTTATTGGTGTCGTATATTGTATCATCTACCATATCAAATGTTGTACCAATTCCTACATGCCAACTGATGCCGCCATCAAAACTATATTCCCACGAAGCATCTATTTCTAAACCGCTAACGGTGATTGTATTTACATTTGTAATGTTATCGCTACCACTAGAACCTGAATCATTTATGTTAAATGTTGGAGCATTTGGAGCTTTCATATCAACAGCTTGAACTGATTGATCTGCAGCTATGTTGCCATTGTTTGCAGCATCTACTACTACATCGGCAGCGACATCCACTGTGATATTTCCTTCAATCCTGCAGTTGGTGTTATTACCAAAGTATATACAGTCGAAGAAACTGTGGTAAATGTACCTTTTTCTCCATTGGAGACCATAATATCATCTGCACTAAATCCAGTAACAGCCTCATTAAATGTAAAAGTATAAGTGATATCTCCATCTACAATACTTCCTACACCTGTCTCATCATCGGTAATTGTTATGCTAGGGGCTATGGTATCAGATGGGGTATCATTACCCCCTCCTCCTGCCGCAAGAGCTATACCTCCGATAGCCAATGCTCCAATGCCAAGCATAGCTCCAGTAGATAATCCTGTGCCCACGACTGCTACTCCGCCTTCAGCACCAAGAAGCCCTGCTCCTGCCACACCCGTTACACCGCTTGCATCTGCATAATGAGGCAGCGAGCTTGTATCCAATGCTATCGTCTCACTATTGGCTTGTGCCAATACATCAATTACTTGATCTTGAAGTGCTAGCTCTTCAATCTCTTTTTTAGTTAATTTTCTACCTTTTTTTGCTACTTTTACGATTTTTTTATTCATTTTTTTAGCCTTTTGGTTTTATTTTCCATCAACTACAGATAGATAGATAATTAATTTTACTCCTACTCCACTTAATTAAAAATAAAAGCAACCAATCCTTATAACAATAGTATAACCAATTAATAATTGTTTAAGAATATGTTGATTTTGATTGTGGAGCAGATATTAGGCTGAGCCAAGAGGCTCAAGAAGTGAGATTAACGAACTGTGTAGGCACTCATTGACACCATCTCTGTAATATAAGAAATTAGTGGTTGAACAAAGAATATAGATGCCACTGTAGCAACTACTGCAACACCTATCATAAACATTAGTGGTTTAGAGATATTATAATAAACTACATTTAAATCTTTTACTGGATCTTTTAGGAACATATATACGATTAGTTTTAGGTAATAGTATGCTGCTATTGCACTATTTAGACCCATAACAACTGCTAACCAAATATAACCAGCATCAACAGTTGCACTCATAATATATAATTTACCCCAAAATACAGAAAATGGTGGAACACCAGCAAGGGAAAGCATAAATAGAGCCATTACAACAGCACCCATTGGCATTATCTTGATAAGTCCAGCGAATTTTTCATATGGGTGGTCAAACCTATTGCCAAAGTTTCTTTTCTTGCTTCTAGATATCCATAGCATGGCAAATGCTCCAAGATTTGTGAACATAAATAGTGAATAATATATAAATATACTGCTATCACCTTTTGTCGTGCCTAGTGCTAGTGCTACAACTACAAAACCTGCGTGAGAGATAGATGAGTATGCTAACATTCTCTTTACATCATCTTGCACTAAAGCCATGATGTTTGCCAATGTCATTGTAAGCACGCCTAGAGCAATTATAATCCACTGAACGCTTTCTATGTCAAGGTAGATATAAAGTCCAAAAATTCTCCATGCTACAACAAATGCAGCAATCTTTGGTACGATTGACATATATCCAGCGAGTGGTGCTGATGCACCTTCGTATACATCTGGAGCCCATGTATGGAATGGAAAGAGTGAAAGCTTGAATGCAAATGCCACAAGCATCATAATTGCTCCACCTGTGATAAGCAATATATTTGGTGTTTCACTAAGCTGTGCATTTAGTACTTGTGCTACACTACTAAGCTCTATCGAGCCAGTTGTTGCGTAAATCATAGCAGAACCCATAGCATAGAAACCTGCTGCTAACGCACCCATTGTAAAGTATTTTATAGCTGCTTCAAATGAGTTGCTTCTATTGTGCATTGCTATTAGTGTGTATAGAGATAGTGACGCTGTTTCAAGTCCTACAAAAATGAGTATCAAATTATCACTACTTACCATAAACTGGAAACCAGCAATCATAAATAAAAATAGTGCGAAAAACTCAGGATATGAGAATTCATGAAATCTCTTTGATGTTAGGGCTAGAGGAATAAAGAGAATAGACGCCACAATAATCATAATCTGTGATACAATCGAAACTCCATCAATCAACATAAGGTCAAAAAATCCTCTACTGCCTACTGTTAAGCCTGCTACTGCTCCAAGATCAACAAGTAATATTAATATACTAAGCATTACAAATAGTGACTTATGTAAATTGCCTTTTATAAGGTCGATTATAAGTATACCCAATGCTCCTGCTATTGCAATAAGCATTGGTGCTAGTGTTGGGAGATTTAGTTCGCTTAGTGCAACTGTTACTGGTGCTACCATTATTTTGTCTCCTTTGTGGATTGTGGTGCTATAAATATAGTATTTTTTGTTTCAGGCAATTGTGCTTTATGGCTCATTAGTATAAGCGTATTATTTACACTCTTATCAATCGTTTGAAGCATAGGTGATGGTGCAATTCCTAACCATATAACCACTATCACAAGTGGAACCAATGCTGCTATCTCGGTACCAGTTAAATCATTAAGCTTTAAATTTTCATCATTAGTCACTGGACCAAAAAAGCTCTTTTTAAATAGTGCCAACATATAAACAGCACCTAGGATTATCGATGTACCTGCAATAACTGTCAAAAATGGTGATACTATGAAAAAGCCCATAAGAACCATAAACTCACCAACAAACCCAATTGTCAAAGGTAATCCAACTGAAGCCATAAGCATAACACCAAATATTAGAGCGAACTTAGGCATTACTGAGGCTAATCCTCCAAACTCACTCATAAGTTTTGTGTGTCTTCTATCATAAATCATACCAACAAGCATAAACAGAGCTCCTGAAACAATACCATGAGATATCATTTGAAATATTGAACCTGTAATACCGATTGAATTCATAGCAAATAAACCAAGCATTATAATACCCATATGCGATACTGATGAGTAGGCTATGACTTGTTTGATATCTTTTTGTGCGTACGCAATCATAGCCGTATAAACTACCATTATAAGCGATAGTATAGCGATTGGAAGTATCATCATCACAGAGGCATCAGGGAACATAGGAAGTGAAAATCTAACAAATCCATAAGTACCCATTTTTAGTAATACTGCTGCTAGTATAACCGAACCAATAGTTGGTGCCTGACCGTGAGCGTACGGAAGCCATGTATGGAAAGGAAACATAGGTACTTTGATAGCAAAACCAAGGAAAAAGGCAGCAAATAGCCATAGTTGTGTATCAATAGGAAGAGCCAATCTATGCCACTCAGTAATAGAGAATGTCCATACGCCTGATGCTTCATGGAAAATATAAGCCATGTACAACATACCAACAAGCATGATTAATGAACCTGCGAATGTATATAGGAAAAATTTAATCGCTGCGTAAACACGCAAAGGTCCACCCCATGCACCAATAATATAAAGCATTGGCACAAGAGAAAGCTCCCAAAATAGATAGAAAATAATAGCGTCAAGTGCAACAAAAACACCAACCATTGTCATCTCTAAGAACAAAAGAGTGATAATCATATTTTTAATGTCTGTTTTTATACTAAGACTCATCATGCCTATTAAAGTCATAAATGTAGTCATAACAATTAAGAATAGGCTTATTCCATCTACTCCTAAATAATAACTAATACCAAAATCTTTGATAAGAGGGATGTATTCTACAAATTGCATAGCCCCGCTAGTGCTATCAAAACTAATCCATAGCCACAATGACAATAAAAACTCTATCGCTGCTATACTAATACCATATGCTCTCGCACTATTTTTTTCAACTACAAACCCAAGCATAGCTGCCAATGCTGGGAAAAATACTAAAATACTTAAAATACTATTCATTTATTCTCCTTACCCGTTAATATTATAGATAATAGAGAAGATAACTGTAGCCACCATAAGTAGTACTGCTCCTAATCCCATCCAATTTAGATAGTGTGACAAATTACCAGTCTGCATTGCTCTACTTTTATCACCACTTTTATATACAACTCTTGCTATAAAGTCCACTGTTGCATCAACAACCTTCATATCTACTTTTTGCCACATAACCTGAGAAAGCTCAGCATAAGGCTTTGTGATAATCGCTTCATAGAGTTGTGGAATATAATACTGATTTGCTAGCAATTTATATATGAAACTATTTTCAGTTTTTTCACTTCTTATTAGTTTTTTGCCATATTTGAACCATGCAAGGGCTATGCCACTAATTGCTACAGTTAGCACTACTGCTGTTAGTATCCACACAAGATGGTGTGTATGCTCACTCATCTCATAATTTGGCAATGAGCCAAACGGTAATGTACTTATTGATGTTACAAATGCTTGAAACTGCGTTTGAAAAAATCCAGCTATCACTGCAAGAATTGCAAGTGGTGACATAGCTATAAGCACAAATTTGTACATTTCATGCGGATGAATACCATGCTCTTTGTATCTCTCGTCACCCCAGAATGTTAAGAATACTTGCCTAAAGCTATAAAATGCTGTCATTCCTGCCGTGAGAACAAGTATTGCCCATAGCACTATTGTGCCTTCATTAAACGCAGTTTCAATAATCGCATCTTTTGAAAAGAATCCTGCGAAAAGTGGAATACCTGCAAGTGAAAGTGATGATACGAACATATAGATATGCGTCCATTTCATTTTTTTGCGTAATCCACCCATTTTGAAAATATCAAGCTCATCATGCATAGCATGCATAACATTACCACCACCTAGGAATAATAGTGCTTTAAAGAATGCGTGAGCTGCAAGGTGAAATAGTGCAATCCAGTACGCTCCAAGCCCAGCTGCTGCAAACATATATCCAAGCTGTGAGAGTGTAGAGAATGCAATTATTCTCTTTAAGTCACGATTAACAAGTGCCATTGAAGCTGCAAAAAATGCCACAAATGTACCTAGAGCTGCTATAAAGAAGCTAACACCTTCTACTGCTTCCATACTGTATAGTGGATTTGCTCTGATTACCAAGAACACACCAGCCGTTACCATAGTAGCTGCATGAATAAGAGCTGATACTGGCGTAGGTCCTTCCATTGCGTCAGTTAGCCAGGTGTGTAGTGGAAACTGAGCTGATTTTCCCATTGCACCAATAAATAGTGCAATAGCAGCAGCTACTAATATATATGAACCATTAACTGAGGCTGCGATTGAAGGTAGTGCTGCAAATACAACATCATATTGCAAACTTCCAGTTACCCAAAATAGTATCATAATACCGACAAGCATACCAAGGTCAGCAATACGGTTCATTATAAATGCTTCATTGGCCGCCCAAGATGGTGATATAGATGGGTTTTGTTCTCTAGTAAGATCAGGTTTGTGATACCAAAAACCAATAAGTAACCATGAACATACTCCAACACCTTCCCAGCCTATAAATAGACCAGCAAAGTTATCACTCATTACTAGTACAAGCATTGAAAATACGAATGCTGACAGGTATGAAAAGAATCTATTAAAACTCTTATCATGATCCATATATCCAATAGAATAGATATGAACGATAGTAGAAACTAGAGTGACTACAACCATCATGGTAACACTTATCTTATCAACAATAAATCCAAATGGAATAGATAAATTAGCAACACTAATCCAATCCATTAGTGTAACATGAACAGCCCCAACAGTTGCAACATGATATGCTAGTAGTGACGAAGCAATAAAAGCAGATGCTAATAACATGGAGGCTATAACACCTACAAATTTAGCTGGTTTGCTCATAGCAAATAGACCAGCAAAAAGCGAACTTACAAGTGGTGCAAATAGTGCAATATATACAAATTTTTCCATTCTTAACCTTTCATTGATGCTAAATCATCAAGATTTAGAGTGCCATGTTTTTTGTATAGCAATATTAGCAATCCAAGTCCTATTGCAACTTCACTAGCTGCAACAGCGATGATAAAGAATGCAAACATTTGACCACTAAGATCATTATAGTAGTGTGATATTGCAGCAAAAGCTACATTAGCTGCATTTAGTATAATTTCTGTTGCAAAAAATAGCATCAGTAGATTTTTTCTACGCAAAACACCAACTAAACCGATAGCAAATAGTAATCCTGACAATACAAGATAGTGATTTAAGCCTATCATTTTACAACCCCTCCGTATCTATAATTTTGTCGTCTTCAGTACTTGTAAGACTATCATCCATCTTTTTACCAGCTAGGATAATCCCACCTATCATCGCAACAAGCAACATAACAGCAGCAACTTCAAATGGCACTAAGTATTTTGTAAACAGCACCAATCCTACTGCTTCTGGATTTGTAGCATTAACTTCAGGTTGAACCAGTGTCATAATGGAGTTAATGCCAAGAGGCATTGAAAAAATCATTGTAAGCATAACAGCAACTGAACCTGCTATTATGAAAACCACTGCACCATTTGTATTTTTCTCTTTTATGTCTCTAGTAACATCAAAGAACATCATACCAAAAGCATATAGAGCCATAACTGCACCCACATATACTATGAGTTGAACTACACCCAAGAAATCTGCACCCAACATAAAGAAATACCCTGATATTAGTGACATCCCAGCAGCTAGTGCTGTCATAGCATAGAGAACATTCTTACTAAGCACGGTGACTAGAAATAGCCCTATCGTTAAGACCGAAATTGTATAAAAAGCAATTAATTCAAACATCTATACTCCTTAATACGCAAGTGGCGTTTTTTTGATATTTTCATCAGCATTTGGCGACACTGCACCAAATCCATCAAATTCTTTTTGTTGTGTTAGCATATCTATTGGTTTAAGCATATCTTCAAATAGTGAGAAACTGGCTCTTTGTTCACTAGCATTTTCATATCTTCCACCATGTACGATTGCAAGCTCTGGGCAAACCTCTGCACAATATCCACAAAAGATACATCGACCGAAATTGATAGTATATTCGCTGACCTCTTTTCTCTGATTCTCATCATATTTTGTATCCATTGCAATACAGTTAGAGATACAAATTTTCTCACACAGTCCACAACCAATACATCTATAATTTCCACTCTCTAGCAGTCTTAGCATATCATGTATAGCTCTATATCTTGGTGCGATTGGCATTTTCTCTAGTGGGTACGAAACAGTATGTTTACCTTTACCAAATAGTGTACTTCCCATCTCACGAAGAGTAACCCATAGACCTACAAATAGCTCTTTTCCAAAAGTTCTTTTTACAACTTGAGCAAATTGATCAAAACCAGTCTCTGGACTGTGGCTCAAGTCTAGCAACACATACTCTTGAGTACCTTTTACTCTCTCATCTTCTTTTCTTATTTCATTCATTTTTGCCTCCTTAACCTAACATGACAACTAAGCCAGTAATAACTATATTTATTACAGCAATTGGCATTAATACTTTCCAACATAACCACATCAATTGGTCAGGTCTAACATGTGGCCAAGCCGCTCTAATCCACAACATCAAGAAGAAAAAGAATGCAACTTTTAAAAGCATTGCAAGCCAACCAGCTACAAAGCCTATATCAGAATATCCACCGCAAAATATAATAGCTAAAAGAAAACTAATAGTAATCATATTAGCATATTCACCAATAAAGAACATGCCCCAACGTAAACCACTATATTCAGTCGCGTATCCTGATACAACCTCTGCTTCATGTTCTAGTAGGTCAAATGGAGTTCTATTAGTCTCAGCAAAACCAGCAATCAGAAATAGCACAAATGCAACTGGCTGTTGCCATACTATCCATGAACCAACACCATCAGCTTGAGCGTTATTAAAATCAATCAAGGAGAGTGAACCTACAAGCATAATAGGTGCCATTACAGATAGCCCTGTTACTACTTCATAGCTCAAAAACTGAACAGCAGTTCTTGATGAACCTATAATACCCCATTTATTTGCTTGTGCCATACCAGCAAGTAGTGGTGCATAAAGCCCAGCTGCCATCATGCCTAGCACAAATAGTATTCCGATATTTATATCAGCTATTACTGATGGTACAATTACAAGCTGATTAATCACAGGTACTGTAAACTCAAAGGTATGGAACAAAGGCACAGCTGATATAGCAATAAATGCAGTAGCTGCCGCAATCGCAGGAGCTACTGAAAATATAAGCTTATTTGCATTTGATGGGATAATATCCTCTTTTGTAAATAGCTTTATACCATCAGCTGCGATTTGCAAAAGTCCAAAAGGTCCAACATGTGTTGGTCCAAGTCTTCTTTGCATAAATGCTAACACTTTTCTTTCAATATATGTACCAAATCCAGCAAGTGCTGATACAATACTTAATACTATTATTGATTTTAATACGGTTCCTATTAATAGTGGGTCCATCTTATGCCTTTCTTATCGTGGTGGATTTAAATCTACTGTCACCAAAGTGAGTGTAAATCTCGTGTGAATGTTTAAAATCAGGTAGTTTGATGATATCTCCGCTCATACGGTCATCTACTACAACTGGCAAAGTAAACTCTTTATTGTTTATCTCCAAAGTAGCTTTATCGCCAAGCATCTCTGCTTTTTCTTTGCTAACATATAGTGCAAACTCCTCAAAAATTTGATGAGCTTTATCTGTGAATTCATTAAATTGTCGTTGTGGATTACATCTATATAGTATCTCCCCACTAATGTCACTTGTGACTATTTTGGTTGGGATAGATGATGTAGATTTAGTAGTTTTATTCTCTAATCTATATCCACGATTCTCTTCACCACTATTTGTGTAGCCATTTGGTAAACTATCAAAATCAACAGATTTAAATCCTCTGCCAGTTGGCAAAAGTGAAGTCCAATCAACTGTTAAATCCTGCCCAAATCCAAGCTCATTCATAATATCATTAAGCTCATATCCATGATAACTAACTGCAGCATTTGTAGGAACAACTCTTTTGTGCATATTAGTCAAAGTTCCCTCTTGTTGATTCATAGCTGGCATATCCAAATCACCGTTCCCTAGGCTACTAAGAACAAAATCTCCGATGGTATTATATCCAACGGTTGTTATTTTGTCATCATTCATATCATCATCAAGTTCGCATAGGAGTGCAACACCCAATGAATTGGTCCTAGGAGGAATAATAGCCACACTAAATGGTGTAAATTCTTCTATTAGAGCTACCAAGTGGGCTAAGTTTTTAACTTGTGAATGAAAATATAAATCCTCTCCAAGAACAAGTGAGAAGTTCTCTTTTTTGCCCAGATACTTCTCTAAAGTAGCATCAAAATCAGCAGGTGCATCTAGAATATCTAGAAGTCTATTAGCTACAACTTCTATCTCTTTTTCAACATTCGTAGTTACTTTTTTAACAATCTCTTTACTCTCTCCAGTTTCTGCATCTACTACGGTTTCTGTCACATCAGTGATTACTTTTTCTGTGATAGTTTTTTTACTTACCTCATGGAAACTTGTGATATACTCATTTATCTCGCTTGGAAGTTTCTCTTTATCAGCAAATTGGTCAAGAATCCAATAAAGTATAGCTTCTTCTGTACCAACTTTATGCTCTATTTGTGTAATGTTTTTACCCATTGAAGTGATTAAACTATCTCCAACTGGATGAAAATATAATCCTGCACCTTTATTTAGTTTTTGGATATTATTAAATAAATATCTAACATTTGGATTGTCATTACGAAGAGATGAACCTATGCTAATTATAAAATCGCTTGTCTGCATCATCTCTTTTATATTACCACCAAATAGCATATTGCCAGAATGTGTTGTATAGCTACTCATAAAGTTTTGGAATGCCTTAGCTTCTGTATTGAATAGTTTTACACCTAATTTCTCTTTTAGAGTTTGTAGCATTAGAGCTTCTTCATTTGTAATGACTGATGTAAATCGTATAGCTTGTGCAGATTTAATTGCATCAATAGCAACTCTAAATGCTACTTCATTTTTAGCTACAACTCTATTTTCAAAATCATACCCAAATCTACCAGCACCACATAATGAAAGATAGTTCCACTCGTTTGTCACTCTGTATATTTTCTGATCACGGTTTTCTATTGATGTTGGTTTTGTCTCATAATAAATCTGACAACCACTACTACAATGGGCACAAGTCGCTGGTACTTTTGTAAGCTCCCATGAGTTTGTAGTGTATACAAAATCACGACTCACCAAAGCTCCAACAGGACAAACAGCTATACATTCTCCGCAATCACTACAATTAGTGCTATCAGTATCATTACTAGGAGTAATCACTGATTTTTGCAACTTATTCCACATGGAGTAAGCATCTTTTGGCATACTCTCTTTATACTCTTTATCAAGCTCCACGCCACCTCTAGCGCCCGTGGTAATAGCAGCGTCTCCTATCATATCTTTACATACAGTTACACATCTCTCACATACTATACACAAACCTGGATCATAATGCAGTACACTACTCCAGTTTTTGGCTTCTCTAGTTGTATCAGCTATGACATAAGGTTGCGTATCCACACTAAGTTCAAGCGTATAATTTTGAAGTTCGCATGAACCACTTTGGTCACAAACGCCACACTGAAGAGGGTGATTTACATCATATACTTGCATGATAGCTTTTCGTTCTTCTAGTATCTCTTGGTTACTTGTGAGAACTTCCATGCCGTCTTTTGCTTTTGCATTACACGCATATACTCGTTTGCCATCAGCTTCTACTAGGCATATTCTACAAGCAAGTGTTGGCGAACATCTAGTTAGATAGCAAATCGCAGGTATAAATATCGCATTTGCTCTAGCAACATTTAATATGTATTCGCCCTCTTTTGCTTGACAAGCAACTCCGTCAATTGTCATCGTTATCATATTTTCACTCATGATGCACCTACTGTATTAGTTTTTTCTATATTGAAATTATTATATCTATATGACGATACCATAGAGCTACTTAAACCCATGTCAAAAGTAGGGTTTAAAGCTATGGTTCCTTTTAGTGTTGTGTCTATTTTGAATACTCGTTCATAAACTATATCATTTATGGAGTATCTCAGACTTTGTCCATCTTCTATTTTAGCTATTTGTGCAAACTGCGATGAACCTTTTAATGTGTGAGATTCACTTGAAGATAAAAGTTTTGATTTGTTTGTTGCATCTCCAAAATAGTGAGTTTCGTTACAATTGTAAACCATCGCTCCATCAAACGAGCTAAGCTCTGCTGGCTCTTCCAGGCTATCATCTTTTTTTGTCTCACAAGAAGCCAAAAGATAACCACGCATATCATTACCCTCTATATCAAAATCATCACGAAGATTATCAAAATCTACTTCCATAAAACCTTTTGATACTGGCAACTTTGCTGTGTAATCAATAGTGTTTTTATTATAAAGTCCCAACTCGTTTGCAATATCATTTAGCGTATATCCATCATATGATATAGCTACATTTGTAGCTACTACTCGCTTGTCAATAGTTGTAAATGTTCCCTCTTGCTGATTAAGAGCTGGCATATCTAGATTAGCAGCACCTTGCGAACTTAGTGTAAAATCACCAATCTCATTATAGCCTATACTTTCACCAACGCCTTGCTTATCAAGGTCGCAAATAAGAGACACACCAAGAGCATTTGTAGCTGGAGGAATGGCAATAATTTCAAAATCACTATAGCTATCAATAATGCCAACAAGCTTTGCAATATGAGCAACTCTAGGATGAGCGTATATATCACTACCTATCACCAATGTGAATCTATTTTTTTTCTCAATAGCTTTGAAGAATTTCTCTAGCTCCTCTTCGCCAACATTACTCTCAGCACTTAGGTTACCAATATCTAGCTCTTTTATGTATTCTGATACATGTGCTGGCAACTCTTTATTGCTTAAAATATAACTTAGCAGTAGTGCCAGAACACCCTCTTCGCTTCCAACTTCATATTTGATAAATTGTGTTACAATATTTGAAATGCGACTATCTTCTATTGGGTGCATATAAGCTACTCTCGCACTTTGCCTTTTGCTAGCCATTGTAATATGGTATTTTACCATTGGATCGTCATCTTCTATGCGTGAGCCTAGCACTATAATGCCTTCACATTTGCTCAAGCTCTCCAAATTTCCACCGTATAGTGATTTGCCACTTGTACTACTGTACGCACGCATAAACTCACCATATCCATAGGCCTCATCACACACAAGGTTATAATCAAATTTGTTTTTTAGCTCTTGAAGTATCTGTGCCTCTTCATTTGTAATAGAGGCAGAAAATTTAATAGTTTTTGCAGTTTTAAATGCTGAGATTCCAGCGTCAAATGCTTTTTTATCTTTACCATTAACTCTATTTGCAAAGTCAAAACCATATCTACCTGCTCCGCATAGAGAGCTAAATTCAAATGGATTTGTCACTCTATAAATCGTATCATTTTTGACCTCGTATGACAATGCACAGCCACTACTACAATGTGAACATGTGGCTGGTATCTTTGTTAGTTCCCACGCATTTGTAGAGTATTTGAAACTCGTGTCGACCAATGCACCTACAGGACATACAGCAGCTGATTCGCCTAGAGATGAATCAAAATGGTCATTTTTGGTATTTAAAATAGTAGATTTATATCCACCCATTTTTATTCTCAAAGCTTCATTTCCTGTGATTTCATGAGAAACTTTGACGCACTTTTCGCACATTATGCATAGTGCTGGATCATAGCTTATAAAGCCCCAATTTTGTACAGGACGATGAGGCTCTTTAGTCTGGAAAGTTTGAACCTCTACGCCATATTCTAAAGTTTTATTTTGCAAATCGCATTCCCCACTTTTATCGCAAACGCCACATTCAAGTGGATGATTTACATTATAAAGCTTCATAATATTTTGTCTTTGCTTGAAGAGTTCACTATTTTGCGTATGTACTACAGCACCATCCACGGCTCTCTCTTGGCATGATAGTATATGCCCATCTACACCCTCAACATCTACTATACACATACGACATGAAGCTATTGGCTCGACTTTGGTCAAGTAACACATAGTAGGTATATATATACCATTTCTGCGTGCGATTTTTAGTATTGTATCATTTGTCGTACCATTGCATATTTTACCATCGATTGTCACTTGGATTTGTGTTTTAATATCTTTTTTATGTTCCATATTACACCGTCACCATTGAGATATAATAACAACGCATGCATCGCTCAGCTTCACGCAAGGCTTCTTCACCAGTGAATCCTAGATTTACCTCTTTGTTGTTATATTTTCGTTCATCAACTTCAAGTTTTTCACTGACTTTTCGTGGAATTCCTGGCATCCATCCTTTGATTTTCTCTTTTTTATCATAGACTTTTAGAGCTTTTAGGTGATCTTCCATAATCTCATCATCAGTCAAACTTACAACGCCATCATATAAATATCTAGATATTACAGATGATGCTCTTTTTGCTTGACCTACTGCATTTACTATTGTCATTGGTCCATATTCACAATCCCCTGCTGCGAACAGTCCAGCACGGCTAGTCATATAATCTTTGCCGTTTGTTAACAAAGTCCCCCATGAAGTCATTCCAAGTTCCCAATCACTTGGTAATATTTGCAAATCAGCAGCTTGAGAAACAGCAGGGATTAGATAATCACACTCTATCTCAAAATCTCCATCTTCTCTTTGTACCAGCTGAGCTCGTCCACCATTTGGGTCAGGAACTAGTTCGAATTGATTTACTTTAAGCTTCGTTATCTGTTTCCCGTCATCAAATATCTCTTCGATTGCAGAGTGAAATATAAATTCTACACCCTCTTCTACTGCCTCATGATACTCTTCATATGTAGTATTACCAATGATAGTTTTTTCATCACGACGATAAAGCATTACAACTCGCTTAGCTCCCTCTCTGATAGAACATCGCACGACATCCATAGAGGTAAATCCACCACCAACACATACTACAACTTTGCCTTCTAAGTCTTCTTTGGCAGGACTGCCGATACCATATTTATGCCATAGATTTACTTTGTCAAGCATTGATATCGCACCCCAATATCCACCCATATCCATCTTTTCGTTCGCTGCACCGACTTTTTTGGATAATCTCGTACCAAACGCTAAAAGTGTAGAGTCATACTCTGCTTCTATCTCTTTTAGTCGCTCTGCCGTTACCCTGTGATTAGCAATAACACTTACGGCCTCCATAGAAGTCACTAGCTCGATATCTTTATTATATTTATCAATTGGCATACGATACTCAGGGACTCCAACTGCTACTTCACCACCAAGCACAGGAAGCTCTTCGAAAATATCTACTTTTATACCCTCTAAAGCAAGATAATAAGCAGCTGTTAATCCAGCAGGTCCAGCTCCTATAATAGCTACTTTTTTGCCATCATTTTTGAGTGGCTTTGGCTCATATGGATGTAACCATGGAAGTTCATGGTCGGTCTCATAATCAGCCCCTAATCTTTTTAGCTCCATAATAGAGATAGGCTCATCAAGGTTCGTTCTACGGCAGGCATCTTCACATGGGTGAGGACATACACGACCACAGGTGTGAGCTAATGGCATTGTAGCTCTTGTTGCAGCTAATGATTCATCAAAAATCATATCTCTAACACCCTCAATATAAGCAGGAATATCAACATGAGCAGGACACATATCTGTACATGGCGCAGTTACTTTGGCTATATATTTAACCTCTTGATTATAATGTTTTGACTCTTTTTGATTATCTATGAGGTCACTAAAATCAGCTTCATAGTAATTCATAAGGTCTAAAATTGGTTTTGGTACTGTTATGCCTATTTCACATTTTGAAGTAGTCATCATTGTGCTACTAACTTCTTTTATATGTGCAATATCTTCATAACTACCTTCGCCTCTAGCGATCTTGTCAAGCATATCATATAAAATTCGTCCACCCCATCTACCTGGAGCACATCTGCCACATGCTTCTGAATATACTTGGTATTGTGCTGCATATTCTAGTGCTAACCTAACTACATCTATATCACCATCAAAGATTGAAACGCCATCCCAGCCGATAAACGCTTTTGACGCTACATCTGCTGTGTAGTTCTCGGGCAGCTTAAAATCTGATGTTGTCCATGAGGAGCTATCAACAATACCACGATTATCAATAAGTTCACCACGCCATGTAGAAAAAACCACATTTGCCATCTAGTTACCTTTTTTCTTTACCACTATCGTCCAATCTACTTCATTGAATTTAATAGAGTTCATAAGCTCAAATCCAGCCTCTTTGACCATATCTGCACTCTTTTGTACAGGGCTAAAATCTCCTATCTCAAAAAGAAATATTCCAACTTCGCCTTTGTCAAGTCCGCCATTCATAAGCTCACTCATTCGTCCATAGAAATCATCTTTTAGGTGTCTCAAATCATATCTTTTCATTCTCCAGCCCTTTATCTATCTATTTCGCCAAAGACGATATTTGTATTACCAATAATAGTAACAACATCGGCTATATATGTGCCAACTAAAATCTCTTGCAAAAGCCCAGTATGAAAGAAGCTTGGTGCTCTACACTTCAAACGATAAGCGTATGGCTCGCCTTCACTTTTGATATAAAAGCCAAGTTCACCTTTTGGTGATTCTGTTGGTACATATACCTCGCCTACTGGTGGTCTCATTCCTTGAGTGACAAGCACAAAGTGTTGCATTAATGCATAATTTTGTGTCATTATCTCCTCTTTTGGAGCTGAAATATATTGTGGTGCATGTGCCATTAGCTGTGGAGCAGTTGGCGCGTACATCGGGATTAATTGATGAAGAATTCTAACTGATTGCTTCATCTCTTCCATATATATACGGTATCTGCCGTAGCTATCACATCTATCACTTGTAGGAATATCAAAATCTAACTCGCTATAAAGCTCATATGGCTCTTCTTTTCTGATATCATAATTCACGCCAGAACCTCTAAGCATAGGACCAGTACAGCCCCAGCTCAGTGCATTTTCTGCTGATAATACACCCACATCTTCTAGTCTCATTTTCCAAATTCTATTAGCTGTAAGTAAATCTTCATAAGTTTTGATATCAGTCGGGAGTCTGTTGATAAATTTCTCTAAACTCTCCAACCAACCAGTAGGTAAATCAAGTGGCACGCCACCGATACGAACCGCTGAATGCGTAAGTCTAGCCCCACAATAATCCTCCATTAAATCCATAGCAAATTCTCTCTCTCTAAATGCGTAGAGGAACACAGACATAGCTCCAACATCAAGTGCATGAGTTGCTAGGAAAAATAGGTGCGAAATAATACGGTTAAGCTCTAGTAGCATTGTTCTTATTACCTGAGCTCTTCTTGGTGCTTCAATACCCAAAAGTTTCTCGACTGCTAAAGCGTAAGCGTAGTTATTAGAAGTTGATGCTATATAATCAAGTCTGTCTGTTGTAGGCAAAAACTCATTATATGTCATATTTTCTGCCATCTTTTCTATACCACGATGAAGATAGCCTATATCTGGATAAGCTTTAGTGACAAGCTCACCATCAAGCTCTAGCACAAGTCTAAGTTGACCATGAGCTGATGGATGTTGTGGTCCAAAGTTAATGACCATTGTGTTGTCATCTCTCTCGAAGTTTAGATTCTCAAAAAACGGTGTTAATTTATTGGTTACTTGCATATTATTCTACCCTTATCTTCGTTTTTTGAGCTCTTTTTGCTCTTTTTGGTAATCTACCATTACTGTTTTACTATACTCAATCGGTTGAGCTACTTCGCCACCAGATATATCTGCACCAAATGGAACTTCATATCCTACTCTAGAGAATCTTTTAGTATCGTATCTATCTACATTCGCAGGGTCTCTATTTTCAGGTCCTATTGCATCTCTGTTTTCTTTACCAAATATTTTATCTACCTCATACCATGATGCAGCCTCATCCCCTTGCAAAGGATAAGTTTTTAGAAGTGGGTGCCCTACCCAATCATCAGGCATTAAAATTCGTTTCAAATATGGATGATTATTTATATAAATTCCAAACATATCATACATCTCTCGCTCTGCGAAATTTGCCATTTTAAACAATGGTACTATACTTTCAATAGCACTACCAAGTGCTAGTTGACACACAACTCGTACACGAAGAGCTTCAGTTACATTTAGCATTTGATAGAAAATCTCAAATTCTCCACGCTTAGCTAGATAATCAACCGCACTAAGTTCACTACACATTGTATAGCCAAACTTCTCTTTTAGTATTGTCAAAACTGCTATATTATCAGTTGGCTTATTGATATGAATTATTAGCTGACCTAGTTGAGTGTATGACTCTTTGCTGTATTTTTTGAGTGCTGTAACAATTTTCGAAAACTGACTACCTGCTTCTACCTCAAATTTTGGCATTTGTGGAGCTACCCAAAATCTATCTGTATAGTAAGATTTCGCTTGAACGCTATCTTTTGGAGTGTATTTTCTCATCACACTAACCTTTGTTTGATATTTTTATTCATATTGGCTGATTCTCTTCTGATTTTCTTTTGAAGCATCATCATCGCATACTGCAAAGTTTCTGGTCTAGGTGCACATCCTGGCAAGTAAATATCCACAGGAACTATACGGTCAACACCTTGCACTGTGGCGTATGTATTGAACATTCCACCTGTATTTGCACAGCTTCCCATAGATATTACCCATTTTGGCTCTGCCATTTGATCATACAGTCTACGTGTAAATTCAGCATGTTTTTTTGATAATGTGCCTGCAAGTATCATAACATCGGCTTGTCTAGGAGAAGCTCTAAAAATAGTACCAAATCTATCAAAGTCAAATCTACTAGCACCACTAGCCATCATCTCAATAGCACAACAAGCTAGACCATATGTGAGTGGCCAAAGCGAGTTTGAACGCCCCCAGTTTACTAGCTTATCCACTGTTGTTAGTGCGATTGGTAACCCTGCGGTTGAACCATAATTTACTTGATGCTGTGCCATTCTAATGCTCCTTTTTTCCACGCGTATACAAAACCGATTGCTAATAATAAGATAAATAGTATCATCTCAACCAAACCAAACCAACCAAGTGCTTTAAATGTAATAGCCCATGGAAACATAAATATAATCTCTACATCAAATAGTATGAACAAGAGTGCTATCAGATAAAACTGAACTGATATACTATTTGGCTGTTTAGTGACCTCAGGTCCACACTCATATATTGAAAGCTTTAGCTTTTCTGTATCTTTTTTTGCTAGTTTTCTACTTACAAATCTCTGTAAGGCAAGTGTAGCTGGGAATGCTACAAATGTCACTAGTGTCAAGATAAATACCCCAAAGTATGGGTGAGATGAAGCGATATGTTCCATTTTTAATCCCTTGTTTATTGCTTGAGTTTACTCATAACTGTATGCTATATTAGCAAAAAGATGATTAAAGAACGCCTCACTGGTGGATAATGTATGGATTTGAATTGAATGGCTGTGTAACAATGTGAAACACGAAAAGTATAGTAGTGATTTTGGTTATGATTTGGATAAATTTTAGGTATATACCTTTATAGTCGCCGACTAATTATATGTCTTTACCTGCTCTAATGCCACTCACCCATGCGAAGTGAAAATTAAATCCACCCCTATCACCATCAACATCCAGTATCTCTCCGGCGAAATATAGGTTTGGTACTAGCTTAGATTCCATGGTTTGTGGATTTACTTCATTTGTATTTATCCCGCCTGTGGCGACCTCTGCGCCTCTAAAGCCTTTTGTGTCACTGATTGATAGTTTGAGATTTTTGATACTATATATGAGCTTACCTATCTCTTTTCTATTTAGCTCTTTTTCTGTTTTTATTTTGCATTTTGACTGTTCAAGTATAATTGGAATCAACTTTTTATTCATGACACCTTGAAGCCATAACTCTATTGGTTTTTCACTGGCACTATTTATGCGTGACAATAACAAATTCATGAGCTGTTCTTTAGTAAAAGTTGGCATCAAATCAAGGCTCAGTTCACAATACTCAAAATTCGCTAATCTACTGCTAGCTTCACGGCTAATATCCAAAATCGCTAATCCACTAATACCGTAATCAGTGAAAAGTAAATCGCCCTTCTGTTCTGTGACATACTCATTGTTAGTATAGAGTTTGGCTGCTCCTGCTACTTTCACTCCCGTACACGATTTTACCCATTTTTCATCTGAGCAGAGCTGTACAAGTGATGGGTAACTAGGCACCAACGAGTGTCCCATCACGGAGGCAAATTCATAGCCAGAGTTTGAGCCTCCCAGCTGTGGGGCAGCCGGTGAGCCAGACGCAATGATAAGTTTTTGGCATTTTTTGATACCATGCGCGGTTTCTAGAGTAAAAGTATCTTTGGTTTTCTCTATGTCTGTAACTATACAATCACAAATTATCTCAACTCCAAGGCGTTTTGCTTCATACTCCAATAATTCCACTACCGAGCTTGCCTGCATAGACATCGGAAACATTTTGCCATCAGACCCCTCTATTAGTTCAAGCCCGATGGAGCCAAAAAATTCTTCTACAACTTTAAAGCCATATCCACTAAGAACTTCCTCTATAAAGGCAGGATTTTGTCCATGAAAACGCCGAGTAGTGATATTTTTATTCCCAATATTACACTTTCCATTACCGCTAACTAAAATCTTTTTACCAATTTTACTGTTCTGTTCAAGTAGTGCTACTTTGTGTCCATTTCGAGCCGAGGTTATAGCTGCTACTAAGCCAGCAGCTCCAGCACCAATGATGATTATGGTTTTATTATTCATTTTACAATTTTATCCAAAAATGCTAAACAAATAGGCGATGCAAATCCCACTCCAATAATTCCTAAAATAGAGTATGATCTGCTAGGATTTTTATCCCAATTAAAATCAAAATTACTCCACCGATTTTTTCAGCTTTATTTTCAAGATATGAATCTCCCTTGCTCCCCATATATACACCAAAATAGCTAAAACCAAAAGTAATCATACCTATTATCGCCATGGTTGTAAAAGGATTAATATCTAGTAAGTTTAGGGTAAATCCAGCAGCCATAGCATCTATACTGGTTGCAATCGCCAACAAAAGAAGTACTTTATTGGTAATTATTGCGATTTCATCTTCTACATCTTCGCCGAAACTTTCATAAAGCATCTTTGCACCAATAGCCGCCAAAAGAACAAACGCAACCCAGTGGTCAACTGATTCTATGAAAGTCCCTAGCCCAATGCTTGCCAAATATCCAAAAAGTGGCATCAAAGCCTGAAAAAATCCGAAAAGTAATCCTATTTTCAAGGCAAAATTTCTATTAAACTCTCCAGATTTGACACCAAGGCCAACCGCAACAGCAAAAGCATCCATCGAAAGTGCAAACGCTAATAATAAAACTTCAAACATAATTGCTTCCTATTCTCTCTCATGCCATTTTGATGGTATTGATTTTTATTTTGCAATTTTATCTAAAAATGCCAAACAAAGAGCAATACTAAAACAAGTTTCTTTGGATATACTTCACAAAAAATCAAGGAACGATATGTCATCATTAAACAAATTTAGAAGAATCAATACCATAGAAGGATACTCATTTTTAATCCTCGTATTTATCGCTATGCCACTCAAATACGCTTTTGGATTTCCAATAGCCACCAAGATAGTTGGTATGATTCATGGGGGATTGTTTATATGGTTTGTTATTCAGCTTATAGAATCCAGCAAAGAAGTGCCTTTTAGTCTAAAGGATTCTTTGAAATTTTTCATACTATCTTTAATTCCGTTTGGAAGCTTTTATACAGAAAAGCTTTGCAAGGATAAAATAGCCTAGTATAGTGGTGCTATAAAGTTTTTAGTTTTCGCTTGGCTATCATAATATCCCTTACTCTAGTAGCAAGTGCTTCTTTACTTTCACCATCTAATGGGCTTATGGGGTCAAGCATCTCCACAATGATATCCACTCCTCTATTCCAGCCCCAATTCATCGAGCCTTTTGCAACCAGCCTATGTGTGCCATATATATTCACCGGTACTATGCTCACGCCAGATTTCAAAGATAATGCAAAAGTACCATACTTAAAAGCACCTAGCTCCCCATCGCTACTTCTGGAACCTTCTGGGAATATAAGGACATTGCTATTTTCTCTTAGTTTTTGGAGTAATGGGTGAAGCGAATTATTACCAACCCCATCAAGCACACCTAAAAGCTTTGCTATGGGTCGCAAGTACCATGAAAATGCTCTATTTTTATTTGTCAAATGATACAAATCAGTTACAAAAGCACCTATAAGCGGATAGTCAAGCCACGACTCATGAGATGGAGCATAAATATATGCAGTATGTGGCATAATTAGTGGGCTTTTATCTAGTATGATATTTCGTGTGCTTGGAGCGTATCTGAAAAATAGTTTAAACGAGTATGTTACACATTTTTGGAATACAATATGAGGTTTGTTTACATAAAAGGCTACAAAAATGAAATACAAAATCATCTCTGGTATGAAAAGCACTGCGATAGTGAGACAAAACAGCCCATATCCCCATAGATTTCGTAGCCATTGAGGCAATTCTCGTCTATGCACAAATAATACTTGCAAGGCAATCGTAAAACCAAATAATATATACCAACCAACAAAAGAGTAAATAGCCCATAGCCTTAAATCATCACCAAAAAGCAAGTAGAGATGAATAGCACAATTAATACCTAAAGTTACCACCCATATCCAGTGTGATTTTTCTATGTCTACTCTCTCTTGTGTGGCTAGTTTGCGTTTCTTTAATTTTGTGATAATATCAATCAAAAGATATTTTCCGCTCAAAATGGAATAGAGAAAAAATGTAAAAAATATAGATGAAATGATAAATGGATATGATTTGATAACTATAATATTTGGGACAAAAAAACCTACAAGTCCGATGACTACAATAAGCAGTGGTTGTAAATATTTGATTGGTTCGTTATGTTTAAATAGAAACCAAAATAGTGTGAGAAATCCAAATGCAAATAATGATAAACTGGCACACTTAACCCCATAAAAATGATATGACAATAGAGCTATTGGCACATAGAGAAGTGCAAAAATCATTTAGCTGGTATGTTATTCACTAATTGGTCTACTATATCCCCTACTGTTCCGATAGACGACCCCATCTCTCTCTCGAAATGAAAATCATATTCAGCTTCTAATGCACAAATCAAATCAAACATATCAAGACTATCAAGACCCAAATCTTCTACTAATCGTTTATCATCGCTTATCGCATCTGGGCTTTTTTCGAACTGCTCTACGATTATCTCTTTAACCTTATTGTAGACTTCATCTCTCATTTGTTACTCCTTAAATTTTTTTATAATTATAGAGGTGTTTATGCCTCCAAATGCAAAGTTATTGTTCATTGCTGCATCTATATCTTGCTCTCTGTGCGTAAATAGATAATCAAGCTTTGCACAGTTTGGATCCATCTCTACTAAGTTACGGTTGGCTGGTAAAAATGACTCGTTAATCGCCATAAGCGTAACTATTGTTTCAAACGCACCACCAGCACCAAACATATGACCAGTAAAGCCTTTTATGCTACTGATTGGTGTATTCTCACCAAAGACTTTATGAACCGCCATAGACTCATAAATATCACCTTTTGGAGTTGCGGTGGCATGAGCATTTATATAGCCAATGTCATCAGGTGACATACCAGCATCCTTTAGAGACTCACGCATAACACTCTCCATTCCCCGCTCACTTGGCAAGGTGATATGACTACCATCACAACCAGTTGCGTAACCTGCAACTTCACCTAATATTATAGCACCCCTTGCCTTTGCATGCTCATACTCTTCAAGCACCAAGGCCCCTGCACCCTCTGCTACTACCAATCCTGAACGGTTTGCATCAAACGGTCGTGAGGCTTCTAGTGGATTATCATTATATCCTACTGCAGTTGCTCCCATACTATCAAATATTCCAGCTTCTACAAAGTGTAATCCCTCGGACCCACCTACAAACATCACATCACTCATGCCGTATTTTATAGATTCATATCCTGTGCCTATTGCTTGGGCTGACGCTGTACATGCAGAACTTGTAGGTATATTTCTGCCTATGATACCAAACATAACGGCTAAATTAGCAGCCACCGTGTGGCTCATAAAACGCAAAAATGCAGTAGCGTTTTGCCGTCCAAATCCATCATTTCCAGCTACATTGGCTGCGTAATCAAAAAGTGTCTCAAGTCCACCCATCGCTGAACCAAACGATAATCCAGTTCGCTCATGCTTGACAACCTCATCGCCTAAACCACTCTGAACTATGGCTCTTTTGAGTGATAGTGCTGCCATCATAGCTACTCTATCCATAGTGCGTCTATTTGCTCGCGGTATCTCACTAAAGTCATCCACAGCTACTACTCCAGCTATCTTTGCATCTAGACCATTTATATGTTCCCACTCTGGCATATATCTAATGCCACTTTTCATATCTAAAAAACTAGATTTAAGCTCCTCAATACTATTTCCAATCGGCGAATAAAATCCTATGCCAGTAATAACAACTCGTCTCATCTGAACTTGCTTCATCGCACCATGCCTCCTGATATATTGATAACCTCTGCTGTAATATAGCTAGCTTTGTCAGCTAGGAAAAATACCACTTCTGCTACCTCTTTTGGTTCGCCAAATCTCTTCATTGGGATGAGTTTAGCGAAATCTTTTTCATCAAATCCAGCAGTCATCTCTGAATGAACAAATCCAGGGACTATACAATTGACTCTGATACGATACCTTGCAACTTCTAGAGCAAGTGATTTACTCATAGCTATCATACCGCCCTTACTGGCTGCATAGTTCGTTTGCCCAGCATTGCCAACTGTTCCTGCTACTGATGCTATGTTTATTATAGCACCATTTTTACTCTTTTGCATAGCTGGAAGAAGTGCTTTTGTCACATAAAATGTACCCGTGAGATTTGTTTGGATTATATCGTCCCAGTCATTCTCTTCGAGCCAAAAGAATAGTTTGTCTTTTGTCTTTCCTGCATTATTTACAAGAACATCAACAGAAATATTAGCCAAAGCCTCTTTTACACTACTACTATTTGAAATATCAAAGCCTATCGCTTGTGCATTCCCAATACTAGCTACTATCTCATCTGCTTTTGCTTTATTGCTATGATAATGTACATACACAAAATATCCATTTTCACTAAAATATCTAGCACACGCTTCACCTATTGCTCCAGTAGCACCTGTGACTAGAACTTTTTTCATCTAAAATCACCATTTAAAAGCATATCTTTTAGTGTAGATATATCTCCATCTAGTCGTCTATCTTCCATCAGTGGAGCTGAAATAGCTCTGATTTGTGCATGTAGATTTGTAGAAAATTTTGAAAACTTCTCAATGCCTTTGATGTCCATCGCTTGAGCAACGCCCAACATAGCGATTGCAAGCATAGAGGCAAACTCATCAATGCCACCTTTGAGACCCAAAGCCCCTGTTGTTCCCATACTAACTTTGTCTTGGTTCATAGACTCTGTGGAGCGTGAAAATACGCTTGATGGTAACATTCTCATCATAACATCAGCACTTAGTGAGCTTAGAGTTATCTGCATCGCTTTAAATCCATGATGATATGGCTCTTTGGAGAGTTTTAGGTTTTCACCTATTCCACGGTTAAACTTATCATCAACCAATATAGCAAACTGCTTATCTAGCAAATCCGCCATATTAGCTAGTGAGATTTTGAGCGTATCAGCTGCTTGTGCCATATATCCACCGTAAAAGTTACAACCAGTATAAATGATTTGCTCGTCACAATTAATCAGTGGATTATCACTCACAGAGTTGATTTCGGTCTCTATCCATCTTTTTGCTTGTTCTAGTGTGTCCCATGCTACACCTAATATTTGAGGTATACAACGGATTGAGTATCTGTCTTGGATATTGTGATGTTCTGAATCAAAAAAGCTTTTGTATCTAGTAAGTCTATCATGCACAAGCGTTGCACCGTCTAGCTTTTGACGCAAGTTCGCCGCACATTTAATCTGTCCAGCAAAAGGCTTGACCTGTTGAACAAATGGCTCAATCGCAGTAGTATCAGCCTCCATAGCCTCGAATAATCCTGCTGCGAAACTCTCTAAACCATTTAATAGATTTTCAAAATATGTAGCCTGTACCACAAGTATACCAGTCATCACCGAAGTACCATTCATAATGGCTAGGGCTTCTTTTGGCTTGAATGTATATGGCTTTATTCCACACTCATTTAAAACTTCCATTGTTGGTCTTAATTGCTCATTGTATATTACTTCTCGCTCACCAGCAAGTGCAGCTGCGATATACGATAGAGGTGTCAAATCTCCACTGGCTCCGACTGAGCCTTTTGATGGTATTGCTGGCATAATACCAAGCTCCAAAAACTTTAACATACTCTCAAGCAGCTCAATACTCACACCAGAAAATCCCTTTGATATACTAATAAGTCTAACGAGCATGATATTAAATATCTCTTTTGTAGTCAATATCTCGCCAACCCCACACCCGTGAAAACGATATAGATTTACTTGTAAAGTTTGTGCATCTTCATATACTAGATAGTTCTTACCCGACTCACCATATCCTGTCGTTACACCATATATTGGATTGCCATCGCTAATCTCTTTTAGTAGCAACGCTTCTGCTGCTTTGATTCTATTTTGGAATATTGCACTACCGTCTAGGAGTACCGCCGTTGCATTTGCAACACTATCAAATGGTATAAAACTATCGCTTACTGTTATTGTCATTTGTTGTTTCCTTGTTTTTAATTATATTTCTTCTTTTATATGATAGCAAAGCTACCATAAAAATTCATCTCACTAAAGCTTCGCCGTTGGCTCAGAAAAACATATTTCTTCTTTTATTTATTTTATTATTCCTTTGAGCAGAAATATCCTCATAACCACAAGCTTGGCATGAAGCCTAATCATATACAGGTTGTCTTTTAGTTTATCAAAATGTGTGACTCTGCTATCATCATAGATGGTCTTGACATCGACCTGCGATATCATGCCACCACTCCATATAAACCTCACTAGATTTTCTATCTCGAACTCATATCTAGTGGCAGATGATGGATAGCCTAAAAAATCAACTGGATAGAGTCTAAAGCCAGTTTGCGTATCGCTAACCCAAGTGCCACTCTCTACCCAGACCCAAAAATTACCAATTTGTCTACCTACAATAGAGGAGTTTGGAGCGTCGCAATTCTCAAAATCCCTTACACCTATAATCAATTCATTTGGATTACCACTAAATTTTGAGAGGAAATTTGGAATATCAGAAGCATAGTGCTGGGCATCACCATCCATAGTGAGACAAAAATCATAGCCTAGCTCTTTGGCTTTCAATGCTCCACTTCGCAGAGCAACTCCTTTGCCCATATTGGTTTCATGTGTTACTATTGTGACATTTGGGTTTTTAACTAGCAAATCAACTCTGACATCAGAGCCATCATCTACTATTATTACAGGGATATCATACTCTAAAACCTCATTCACAACTTTGGCTATGGTCAATGGATTGTTATAAACTGGTATGAGAATAGATAAATTATGCGATTTCAAGAGTCATCTCACTTGCTGTTTTTCCATCTACAAGCCATTTTGCCTTGCATATTTTCCAGCCCAGGCTGTTCTCTCTGGCTTCGCCATTCACCTTATCTTTGCTCTCTACTATTATATCTATGAGCATCTCTGGCAGTAGAGGCATCATAAACTTGGATTTCACTATTCCAATGATATCAAATTCCAAAAGTTTCGCTGTGATATCGACCTGAGTAAATGCGGGAAGTATAGGGTTGCCCTCGAAATGAGCTTTAAATACAGGGTGTGTATGAGAGGCTAATTTGATTGTATGGCTATGCTCACTATTGGCTACAATATCAAAAAGCTCGTCCATAAAATTACTATGCATTGTACTCCCAAATATTTTATAATCAATTATAGCGATAGTTCACTTGCTTATTACTATATTTAATGCGAATTAATAAGAATAATGATAAAATCATATTAATTAAAACATAGGATAGCAAATGGTAGAGTGTAATAAAGTAAAAGAACAATTAATAGAAGTACTAGGATTAGAGGATATAGATGCTAATGAGATAGGCGATGATGCTGCACTATTTGGCGAAGGCTTAGGACTTGATTCTGTCGATGCTATCGAGCTTGTAATCTTTCTAGACAATACATACGGTATCAAGATAGACAATGTCGGTGAATCCAAAGAGGTCTTTACAAGCATAAAAACACTCACTGATTTTATAAACAAAAATAAAAAAGCCTAATCACCTATAGGGCTTTTGTGGTAGTAGTAAAAGATTTAACTAAAAAACTTGGTGATAAAGTTATCATAGATAATCTCACATTTCATATACCAAAAAATAGTATATGTGGGTTGATTGGTCAAAATGGTGCTGGGAAAACCACGCTTATGAGGCTTTTAACTGGTCTAATAAAAGCTGATAATGGTGAAATCTATATAGATAATCTTACGCTTGAAGATAATCTAACAAAAATCAGAAGTATGATAGGATTTGTACCTCAAAAAAATGCTCTATATATGGAGCTTAGTGGGATTGAAAACCTACGATATTTTGGTTCTGTGTTGTCATTAAAAGATAAAGAATTAGATGGTGCGATTGACTTTGTCACCAAGGCAACCGATATGGGTGAGCATCTAAATAAGCTTGTCAAAAACTACTCTGGTGGAATGCAAAAAAGGCTAAATATAGCGATAGGCTTGCTTGGAAATCCACCTTTACTACTGCTTGATGAACCAACAGTTGGGGTCGACCCTCAAACTAGAGAGATGATATTAGATTTATTATTAGGGCTAAAAAATGAGTATCAAACAACAATCATATATACCTCACATTACCTAGAAGAGGTGGAGAAGATATGCGATAGGCTTGTGATACTTGATAATGGCAAATTAGTAGCAAATGACACTATAGAGAATATTTTACACAAATCAAAAACCATAGAAGTAGTTATGAAAACTCCTTTTGAGAGTGGAGAGTGGAGTGGAATGCAAAAGATAACAATACAGTATAATGAAATAGCACTCAAACTGCCGTTAATATCTCAGTCTATGGATATGGTTGGACGGATTAACTACGGTAGCGGGTCGCTTGAGCAATATCTCATGGGTATCAAAAATGGTGGCTCGTCATGCTAAATGGTTATAAAGCAAGTATCAAAAAAGAGTTCCTATTAATCAGTCGAGATGTGCATACACTTCTGGTGCTTTTTGTGATGCCTATGATTTTTATACTCATTATGAGCCTAGCTATGCGTGATGCTTTTAGCAAAGATAGTGCTGTGCTAATAGACGGAGCTATCTCCATAGAGCAAAGCAATAAGCTTACGAATGATTTTATGAAAAACCTCTTATCGGATGATGGCTTTAAATGGCAAAAAGTCTCAAATATACAAAAAGCCATGATGGATAAAAACCTAATGGTGGGCGTAGAAGTCAAAAAAGATTTTGGCAAAGATGGTGTGCATATAGATGTATATTTTAACAGAGAGGTAAATCCATCCGTGATGGTATTACTCAAACAATCGATCATCAAAGCCTCTACAAGCGTAACTATGGTAGAGACTATTGAGAGGCTAAACCCGTGGCTTAGTATGGAAGAAAAGGTTGATATCGCGAAAGAGAAAAAGATATTTAACGAGCATTATATAGGCAATGAACAAAAACGACCAACTTCGGTGCAACAAAGCGTTCCTGCATGGCTGATATTTTCTATGTTTTTTATCATCATACCTATATCAAATACTTTTATTAATGAACGAAATTCAGGTACGCTAAGCAGATTGGCTGTTATGAATATATCAAGCTCAAAGCTACTACTATCAAAGATTATTCCATATGCTCTAATAAATCAAATACAGTTCGTACTAATGCTAATAGTTGGGATCTATATCGTGCCTATATTTGGTGGGGATAGTTTGGATATTGGTGGGCATTATCTGTTGCTTGCGATTGTAGGGTTTGTGCTTAGTTTTGCTACCATAAGCTATGCCTTGGCTCTAGCCACGATGGTAAAAACTGCTGAACAAGCTACGACCATAGGAGGACTTATGAATATCATATTTGCTGCTATTGGTGGCGTGATGGTACCACTGTTTATTATGCCTAGCTTGATGCAAAACCTTGCTAATATTTCTCCAATGTCATGGGGATTGGATGCATTTATGGCAATATTTTTACACGATGGCAATACGACTCACCTAACTATGCCACTAGTTTGGCTAAGCGCTTTTGGGGCGGCTATGCTTTTGATTGCATGGTATAGATTAAACAAAGAGATAAAGGATACGATATGATAGGCTCGTACGATAATAAGTTCAAAACAGAACTAAAACAGATGATAATAGAAGCTTGCGAAAAAGAAGTAGAGATAGAGAGTATAGATGACAACTTGCCGATGTTTGGCAATGGAACGGCTTTGGAGCTTGATTCGCTTGATGCACTCCAACTCTCAATGGAGATAAAAAAAAGATACGGTGTTGATTTAGCAGACAGCAAGGAATTTAGGCGAGTATTCACTTCTATAAATTCTTTAGCAGACTATATACGACCAAACTAATGTCCGTTTATATCAAAGAAGCCGTAGTGAAATGTGCTTTAGGGCTGAATGAAGACGAGATACTATGTAGTATAAATAATCCACCAAACTACACAAATGTCACATTTGATTTTGGCTCTGGCAAGTCAAATAAACCGTACGCAAAAACAGCAGATTTTTCTGCCACAGACTATGATAAACTACACAATATACTTCATCACGCCATATTAGAGCTAATAGTCAAATCTAGTCTAACAAGTGAAGAGCTAAAGCAGTGTGGGCTATATATGGGTTCTACATCTATTGATGTATCTTGCACAGAAGTTGCCTACAAAGAAAGTGGCGAATTACCATCAATCGGTTATACAAAACTGGCTAATATGCTGGCTGAAAGGCTTGGGATTGGTGGTGATGTGATAATGTTTACAAGTGCATGTACTTCATCAGCAAACGCACTACTTCATGCCAAAAGGGTTATTAGTGACAGAATTATGGATAGGGTGATAGTGGTTGGTTTTGAATTTTACAATGAATTTAGCATATCAGGATTTAGCACTCTTGGCATACTCTCGGATACTGCGTGCAGATCATTTGATAAAAATCGTGATGGCATAGTTCTAGGAGATGGAGTTGGTGCTATGTTGCTAGAAAAAAATCCAAATAGTGAGTATAATTTTGAGTTACTAGGTGGAGCAAATAGATGTGATATATCCTCATCAACTTCTCATAATATAGATGGTAATATGGTCGCTACTACCATACAAGATGCCATACTTGATGCTAAAGTATCAGCCTCGCAAATCACGCTTATAAAAGCACATGGTACAGGCAGTCAAAGCAATGATACAGCTGAGGGCAATGGTATAAAGCTTGTATTTAAAGAGTTGCCAAAAGTATTAGCCTTAAAACCCCTCATTGGTCATACGCTAGGCGGGTGCGGTGCTATCGAGCTTGGAGTGTTATATATGACACTAAAAAATGGATTTATACCAAAAACGCAATGCTTCATAACACCAGAAAATGATGGGTTAACTCCAACGACAAAAAAATATGAAGAGAAGAAATCTGGAGTTGCACTACTAAATCACTTTGGATTTGGTGGCAATGGTTGTGTTATTGCATGTAAATATGGAAATGATAATGAATAAAGTTTATTTGCATAATATTTCATGCTATGTTGATAAATCCACAACGCCTCTTGAATATATAAAAAAAGAGTTAGAGAAGCTCAGTGGCGAGAAATTTAGACGCATAAATCGTTATATATATTTGGCACTCAGGGGTGTTTTTGGGCTTAAAGATATTAGAAATATTCCAAAAGACACTTCCATATACATAGGTACGCAAAATGGCGTGATAGCAGAGATTGCGACTATGCTTGACCAAATACATACAGATAAACAACTTCCTATGCCGTTTACATTTATAGCTAGTTCTGTAAATATGGCTAGTTTTTATATATCTAGTACACTTGGTATTAATGGCAGTAGCTACACTATATCAAATGATTATGCAGCTTTTGAAATGGCACTTGACATGGCATATAGGGATATAAAAAGAGGCACTATCCAAACAGCGATAGTTGGCTCAAACGAAGAGAGCGAACCTGTTGCAAAAACAAACGAAGGTGGCGTTTGGTCGCTGATTAGTAACAACAAAAATGGTGCAAACGCACAAATTCTATCCATAACTAGATTTGCTAGCTATGATGAAGCTAAAAATAATTTACCTAGTGAATGCGAGTTAGTTCCTATTTGTGACATTGGTGATTTTAAAGACTTTAACCAATGTGCAACTATAAGTAAAATTAGCAAAGAGCGATATATAGTAATTTTGTTTCAGAAGTTAAGCTAGTCATACTATAATTTTATAATACCACACAAGGAAAACTGAATGGATAAAAATATTTTAGAATCAGATGTACTAATCATAGGTGGAGGACCTGCAGGCTCAATAGCTGCTGCGTCATTAGCCCAAAAAGGATACAGTGTAAATATAATCGAGAAAGTAGCATTTCCAAGGTTTGTCATAGGTGAGTCACTATTGCCTAGATGTAGTGACTTACTGTTCAAAAATGGTATGCTAGAAGCCGTTGCAGCCCAAGGCTACATGGTGAAACATGGTGCTGCATTTGAGCGAAATGGTGTGTTTGAAAAATACGATTTTAGTGAAAATATAGGTCAAGAGTATGGTAGCACTTATCAAGTAAAAAGAGAAGAGTTTGACCATATCTTATTAAAAGAAGCGGTTAGATATGGTGCAAAACTATATGAAGAGACCGAAGTTACTAGCTACGATGTAGATAGTGTAACAGCAACTGCCAAAGATAAAGATGGGAATGAGCTAGTGTTTAGAGCAAAATTTGCAATAGATGCCTCAGGATACGGCAGGGTTTTTCCTAAACTGTTAGGGCTTGATGAACCAAGTGAGCTTCGTACTCGTGACGCTATTTTTACGAGGCTCACGGGAGACACTAGACCAACTGATGGCACTGATGGATATATCTATATTTATATTCACGGCAATAATGACGCATGGATATGGACTATACCTTTTAGTGATGGTGTGACTTCTGTGGGAATAGTATGCACAGATGAGTATTTCAACTCATACAATATGGATAATGAGCAGTTTTGGAATACGATTATAGAAGCAACACCTGAAGCATCTAAACGATTTAAAAATAGTAAAAAGATAGCACCTGTTGGCAAGATAGATGGCTATAGTGCCAATGTATCTGCAATGCACGGTAAGAATTTTTGTATGGTTGGAAATGCCACGGAATTCCTAGACCCTGTGTTCTCTTCTGGTGTAACTCTAGCACTAGAATCAGGCGATAGAGCTGCAATGCTGATAGACAAACAACTGCGAGGAGAAACCGTAGATTGGGCAGAAGAATATGTAGGCTACATGATGAAAGGCATCAATGTATTTAGAGAGTTTGTAAATGCATGGTACGATGGTAGATTGCACGATATATTTTTCCATCCACAAAAGAAAAATCTTATAAAACGCTCTATCTCTTCACTACTTGGTGGATATGTATGGGATGACAAAAATCTATTTGTCCGTAATCACGACACGGCAATTAATGCTACATTATCAATGCTACCAAAAAATAACAAGGCAAACAAATAATGAATAAATTTTTTGACTCCAGCAAAATGAGTGCAGCAGATGCACAATATGAAGCACAAAAGATAGCGTTTGCTCCTATCATATTTCAAGTAGCCAGAGTTATGAGAACAAGTGGGATACTAGAACTTTTACAAAAACACAATGATGGTCTTACTCTTGAGAGCATAGCAGAGATTATGAATATGAGCATATATAGCGTTAGAGTTTTACTTGAAACTTCACTAAGTGCAAAAATAGTTTCGATTGATGAAAATGAGCTATATAGAAGCACAAAAATAGGTTATTTTTTACTAAATGATGATATGACAAAAGTCAATATGGATTTTAATCATTTTGTAAATTTCAAAGGTCTATATGAGCTAGAAAACTCCATAAAAGAGGGTCGTGCATGTGGACTAAAAGAGTTTACAACTGATGAGACTATTTACCCTGGATTATCAAAATTACCCCAAGACGCAAAAAAAGCGTGGTTTGATTTTGACCATTTATACTCTGATTCTGCTTTTAGTGATGCTATTAATGTATTGAATGAATATGGCATAAAAAAAATACTAGAAATAGGTGGTAATACAGGTAAATTCTCTAGGCTTTTTGTTAGTACGGTAGAAAATTCGCATATCACAGTTGTGGATTTACCTGGTCAAATTGCTGTTATAAACAAAAACATTAAGGATCTTGGGCTTGAGTTGCAAATCAATACAGTACCTGCAGATATGCTTGATCTAAGTACAGAGCTTCCTAGTGGATATGATGGCGTGTGGATGAGCCAATTTTTGGACTGTTTTGGAGAGAACGATATTATACGAATACTCCAAAAAGCCTCCAAAGCACTAAATAAAAATGGTAAGATTTTGATATTAGAGCCACTATGGGATAGGCAAAAGTACGAAACATCAGCTTATTGTATTATCAATACATCACCGTATTTTACAGCCCTTGCTAATGGCACAAGTAAGATGTTTGGGTACAAAGAGTTGGCACGCTATATACAAAAGGCTGGTCTATCAATCACTGCCGTACATGATAATCTAGGTTTTTCACATTCACTACTCGTATGCGAAAAAAGTGAATCAAAATGATAAAACCAATTATAATCTTGGCAGCTCTTACGCTCGGCTTATTTGCAAAAGGCGAGTTTACTGAAACTAGATACATTTACGCTCTCAATAAAACTACAATTATAAACGGTTCAATGAGTGTAAACGGGGATAAAACAGTTGTAAAATATACATCGCCAATCAAAAAAATTCTAACGCAACAAGGGAACAGGCTCACAATAGAGGATTTGAATGCTAAAACTGCCCAAACAGTTGACCTAACAAAACGAATGGATATGAACCTATATTTTAGCTTTATGAGAGCTGTTAACAATAAAGATATAGAGTCGCTAAATACGCATTTTAATATAGCTAAAAATAACAAATCCTATATCCTGCTCCCAAAAGGAAATGTCAAAAAAGCTATTAATAAAATCGAAATACTTACTAATAAAAAGAGTGATATGGAACTTATGACTATATACTTCAAGAATAGAGACACTATTGAAATCGAAACACTTTGAGAGAATTAGATTTTTAATCATCTCAGCTGTTATTATAGCATTAAGCTTGTATGCTTTTTCGCTACATCCACCAGTGGGCGACATATCCAAAGCACTACCTCAAGACAAATCAGCTCAAATACTAAACGACTATAATAAATTTGACTCCACTAAAAAGCTTTTTGTGATAGTAAATGGGCTTGATGAAGTATCCAAAAAACGAGCCATAGATATAAAATCGAAACTAAAAAAAATAGATGGAGTAAAGAGTGTTTTTTTAGACATAGAAGATATAGATAAAGATAGTACAAACTACCTAGCAAAAAGCTGGTATTACTTGTCAGACTTTAACTCAACCAGACTTTCAAAAGTAGAAATAGAGAAAAAAATTGCCAAAATAAGTAATGATATGATTAGCGGGGGTATATACGAACAGCTTGATACTAGTGACCCTCTTGGGATATTTACCTCCCCATCCATCATACAAGGTTCACAAAAAGATGGACTGATGATAATAAGCGATGTTGGATATATAATAACGGCTTCTATTGATATACCGACAAGTGATATAGAGAGTTCAAAAGTACTATATAATGATGTTCACAATACGCTAAAATCATATGGTAGTCAAATCACGATATATAGCCCTAACTTTTATGGTGTAGAAAACTCTGCATTTATCAAAAATGATATAGAGAAGATTACACTACTCACTATACTAATCTTGGTGCTTGTTTATCTATTGTTGCTTCGTAATAAAACGCTTCTAATATTTAGTATAACGACACTATTTCTGTCTGCTACTATCTCACTAGTTGTGCTTGGATTAATATATGATAATGTTTCTATTTTGGTTGTAGCTTTTGGTGCTGGAATTGCTACAATCGCTGAGGATTATTTATTTATGATGTATCTCAACAATAACTATAAAACTGGCAAATTCAATAAAGATGTATTTTGGGGTTTCGTGGCGACTGAAATCGGGCTATTTGCTCTTAGCTTTATAGATTTCCCACTAATGTCACAATTAGCTGTTTTTGCATTTGTATCACTTTTGGTATCATATTTGATTTTTGCATTTATCTTTCCAAGACTAAAGTTTTATAGCGAACCGCAAACAAAACAAAGCTGGATAGAAAACATACCAAAATTGCAAAAAATAAATCCATATATTATCCAGTTACTATCTATCGGGTTACTATTATATTCAGTTCCAAAGCTTGAGTTTGATTCGAACCTTAGGCATCTTGACTATCAAAATGAGAAATTACTAAAAACAGAAAAACTGCTTGAGAGTTCGCTAGGGGCGAATAAGCTACCTATTCTCATATATGCAGATACTATTGATGGCGTGATAGATACTGCATCAAAAGTTAGAGCCATTGATGCTGATAGCTACACAGTAGCAAATATAGCTACAAGTAAACAAAATGCACAAAAACGAGCTGGCGAAATAAAAGACTATGGTTTTGCGAACTTAAGAGATGAGATTGAAAAAGTAGCTGTTAAGAGTGGATTTAGAAGTGGCTCATTTAGCGAAGCATATAAGATGGTGGAAACAATCACACCATATAAGTTTGATATAAACAAACTATCTACATTTGATATTCAGATACAAAAAAGTGGAAATAAATACATGAGTGTTGGCTACATATCAAAAGAAAAAATACCTGAGTTATCAGCAATCAGAAACATAGAAATAGTAGATGCTGGTGGGCTGCTATCAAGTAGTGCAACAGATACGCTGAAATCATTTAAGACATTTATGGCTTTAGCTTTTATAGTTTTAGTGAGTATCGTGATTTTTGTAACCAAACGAAACTCTATTTATGCTCTAAATTTTATACTCTTCCCGACTTCGATTATCGCACTATATCTATCGTTTTCTGGTAGCTATAATCTGATGCATCTATTTACGATTTTTTTGCTTATGATTTATGGTATTGATTATGGTATATACCTATCTAGCAAAGTAACGGTTTCATCACTTAAAGCTGTGATATATTCGTGCATAACAACATTTGCAGGGTTTGGACTACTGGTACTTAGTGATGTATCTGCTGTGTATTCCATCGGTGAGGTTAGCATAATTGGACTACTGGCAATCGCCTTATTATTCTTTCAAAAACAAACGAGTAAAACAGATGTTTAAAATAAAGCTAATAAACGAAGATGGCACAAGCACAGCCATCACGCACGATAAAGTCGTCACAAAGACTCAAAATCCAAAAGTCATAATACCCAAAAGCCACAATAAACTTGAACTTGCCGTAGAAATACTAAGCATCATGGACAGTGGCGATACACCACTGCTTTTTGATAGTAGCATGAAGCAAGTATCAGCGAACGCTGTAAATATGAAATCTAGTATTGACAATGGTGCCATTGAGCTACCAAGTGATACAAAAGCAATATTTTTCACATCAGGCACAAGTGGAAATCCTACTGGCGTTATAAAAAGCGATTTAAATATCAGTATAGAGGTAAAAACACACCAAAAATGGCTCAAAGAGTACTCATTCGAGCAATGCCTTACAACCGTTCCTTTTGTACATATATATGGCTTTTTGTTTGGTATCTCCATTCCTCATTCCATGGGGCTTGAGGTTGTATGCAAACAAGATTTCCTACCTCACGAAATATTAGAAATCTCAGCACAAAAACCAACTCTATGCATCACAAATCCACTATTTATTCGCTCAATGCTGCGTATAAATGCAAATGCTGATTTGAGTAATTCACTCTTTATCTCATCAAGCGGTCCACTTGAATCAAGCGAAGCGGCATCTTTCGAAGCAAAATTCAACACAACACTAGTGCAACTATACGGCTCAAGCGAAACAGGTGGTATAGCCATTAGAAGAGGTGACACCGTAGAATGGAGTTTGCTTGATGGGGTAGATATTTCGTGTGATAATGATGGGATTATGGGCGTATCTTCGCCTTTTGTATCTTCATATACATATAACGATAAACTTCACAATATTGTGCAACCATTTAACACTACTGATATTATAGAGTTATGCAATGGTGGGTTTAGAGTGATTGGACGAGCCAGTGAGATAGTGAAAATCGGTGGCAAACGACTCTCTATCATCGAGATGGAGAGGTTCGTGGAGTCATTTGATGATATTGATGAAGCATTGTTTAGTATCTCATACACTCCATCTAGTCTCAGGGGCGAGAAGCTATCGTTATCACTCGTCGCCAATGAACAAAAAGTAGATAAAGCCAAGCTAAAAAAAGATATTCATGACCACTTTGGTGGCGTACATATAGAGAGTAAGATATACTTTGTAGACCAAATCCCAAAGACCTCGCTAGGCAAAAAGATTAGGGAGAATATCTCTCTATAGTCTTGACCTATATCACCATGAAATCACTATTTCATCTAATGTGACTGTTGCCATTTTTAATTTCCTTTATATATTTTATTTTTTATATGATTTAATTATTGATGTTAATATAAGTAGCAATGCGAAGACCAACATGCCTTCAAAAGCATTTATGCCAAAACCAACTATGCTTATGCCGGTATCACTTTGAAGCATAGAAAATATAATGTTTCTATTGTTACTGCCTTTAAATGTTGCCATTGTTCCATAAAAAATACTTGGAAATCCACTTTTGCCAATTAAAAAATCAAATACACCAATTGCAATAAACAATACAGAGCTTCTGATTTGACCTGATTTAATTACTATTTCTCCTCTTAAGTATGCCAAATATGCATATGCAACAATAATAGGGACAAATAACCATGAAATAGACATTTCCAAGGCTACAGTTTGCGGCAATATACTTGCAGCTGACATCACTTGCACTCCAGGAACGATAGATGACATAAATTCTATTAATGCTTGACAAAACCCACATGAAGCTATCGATTCTTCGGTTGTTACAAATGGCATTATTATCAATATGCTAAACACTATCCATAAAACTATATCTTTCTTCCACCTACTCATCTTCACTCCTTTTATCTTCAATTAAATTTATTATACTATCTTTGATATTCGACTCCTTTTTAATTTCCTTTATTTAATATTTAAATATTGTTTTAGCTGGATATATCTCATAGATTGTGAGATAACTATTCATTCTGAAAATTGGTGGCATGTGTAGCCTATCCTCTTCGCTTGGAGGGTTTGAATTTCTTTGTGGTGTAACTAGGTAAATATAGAGCTGCTTGCCTTTAATTGTAAAAGTTACTATATGATCTTTAAGGTCCCTAGGCAATCTATCTCGTAGGTCAACTCTATCTTCTAGTACCTCGCCGGTCGCTTTAATACGCCATTTGACATACAAAAAATCACCACGAAGCATAGGACCATAAGTTCCCACCTGTTGAGGAATCATTGCTCTCTTTAATGATTCCTCTTCCACTGATGTGCCATGGACTTTTGAGTTGCCATATTTATAGTCCAATATTTTTATATCAGGACTGTCCCGTCTTGCATCAAATTCAAATGTGTGATTTATAATAGTTTGTTTTGTGGCACAACCTCCTGCCATGACAACCAAACCCGCTAACAATAAACTTTTCCAAAACTTTTTCACTTTATACTCCTCTTATCTTCAATTAAATTTATTATACTCCTTTGAAATGCGAGTATACATCTGTGAGTTTATTTGTGAATGTGGAGTGTTTGATTCTATGCAGAGTGGCGGGATTGTCCCGTCAGCGAGGTATTTCTCTAAATGTGTTACTTCGCCATCACTGTCCAAGTCTTGCCATACTCGGAATTTACCAAAGTTAGTGTCGTTAGCATCTAGCACTCCGTCATGATTCGTGTCGAATTCTGTTCTAATAGCCTCTAGGTCTGTATCCACGGCAGTGGTTCTACTTGCAAACGCAAGCTCGTGCTGTGTGGTGATTTTCCCATCTCCATTCTCATCATACGCTAGTAGTGCATCATCTTTCCCGACCCAGCCTGTTTGATGAAGCGACCCGTCTCCCGCCACATCGTACCATGCTTTACTATCTATTACGCTAGTGAGTTCCACACCATCACCATCGAGGTCGAGGGCGACAGGGAATAGCTTATTCCAAAAATCCACAATCTCATGCACGATAGTACCAACGCTCCAGCCATTGTCATTATGTACAAATATATCGTGAATGAAATCATCTACATCATTCCAAGTGTTGAAACTAATAGAACCACCATATTGACCGTTGCCATTACTATCAATGCTAAATGAAAAGCCATCACGACCATTATTGTACTGCTCTAGCATACCGTCCACAGTCATGCCAGTATAGCCACTGCTACTTGACCCACTACCCATATTTATTACTGTGCCGTTTGTGGTTGTGACATACCAGTTGCCATCACTGCCAAGTTGCCCTGCTTCAGACGAGAAGCTATTACTATCATCATATGCTAGATATCCATTGAATAGACTATCCGCATACGCATATGCACTTGTCGCGACACCTGAACTCAAAAATGCACCATTAGCCATGGTTTGCTGAAATGCCTCTGCGATTGATGCCCTACTCAATGGATCCATATATTTCGTATAATCCACCTCTGCATTTGGATTAGCAGGGTCATAGAGTGAGATGCTAGGGTCATAGCCTTTGATGTTACCTAGGAGTGTGCCATCTACTCCTGTGAAATATGAGTTTGTAGTTTCTGCCACACCATTTGGGCTTAGTCTAGTTCCGCTGATGACATTTCCTAATCCATCTAGCGAGTTTGAAACGAGATAAATAGTCGAGTCGTCATCTAGTCCTATCGTCGTACCACTTGTGGTTTCATTCCACATGGCTGCTACGATTTGTTGGTTTTCTGGGTTGAGGGAGTCAAGATAGCTTAGTTGGTCTATGGCTTTTGCACCAAGACCTTTTATTATATTATTTTCAAGGTCGATTGGCACCAATTCTTTTCTTAATATGTTACCAGATGCTGGAGCCCAATACTCATAGTTAGAATATGTATCAAGATTATCCAGTGTTGGTTCTCTCAAGCCAACACTTCGGAGAATTGAATCAGCCATTGTATTGCTATTTTGCCTTAATGGGTCATATGGATAAATATCGTCTTTTGTTGCAGCATTTTGAGCCATATTGCTCCATACTGTATTTAAATCATCGCCTATTGTAATAAGTTCACGGTATTGCTTCTGGTCTGCTGAAGGAAAATCTGGATTATATTTATCATATGCCATGTTTACTGCAACACTCATATGACCAGATGGCAAGGCTACACTTATATCATCTCCAGCCCAACCACTTATCGTATATTGGTTATTGTTTTTATCTGTATAAAGCAAAAATTTATGATAATACTCTACGCCACCGATTATACCTAGATTTCTATATCCAACTTCTATTTTTTCCGACATGACTACTCCTTAATAATTTATATTGTATTGTATATTCTTGAAAATATTCGTACTAATTTATTGTTCTTGTCAAAATAAAAAACAATTTCCATCGTCTTTGAACCAGGAAGATATGCTTCCTTGTTTCGATGTAGAACATATATTGTATTCTCTGTGGCATCCAAGCTATATTCAACATTCATACCCTTTAACTTTGCAACTACTGTCGATTTATCAATTCCTAGTATAAAATATTTTGCAACAACTTGCTCAACCATTTCTGCTCTACCTGAAATTGTTTTTGTCTGATATATCTCATTTAACATTTGTTTTTCCTCTTGTTTGATTATATTTTTTGATATATTAGTTGAGCTATCGCACCCACTAAACCCAAGCACCATAATTAGCCCAACAACCACTATTTTAAATCTCATCTCACACTCCTCTTATCTTCAATTTTATTTATTATACTCTGTTTGATATTCGACTCCTTTAAAATGGGGTTTAAGCGACAATCCGCCCATCCATAGTCATACCTGTATAACTGCTACTGCTTGACCCACTACCCATATTTATTACTGTGCCGTTTGTGGTTGTGACATACTAGTTGCCATCACTGCCAAGTTGCCCTGCTTCAGACGAGAAGCTATTACTATCATCATATGCTAGATATCCATTGAATAGACTATCCGCATACGCGTATGCACTTGTGGCGACACCTGAACTCAAAAATGCACCATTAGCCATATTTTGTTGAAATGCCTCTGCGATTGATGCTTTGCTTAATGGATCCATATATTTCGTATAATCCACCTCTGCATTTGGATTAGCTGGGTCATAGAGTGATATACTTGGGTCGTAACCTAATATGTTGCCCAGGATGGTGCCGTCTACTCCTGTGAAATATGAGTTTGTAGTTTCTGTCACACCATTTGGACTTAGTCTAGTGCCACTGATGACATTGCCTAATCCTTCTAGCGAGTTTGAAACGAGATAAATAGTCGAGTCGTCATCTAGTCCTATCGTCGTACCATTTGTGCCTTCATTATACATGGCTGCTACGATTTGTTGGTTTTCTGGGTTGAGGGTGTTTTCCATTATCATATAAGGCAATATTTCTTTCGCTTGCTCATCAATGTATCCAAACATTTTATCTATATTGTTTTGATTCCAAGCTGGCACTAAATCTCCTTGATAGCTTGTTGGATTCAATCCAGCTTTATGCAAAGCAGAATATACAAAATCAATACAACTATTGGTTAGGACTTTATAATTGTCTCCACTTGCGAAACCTTCATTTATTGCAGCTTGAGAAATGGCATTCCCTGTAATAGGATCAAAATTACCGAATGTTGCAAGACTATTAAACTGATATGCATCAATAACCATTGTTTGGGAGTATGTCGTATTGCCAACATATTTAATATCATCATTCCCAACAATGCCATGGCTTGTATAGCCTGCATCAATAGTGCTGATGGCTTGCCCATCTTGCCACGCCTGCACTCTATACCACATATGTCCCGCTATAGACGGATGGCTTCCCTGATATCCAGTTCCTGCACTTTCTATATTGACCGTTAATGTATAAACTATATCCGACATGTCATTTTCTCCTTATATTTTTGTAGGTAAGATTATGTTAATTTTTGCTACTGTTTGATCTGGATTTTGAACCGAATTCAAATTTTCAGCTTTGATATGATAATAGCCTTTATCCTGAAATATATAATAAAAAGTGTTAATCATGGACTGATCTAATACAAATCCTATAGTTTCAACTTTATTTGATTTGTATTCATGATAATCGCCTGAATTTCGAATAGGACTTTTAGTAAAAAAATTATACTCTGTTGGCTTTGTTACATTTTTCAATGGAGTAATAGTTAAGCGAACTTTATATGTGCCACTAATCAAAGCATTTCTTTGCAAGTGTTTCACTGTATCACCTTTTGATCCATATATTGATTCGCAAGATATGCCAATTTGTCCAACCGTTGCACCAAAAAATGGTTTCTTTACATATATATCAGTCTCATATACATATCCTGCTTTTGATACATCAAACGGTACTTTAAGTGGTAGTGTTTGCATATTATCCGAACTACATCCACTAAACCCAAGCACCATCGCCAAACTAGCCACTACTGTTTTAAGTCTCATCCCACACTCCTCTTATCTTCAATTAAATTTATTATACTATCTTTGATATTTGACTCCTTTGAAATATTTGCTCGTCATTCCTGCGAAGGCAGGAATCTAGTATGCACTTTCTAATAAACTGGACTCCGTATCAGGTACGGAGTGACGGTTGGAGTGACGGGACTACACAGCCATGAAATTTATACTTGACATTGTATGTCATTTGGTATATAATATTATAAATACATAAAGGAGCATGACATGAAAGTACAAACAAGCTTGAGATTAGACAATGGTAACTTTATAGAAGCCAAAGAAATATTAGCTCAATTAGGGTTAAATTTCTCAGAGGCAGTCAATATATTCGCAGGCATGATTGTGCAAACTAGAGGTTTGCCATTTGATGTGAGAATACCAAATAAAACTACACAAAAGGCAATCAAAGATGCGAGAGCAGGAGTTTATGGCGACATGATTACTCTTGATGAACTCAAAGCCTCTGCGGATGCTTAAGATAATTCGGCAAAAATCGTTCACTAAAGATTTAGCTAAAATCAAAATGAGTGATACGCAATATACGAAGTATATAAACTACCTCTCAAAGATTATAAATAATGACGAGTTACCAAAAGAGGCAAGAAATCATGCATTGAGTGGTGAATGGGCTGATACTCTTGAGCTACATATTGGCGGGGATTTGCTGTTGATTTATATGCTAATTGATGATTGTGTTGTGCTTGTGAGAATCGGTTCTCATGCACAACTTTTTAAATAAATATCCTTGACTACTTCGCCATAAGTGTTTTTTGTAGCTCTTGTATATATTGTTTCTTTGCCATCTCTTTGACTTGTTCTTTGGCTTGTTCAAATGGTGGTATATTTGTTGGGGCTTTTGGTGCTTCTACTAGCTCTAAGACATGGTAGCCAAATTGTGTTTTGATAGGTGTTTGGCTCATCTCTTTTGGCTTAAGTGCTAGTGCTGCGTTCTTGAATTCTGGCACAAAAGCATTGAGTGGTGACCAGCCCAAATCTCCGCCCTTTTCTCCAGAGCCAACATCAATTGATTTTTCTTTTGCCAATACATCAAACTTTTCACCAGATTTTATTTTAGCGATTATATCATTCGCCTCGGCTTCTGTTTTAACAAGTATATGACGCAAGTGATAAGATTTACTATTGTTTATCTCATTATCATAGATTTTTTTCAAATCCGCATCTGTGGGTTTATACGCTGCCGCTTTTTTTTGTAAATAGCTAGAAGCTAGTGCTTGTTCTGCTGTGATTGCTGATATGATTTTCAGGTTTTCGTCTTTATCCAGCCCTTCTTTTCTAGCAGCATTGGCTATGGCTTCTTGCTCTTTCAGCTTGTCACTTATCTGCTTTTTTGCTTCTGGAGGCACTGGCTTGCCTGGTGCTTCATTTGCAATTTGTTTGAGTATTGCGTCTGTTTTTTGCTCAATTGTGTATTCTGTCGTGCCGTTTCCACATCCGCTAATACCTAATCCTGCTATTATGATTGCTGTTAATATATTATTTCTAGTCATCTGAATCCTAATTTTTTATTTGTTAAAATATTGTATCATAATCTAACAAAGATACAAAGCCCAAACAGTTAGTCTGAATATTCTCTTTACGACTTTAGCCAATTTGTCATTGAGGAGCTATCTAATGCTCCAGAAATTCTTTTGACCTCTTTCCCGTTTTTGAAAAGAATCATAGTAGGAATGCCACTAATGTTATATCTGCTTGCTATTTGTCCAAAATCTTGGGTATTTAGCTTCACAAATCTGATTTTTAGTGGAAATTTTTTTGCAACTTCTTCGTAAGTAGGTGCCATCATACGACAAGGTCCACACCAAGGAGCCCAAAAGTCAACAACAACCGGTATATCATTGTTTTGCAAAAAATGGTCATAATTATTTGCATTTAGTTCAATTGGTTTTGTATCAAGTAATGAGTTTTTACAATACCCGCAATTCGCTTTTACATAACTCTCTTTAAATGGGAGAGAGTTTGTTTTGTGACAATGTGTACACACTATATTAATTTTATCCATGATATGCTCCTTTTGTATATAGCCTTAGGCTACTAAATAAAATATTACCATCTCACCAATGGCTATATCAACCCCATAATTAGAGGCAATGAAACTAAAGATATAGCTATTGCCCATTTGATACTGTATAGTTAGAGATATTTGTGCTGTTGTTGTGGTTGGTTTTTGCAGTAGCCTTACCCTTCTAAATGATGAAACAACACCTATATTGCACTCATGAGAAAGCGGAAAATAACTTGTTCCTTGCGACGCTGCCTCACAAAACATAGCCAAAGTTGGAATCAATGGGAATGACACACCAAAAGTAGATACTGCATCAGTCTGATGAGTAAGCCCAGTAATAAAAATAAGTGGTGCTTTATGTGGTAAACGGTTAACTGTCATTAAGACTCCAGTGGAATTGATGTATAATAGTAAAACGATTTTGCTTAAAAAGGTATTGGAGTATGAAAAAAAGAGTTTTAGTTGTCCACTTCTCTCAAACAGGGCAGCTAACAAGAGTGCTTAATAAAGCATTATCACCACTTAGAGATGCTAGACATATTGAGCTAGTTGAAGCTAGAATCCAATCATCTGAGAATTTCAAATTCCCATGGGATACCATCAAGTTTTTTGATGCGTTTCCAGAGACAGTATATCTTGACCCACCACAAAATATGCCACTTAAGATTGAGGATGAAGAGTCATTTGATTTGATAATTTTAGGTTATCAGCCATGGTTTTTGTCACCATCCATGCCCATGAGTGCTTTTATGCTCTCATACCAAGCCAAAAAAATATTAAATGCTAAACCAGTAATCACAATTATCGGGTGTAGAAATATGTGGATAGAGGCTCAAAAAACCATGAAAGAGCTTATTGGTGACTGTAATGCTAGACTAATAGACAATGTCGTACTAATAGACCAAAGTGGACCTATCGAGAGTCTCATTACCACGCCAAGGTGGATGCTCACAGGCAAAAAAGATGCGTTTTGGGGATTATCAGCAGCTGGCATCAAAGATGAAAATATAAATGCAAGTTCCAGATTTGGGGAGAGATTGTGCGAAAAACTAAAGGGCGAAATCACAGATGAACCTATGCTCTCTAATCTAGGTGCAGTAGTGGCTGATGCAAGGTTTGTAGCTACTGAAAAAATAGCCAAACGGAGCTTTAGGATATGGGGTGCTTTGATAAGACTATTAGGCAAACGAGGCTCTAAGGCTAGAGTTCCTGTTGTAATTATTTATGTAATATTTTTATTTTTATTAATCATCACAGTAGTGCCTATAAATATGGCTATTCAAACTATCATTAGACGCTTATTTAAAGCAAAAGTAGCTAAAATGTTACTAAATATAGAAAAGCCATCTGGTAGATAATTGAGGGTAAATGAATAGAGTATATATCAATAAAATTTCAGCACTATTACCAAATGAACCAATAGACAATACTCAAATAGAAACAGTGCTAGGCATGATAGGTGGCAATCGTTCAAGAGCAAAAAGCGTAATTCTACGAAGTAATGGTATCAAAACCAGATACTATGTGCTTGACCCAATCACTAGAAAACCACTTTATACTAATGCGTCTATGACTGCTGAAGCTATTCGTGGATTGGCTGACGATGAGTTTAAGCTTGATGATATTGAGTGTTTGGCTTGTGGTACGACTACGCCTGATTTACTAATGCCAAATCACGCACTGATGACACATGGAGAGTTAGGAATTGGTTCATGCGAAGCAGTAGCCACCACAGGAATATGCCTAAGTGGCGTATCGGCACTAAAGTATGGCTTTATGTCAATTGCGTCAGGGAATTCATCTAATGTAGTATGTACAGGCTCCGAAATAGTATCATTGATGATGCGTGCAGAGATGTTTGAGCAAGAGTCAAATGAAGCAGAAAATATAGAAAAAAAACCAGAATTAGCATTTGGCAAAGATTTTCTAAGATGGATGCTAAGCGATGGTGCTGGAGCGATGAGGCTACAATCAACACCGAACAAAAATAGCATATCACTAGAAATAAAATGGATAGATATAATCTCGTATGCAGGAGAAATGCCAACATGCATGATGGCAGGGGCTAGATACAATGAAGACAAGAGCATCACGCCATGGAGAGAGTTAACGCCAAATGAATGGAAAAGTGAGAATGCTTTTGCGATAGAACAAGATGTAAAACTATTGAATGAAAACATAACTCTTTACACAGTCGAAAAAGCGATTAGGGAAATAAGTGCAAAAAGAGGGATTTCTAGCACTGATATAGACTATTTCTTGCCTCATTATTCATCTGAATATTTTAGAGATGATGTGGCACAGCGACTTAAGAATGCAGATTTTGAGATACCTTTTGAGAAGTGGTTTACAAACCTTGCTAACAAAGGCAACACAGGAAGTGCTTCGATATACATCATGCTTGAGGAGATATTTAACGCCGGCAAGCTCAAAAAAGGCGAGAAACTACTATGCTATATACCTGAGAGCGGTAGGTTTTCGACTGCATTTATGCTTTTAGAGGTAGTGTAATGGAGATACAAAATACTCCACAAGATGATATTTGCACCCATAAAGGTATCAAAAAAGCCGTATACACTACCAACAAAAAGGGCGAATATGAAATAACGCCAAGCACAGGCTGGAGCGTAGAAGAGCTGGTAACAATGCAGGCAGTTGGTGAGTTTAGACGGTTAGAACTTGAAGCTTTTGCAAAATGGAAAGCCTACAAAACATCTTCACTAGAAGCATGCATGTATCAAAAAAGAATGACCGTAGGCACTCTATCTCAGGTGGTTGGCTTGTGGCAGTGGCGAGTTAAAAGGCATTTTGACTATAAAGTTTTTAAAAATCTAAACGATAAGATAATAGCTAGATATTGCGAGGCATTAGATATGACAAAAGAAGAGCTGCTAAATCCAAAACTACAATGCGAGACAAACTAATGGGCAAATTCAAACACAAGCATTCAGCACATTGCGAGAGTGGCGTGGTCTCATCATTGCTAACGCATGGTGGATTTCCAATGAGTGAAGCTATGGCTTTTGGGCTTGGAGATGGGCTTGCTTTTGCATATTTGCCAATAGTTAAGCTAGATGGTATGCCACTAGTGGCATACCGAATGATGCCCAAAAATATCATCAAAAATGTCTCGAAAAGACTCAAAATACCACTAAGTGTGAAAACATACTCTACTCCACAAAAAGCCAAAGATGATCTGATAAAAATGTTAAATGAAGGACAAATTGTAGGTCTTCAAACTTCCGTATACTACTTGCCATATTTTCCTGCTAATATGAGGTTTCATTTTAATGCACATAATCTACTCATTTATGGGGTAGAAAACAATGAGTTTTTGATAAGTGACCCTGTATTTGAAGAGCCATTTCGTGTGGGTATAGATGAGCTTGATAAGGCTAGATTTGCAAAAGGTGTTTTTGCACCAAAAGGTTCAGCTTATACTCTAGGAGAAATACCAAAAAATATCGACCTCGCCCCAATCATAATCAAGTCAATCAAGAGAACTGTTAATATGATGCTCCGTACTCCAATGCCGTGGATTGGTGTTAGAGGAATGAAAATGATGAAAAAAGCTATTCTAAATCTAGATAAACACAAAAACAAGAGATATCCAGCTCTATATCTCGGTCATCTCATTAGAATGCAAGAGGAGATAGGCACAGGCGGGGGTGGTTTTAGGCTTATGTATGCTGCATTTTTACTTGAAGCGTCCAAAATAATGAACAGCGAAAAGTTAAGAATAGCATCACAGATGATGACAGAAGCTGGAGATAAATGGCGTGAATTCGCTCTAGTAGCATCAAAGGCATGTCGTAAAGTAGAGTATTCGCTTGGAGACATAAGCGAAAGCCTACAAGTAGCGATAGACCATGAAACAAAAGTCTATCAATATCTAAAGGAGCATAAATATGGGCGTATATCTTAATTCATACAGTGGTTGTTGTGCCGCAGGGCTTAATATTGAAGATATTTTCCAGACACTTCTAAGCGGAACAAGTGCCGTTAAGTTTCATGATGGATATATAGATGATATCTCTATGCCACTAGGTAAAATCCCATCAGATGACTACTTTTATGATCTAATAGAGCAAAATATCCGTGTAGCTATTGCCAAAACAGCAGATTTTGATCCATTGGCTACTACTCTTATGGTTGGCTCATCTGTGGGGGGGATGTGCCGAGTTGAAAAAGAATATTTGGCTAGTGGCAAGTGCGTTAAGACGCTAGTAGAGGAACTCTCAATCGGCTCTATTGGTAGTGAAATGAAAGAAAAGTTTGGATTTAGCTACGCTATTACATTCTCGACTGCCTGCACAAGTAGCTCCATGTGTATTGACGCAGCTTATGATATGATAAGCAACGGCATAAGCAACAGCGTAGTAGTGGTAGGTGCTGATGAGCTTAGCCGTTCTGCTGTAAATGGCTTTGATAAATTAGGCATTGCATCACATGAGCTAACCAAACCTTTTTGTGCGACCAGAGAGGGAATAAATATATCCGAGGGGATAGCGGTTCTCGTGCTTTCAAACAAAAAAAGTGATGGCTGTATGCAGATATATGGCTGCGGCACTAGCAGTGATGCCTACAACATAACACACCCTCACCCAGAAGGCAATGGTGCTGTGGAAGCGATGGAGAAAGCGTTAATCAAATCATCATTAAACCCAAGCGATATAGGCTACATAAATGCTCATGGTACGGGTACTGTTGCCAACGATGAAATAGAGTGTTTAGCAATCTCAAGGCTATTTGGTGATGATGTGGTTATCTCATCCACAAAGTCTGTAACAGGACATACGCTGGGTGCGTGTGGTGCATTGGAGATTGCTATATGTGCTATGAGTTTAGATGCTCAGATATTGCCGCCTAGCATCAACATAACAACACCAATATCTAGAAATGTGATTACAAAGCCGACCAAAAAAGAGTTTAAATATGCTCTTTCAAATGCTTTTGGTTTTGGTGGTGGGAATACATCTATCGTAATAGGATTACCAAATGAAAATTAACTTAGAAATACTGCGAGTAGCAAAGATTGAAGCCAATGATGACACGGAGAAGATAAGTGATTTAAATGAAAAGTCAATAGTCGCAGATATGATGCTCCGTCGTAGGCTTACTAGAAATTCACGCATATCATTATATCTAGCAGACAAATTAAATGCGTTTTCATTGCCTATAATAATTGGTAATAGTTATGGAGAGGTAGCTGAAACATATGATATCTTGCGAGCTATCAAAAATAGACAGACAGTTAGCCCAACGGCATTCCAAAACTCTGTACACAACACACCAGCTTCGTATATCTCCATAGTTGGTGAAAACAAAGGTTATATAGCTACTATATCGGATTCTTCTGATACTTCTTTGGCAGCACTTAGACTTGCAGCTATTAAGTCGTTTTCATACGATGAGATTTTGATTATAATTACTGACGCTATAAACTTCGATCAATTAAGCGAAATAAATAAATGTAATATTACTAAAAAAGAGTGTGGTGTTGGATTGGTAATTAGGCAAACTACCAAAGAGCCTACAATAAATATAACGATGGACAAGATAGAAGGATATAGTCCGTCTATGTCAGATATACTTTCGTTATTAAATCAATTTGCTAGTGGAAATAGTGTTATAGAAATAGACTTCTAAGCGAAAAAATCGTAATGATTGAGCCATTGGCTTGGATATTTCCTAACCATACCCTCAAGCAACAGAGTGTACTCTTGTGCTTTTAGCTGTATCGACTCTTCTTTTGATATGCTCATATCAAATTCTGTCATCTCGAAATAAAATGGGCTGTAAAGATAATCACCCTCTCTCATGGCAAAAAATGCAACCATAGGCACTTTACGATTATATGCTACATCAAATGGATTTTTATTTATGCGTATAGTGCGGCCCAAAAACCTTACCGAAACACTAGACTCTTTGGAGAGATATCTATCAGCCATCATAGCTACTACTTCATTATTTAAGAAAGCTTTAGCCAACTGGGTAGCAACTGCTATAGTCCCATCAGATATATCTATAATATGAAGTTTACTTTTGCTATCATCGCTAGATATCTTCTCTTCAAAGCTTTTTATACTCTCTTTTATCTCCTCTTTCATTACTATATTTATAGTCTTATTATTTTGTGTTGGCATCATTTCCGATACGCTCCAGTCTCCCACATGGGAAAGCAAAAACATCACACCACTATCTTTTGTATGGATATAATTTCTATCTTTTTGTACTATTACCTTATATCTATCTGTAAATTTCTTGCTAAATATCCTATCAGCAAATATCAATGCAAATGTATATATATGCTTATAGTATATTAGATAATTAAATCTACCTACGCAAAGCATATAATACTCTTTGAGATATTTTTTGAGTGTAGGAGTGGTGAGTGTATAGTATAAAACCACAAAAAATAGTATAAAATGCAACCCTTTGTAGCCAAAAAGCCTAAAAAAAAGATAGACTATCTTTATCCCTAGCCCACTTCCTCTTTGTGTTGTGCTATAACTACTACTGTTTGACATAGAATCCCTAAAAATCTTTGTGTAATTGTACCATTATGTGCCTATACAATTTCTTTATAAATATATTACCACACCAAGTAAATACTTTAAATTTTGAGAGCATCAGAGGTAGTAAGATTTGGATGAAAAAAGTTAAAGGACTACCCGTAGGTAATTCGAGACTTTTTTTAATCAAAGATTGCTTGTCTATCATGCTCCCTGAAAGGTACAATGCTTTTGCACATACTAATCGTTAAAACTTCTTAGCGTAGCTTAGGCTATGCTCTCAAAGTTTCGCCTTGATTATGCACAAAATAATTGTATCAAAATTAAGGTATTTACTTGGTGTGGTAATAGTATAATACTTTATATCAAGAAATTGGATACTTATGAAAAAAAGTTTATGCCTATTATTATTTTCTTCGCTTTTATTTGCTGAGCAAAGTAAATTTGAATATGGAATAGGTATTGCCACATTGGGTTATCCTGTATATATAGGTTCTAAGACTATACAAAGTGTAGTCGCACCATATCCATATATATACTATGTAAATGGTAATTTTTCAATAGACAGAAAAGGTATCAAGCAAAAGCTTTTCGATGTTGATGGGCTTAGCATTAATGTGAATGGAAACTGTATGTTGCCTTTAAAAAGCAAAGGACTGCGAACAGGAATGAAAGGGTTTGATTTGGCTATCGAAGTTGGTCCGTCACTTGAATATGAGATGTACAACTGTGATGGCTGGACCGTGAAACTAGAAATTCCAACTAGTGCTGTACTTGCTGCTGATTTCACGGGAATAGAATATCAAGGTGTCGTATGCGACCCTAAATTATCATCAAAATACTGTAAAAATGGATATACAGTTGAGCTTGAAAGTGGACCAGTATTTGCTGATGCTAAGTATCACGACTATTATTATGGTGTAAATAATAGTGAAGTCACAGCCACAAGACCAAGATACGATGGCACAAGTGGATATGGTGGTCTCAAAACTTCAGTAGCTCTAACTAGACGGATAGGTCATTATTGGGTAGGTAGCTTTATTAAATATTATAGTCTCAATGGTGCCTCATTTACTGATAGTCCTGTTGTAGAGACAAATCACGCTTTTTATAGTGGTATAGCAATGGCATATATATTCTAATGATAAAAAAAATTTTAGGTCATCACTCATGCAATGATAGCGGTAGCTTTAGACAAAATCTCTTATGCAGGATTCATTCACTATGGCTCATTAAAGCTCTTGGTGTTATGGGTGGGATTGCACTATTTTTTGTCGGTTATTTTCATTTTCAAGCACATCAATATTTCACGATTACACCTCTGCATTTCAGTAATATTGACATGTTAATCCCGTTTCATATATCATTTTTATATATTTATCTCTCGCTGTGGATATATATTGGGCTAACGCCAAATCTTATGAAAAATTTTAGAGAACTACTTTTTTATGGTTTTTATGCTCTTTTGCTAGGTGTTATCGGAATGCTCTTTTATGCATTTTTTCCCACCATTATCGTACAGGATATTGAATCATGGAGAGGTATACCACAGATGATGGAGCTAAAGAAGTCTGATACTGGAGGAAATGCCTTTCCCTCTTTGCATGTTGCATTTGCACTATTTGGATTCATATGGCTTAGAGAACAGCTCATGCAGATGAAATCACCTCTTATTTTTTATATTATCAGCGGCTTATGGGCAACAGGGATTATATACTCCACACTTGCTATCAAACAACATTTGATATTAGACGCAGTAGGTGGTATAGTGCTGGGTAGTATAGTAGGGTGGATAAGTATAGTACATTACAAAAATCGTATTAGAGTATTGCGTAGCTAGTCTAGTCTATATTTGTCCATTCGTACAAAGCTATCCTTGAAGTCACCCACTATTTCTGTCAGCTTCGCCTCGCATCCATTTATGCCATAATAGTGAAAGAACTTATCACTACCTCGTATATCAAGCTTTGGCTGGTCTGGTTCTATTTCTCTAGGGTGAAGGTATAAAAAAACCGGTCTGCCCTCTTTATTAGCTTTTTTTATTTCACGCTCTATAAGCCATCTAGGGAAAAATCTAAAAAATCCTCCACCCGCATATCCACACTCATAACCTGCTATGCTCATGATTGATTGCGGTATCTCCAATATTCCCCCTACCATATGTGGCATCCTGTTGGCATTTGGTATTCCAAATAGTGGATTTGATGCAGGATATATGGATGATGAATATCTATACCCCTGCATCTCAAGTGTCTCATAAAACCACCCTGATATCTCTTTGCTCATAGACCACGATGGTGCTCTAAAACCTACTACTTTCTCACCAGTAATCTGTTCTAATACATCAGTAGATTCATACAAGTCTAATGAAAACTCATCAGGAGTCATATTGTATATCAGTTTGTGATTCATGCCATGGGAGGCTATCTCATGACCTGCATCGTGTAGCTTTTTCACAATATATGGTTTAGCTTTAGCCACCGAGCCTAATATAAAACAAGTTGATTTCACGCCATAACTACCACAAAGCTCTATTAGCCTATCTACACTATGCTCAAGATTTGTATCCGTGTTAGAGTGTTTAGATATATCCACACCATCATAATTGGCATGATACCACTCCTCTATGTCAAATGTCAGAAAATTACTTGTTTTCATTCTCTAGGAATTCTAAATATAGCTTTTGGAGTTTCGCTCTAGCCCAGTCTGTTTTTCTAAAAAATGTAAGGCAAGATTTAATGCTGGGATTCATATTGAAACACTTTACATTAATGAGATTCCCTAGCTCTTCAAAGCCATACTCTGCTTCTAGTTCTTCAAGCATCTTTGCTAGTGTTATCCCATGTAGTGGATTTGTATTTTTTTCGTTGTTCATCTTATCTCCCTTCACTCCACTTATCTAGTCCTTCCGTGAATGCTATTAGTAGCTCATCGCTACACTCTCTATAATTTTTATGACTCTCGTTACGAAATAAAGAGGCTAATTGTTGTTTGCTTAGATTTACATCTGCCAAACTTAATATCTCTCCCATCTGAGCATCTTTTAGCTCTAGTGCTATGCGTAGTTTTTTTAGTATCAGGTTATTTGTTAGCTCAACTGCTTCATCATCATTTTGTTTTTTTGGAGATACTCCTCTTTTTAGCGACACAAGACCATCTAAAAATATACCTAGTTCTTCATATGAGCATATCTTAAAATCTTTTTCTTGACGACGCATCAGTAGCGACTCTAAGTGCGTAGCCTCCATCGTATAATCCTCAAGCCCATATGCTTTTAACATATCATCACTAGTTAAATTTAACGCTTTTTGTATCTTATATAGTATTTCGTTTGTGTTTATTGTTGCCATATTATTTTCTAATTCCTTTTTTTACAAATACTTTGCCTGTCACCATCTCTTCTTTAAGATTATAACTTATTTTCGCTTGCTTTTCGTAGGGGCAACCCCCCCCCTGTGGTTGCCCATCTTTAAATTGTGCTTGCCCTCAATATCTAGGTAAGCACTGGGGCTTACCCCTACATTTTAAAATAATTATTCTTGATAATATTTTTTTGGTAAATTGAGTAAAATATTGTCAATATAATTGTATAATATGAGAATATAAATCAAAAGGATAACAAATGACATTTACAGAATCTATAAAAACTTGTTTGGTTGAAAAGTATGCTGATTTTAATGGTAGAGCTTCTAGGTCTGAATATTGGTGGTTTGCACTATTTTCTGTTTTGGTATATGTGGGAATAATGGTTCTTTCTGGTGGAATGCCTAATGATGAAGAGAATATCTCAAGCACTTCAACAATAATGTTTTTGATAGCCGTAGTCGCATTGCTCGTACCTAGTATTGCTGTGGCAGTTAGACGACTTCATGATACTGATAAAAGTGGTTGGTGGTATCTAATATCACTTATTCCTTATGTTGGTGGACTAGTTCTTTTGGTATTGTTAGTTTTACCAGCAAAAGAACCAAATAGATTTTCTATTTCTTAAACACATTTCCTAGCATACCTTTGATTGCACCTTGTAAATCAGCAGGATAAATGACAAATTTCGAGTTGTCACTTTTACTTATTTTTTCCAATGAAGTGATATATCTATCTCCCAATAGAAACATAGCTGGCAACTCTTTGTCTTGGATATTATCAGAGATAAGTCTGATGGCCTCTGCTGACGCACTTGCTAATGCTATTTGTGCTTGGGCTTCTCTTTTGGCGGCTTCTAGTTTTCCGTCTGCTTCTAATATTGCAGCATTTTTGTTACCCTCTGCTGTTGTTTCTATCGCTCTTCTTTCTCTCTCTGCTGCTGCTTGTCTCTCCATTGATGCTTGCATGGATTGGCTTGGTGCAATATCTTGTATTTCTACTGATTTAACCGTCACTCCCCAATCGGCTACATCATCTACTATCTGGTCTTTTAGTCTTGTTTTTATCTGTTCACGATTAGATAGTGCTTCATCGAGTGTCATTTCACCAAGTATCGAACGAAGTGTCGTCATGACTAGTTGTTGTATTGCTAGTCTAAAATTTTCTATACCATATATTGCATCCCTAGGGCTTGTAACGCGTATAAATGCTACGGCATTAGTAAGTATAACGGCATTATCCCGTGTAATGACCTCTTGTTGTGGAATGTCCAGTATGATATCTCTTGTGCTGATACGCTGACGAACTACCTCTATGTAAGGAATAATGATATTTAGCCCGGGTAAAAGTGTGCGAGAAAACTTACCTAATCGCTCCACTACCCACTCTTCGCCCTGAGGAACGATATTTATACCTTTATAGAGTGTTACTATTACTGCGATGGCTAAAATTACTACGATATTTAATGCTTCCATTGTATCTCCTTTTATTATATTGGTTCGACTTCTATAAGCTGACCATTAATTTGTACGATTTTCACGCGTGTATTTTTGTCTATATCAATTTTTGATGTGGCGTGCCAAGAACTATTTCCAAGCACTGGCGTATCAAAAGCAACCTTACCTCTACTGTGTGGCTGTATCTCTTTTATAACTGTGCCTATCGTATCAAGGCTATAGTTAGATTGTCCACTATTGGTTATAGACTCTTCTTTGAACCATTTAAACCATGCAGTGATGGATAGCACAGAAAGCACCAGCCAAACAGTAATCTCTACAGCAAATGACACTCCCATAACAGCATCCAAAATACCCACGATAATCGCAGCAACACCAAGCCCAAGGATAAAAAAAGTACCCAAGCTCATCTCTATAATCAATAAAATGATGCCAAAAATAATCCAGTGCCACCACAAAACAGTTTCATTAAGAAATTCAATCATTCTTGCTCCTTTTATCCATAAATTTATTATAACATATTTATGACTCTAATCTTTGTATATCCCAGTTACCATCATCTTGTTTGAGAGATAGACTTTTTTGCCTATAAGTTTTCGCATTTTTATTTTAGCTATTTTTTGTGATTTTATATTGTACTCATAAATTTAATTATATTTTATTATATTTTAAGATTATATGTAGGATAATAACATACAAACAAACTGTTGTTCGTATGTTATTCGTTAAAAGGAGTAGAAGATGAAAAAAGTTTTTTTATTATTATTAACAGTTGCTTCGGCTATGGCTTTTGCAGGTGGGGAAATTGCACCAGTTGAGCCTATGGTTGTTGCACCAGCTGTAGTGGCTTCACCAATTAAATTTTATGTGGGTGGTGGTTACTCGAGAGTAGATGTGGACGGAAGTGGAATTGGGACACAAATATATCAAGACTATGCCTTAACAGCTATTCCAACAGGTGTAGCACATAATTATAACATGGATGGAAACAACTTTCTACTGTTAGCTGGTGTAAAGTTCAATGAATATTTTGCAGTTGAAGGTAGATATTCAAATTCATTTAAAGATTCAAGCTATACATATACTGCTGATAACAATACTACATCAGGGGATTTATCTGGTGGTAAGATAGAGAGTTATGGAATATATGCCAAACCAATGTATCCAGTGACAGAACAGATTGATGTATATGGTTTGCTTGGCTATGCAAATGTCAACATTGATGGTGACGGTGGAAACCTTATGAATGATGGTGATTTTTCATGGGGTGCTGGTGCATCATATGAGATAACTAACAACTTTTCTGTATTTGCTGACTATGTAAGACTTTACGATGATACGGTGAGTGATACTGGCTCGGTAATGAATGGTGACAAAGTAAAAGTAGACAGCGTAAATGTTGGATTAATCTATACATTTTAAATTTCTGCCGCCAAAGCTCTTTGCTTTGGCGGCAAATTGTACTATTTTCACTACTTAATCACAGTATTTTTATAATCATTAATTTTAAATCTGCAATAATAGACTCCATACCATTAGAGCGAATAACAAGAATTCAACAAGCAAATACTGCTTTCTTATAAACATAATTGTATAATATATTCAAGTGATATTACAAGTGGAGATACAATGAAAGCGAGATATGTACTACTAGCTGGTGTTTTTATGATTACTGGGTGTAGCGAAAAGTCAAAAGAAAATAACGAAACAAATGTTACGCAAAGCGTGACAAGTAATGAGAACATAACAGCAAGAAAAGTATATAGAGATGCGATCAATCAAAATGTGAACCAACAAACAGCCGAGGCTACAAATACACAACCAATAGTGCCCAATGAGATGCCACCGAGTGATTCTATGATATCATCATTGATTAAAGATGCACAATGCACAAATCATGCACTTATAGAGCTAATAAAAGAGAAATATAAGGCATCATGCAAAAACACAAAAATCTTAACAGACATTGAGTGCGAGGACATAAAAGTGTATATTGGCAAATGTGGTATAGAAAAAACAGTTGTAGCAATGCCAAACAAGTTAGTAACTCCCGTGACAAATCCCACAACAGAGCCGATTGTAGTGCCAGCTAAATTGAACGATAACGAGACAAACACAACCTCAAAAACTAAAAAAGAAGATGACTTCACGGTATTAAAAATATTCAAATATGGAGATCCGCACGGGATTGGCACTACATACATAAATAAAGCCACCTGTGAACTTGCACAAGAAAAATTTACCAAAGATAATGCCTCAATGGGATATACGTATACATGCGTGAAACTAATAGGGTCGTAAAAAGTAGCTGTTACTAGAGTATAAACTCCACTACTTCATCAAAGGGTAATCTTAATTGGCTTGATTGTTCGTTTATTCTATATCCAAATGGTAACAACATAGCCACTTGGTATTTTGTGATATCTAAACCCAAAATCTCTTCGACTTCTCTTTTGTCGAATCCCTCAATAGGACAAGAGTCAATCCCAATAAATGCAGCAGCAGTCATCATATTAGCTGAGGCGATATAGCTCTGTCTAGCTGTCCAGGCATAGATTTTTTCATCACTACTAAGTGTATCTTGCATATGTCCTGCATACAGTTCTACATAGCCATCTAGCTTGTCAACTGGCATATCTCTACGGGCTAATTGCATTCTAGGTTTACCACTGTCTACTTTGGCATTTTCTATTCCTGCAAGAACTACCACTAGATGTGAGCATGATGTGATTTGCACCTGATTCCAACATGATGGTCTTAGTTTTGCTTTTAGCTCTTCGTTTGTTATCACGAGAAATTTCCATAGCTCCATACCAAACGACGATGGAGAAGCTCTCCCAGCTTCTAGTATATAGTTTATCTCATCTTTTGTTATCTTTTTTGTCTCATCAAACACCTTGCATGCGTGTCTAAATGCCATTGCTTTTGTAAAATCATTTATCATTATAGTTATTTCCTTTTATTTTTATTTTGTATAGCTATTTACTTGGTGTGGTAATAGCTACTCCAAACAAGCTAAATTATCTATCAAGTCAGTTGGCAACATAGCGTAGCTAGAGCCTTTGTATTCTTTGGCTGCCATGGCTAGAGCAAGTGAGCCGTTTATAGCAGAGTGTAAAGCATCATAGCCTTGAGCCAACAAGGAAGCTATAAGTCCACTCAACACATCACCACTCCCACCTTTGCTTAGCTTAGAAGAGCCAAGAGAATTGATATATATTTGATTTTGATAAGCGATAATCGTATTTGCTCCTTTTAGCAAAAGTACAACAGTTGGAAAGCTTGAGCTAAATTTCTTGACATACTCAAACCTATTTTTTTGAAGCTCATCGATACTAATATCTTCGCCCGTGAGAATTCTCCACATTGATATAAACTCTTTTGGGTGTGGAGTAATTACTATTTTTCTATTCTGAGACAATATGCCTAGTAGTTGTTTTGAGTACAAAGCATCAGCATCTATAACTATGGGTAACAAATTTGATACTATATGTTTTTCCAAAAAACTCTCATCAAAAAAACTCCCAAGCCCCATTCCCACTGCTATTGCGGTTGTATTGGCAGGTAGTGTCGTGCTTTGCATCAGATAGTACGGCGTGTAAACTTTATCTTGTATCACTAAAGTAGACAACCCTACTCCAAATCTCATAGAGGCTTTTGCGGATATCACAGCGGCACCCTCTTTTTCTCCACAAAATATTGCAACATGCCCAAATGTACCCTTGTGGGTGCTTTGTGCTTTTCGTGATGGGAGTATTAAGTCACTCTCTTCTAAAGCATATATATTTGTATCTTTTTCATAAAGCTCTCTACTAACACCGAGATTAACAACTCTAATCTCGCCCATATAATCTTTGGCATTGTCTAGAAAATAACTTCTTTTTAACGCTCCCATGGCAAATGTTATATCCGCCCTGAAAGCAACATTGGCGATATTGCCATTTTCGTCTATGCCTGTTGATATATCACAAGCAATTTTTACTCCACTAAGTTTATTCATACTATTCACTAAAGCAACCGTGTCACTTTTCAGCCCCCTGTTTTGACCAGAACCAAAAATAGCATCTACTATAATATCGGCATTTTTGAGTTCATCTATACTCTTTACACCAATAGCCCCTGCTCTTTTGAGCTGTAGCCTTGCCATGTCTGATGTTGGCTCACCAACCAAAACAAGCCCAATATCATAATCCCCATGCAACAATCTAGCCAAAGCTATGCCATCAGCTCCATTGTTTCCCATGCCAGCTACTATCAAAATATAGCTATGTGGTATAAAATTTTCTCTAATGTAATTTGCCATGCCACTAGCTGCATGTTCCATGAGTATATCTTCGCTTAGACTGTACTGCTCATAGCATCGCTTGTCCAAGTCAAAGCAGTTGTCAAAAACTTTTTGCATTAAGCACTCCATATTACATTTTTATTCATCAATAGTATAGCACAATATAGATATAAATATTTTTTGATACAATTAGCCATCTAACTAAAAAGTTTAAATATGAAATTTTATAAATTTACTGCAATTATTATCCCAGCCCTACTACTTTTCGGTTGTACACAAATCATCACCGCGCCAATCAAAATAGTAGGTGCGACAGCAGGAGCAATAATAGATGTTACAGGTAGTGCTATTCACGCCGTTGCTGGTAGCGACAATGAAGATGAGAAGAAAAAAGATTAGTATTGATTTAAATTTGTATCTTTGTAATTCCGTTCCGTAGGGGCGAAAGATTTTTCGCCCCTTGTGGTATTATTTTTTCTATCTGCACAAATATTTTATTTTCTGTGGGCGAAAAATCTTTCGCCCCTACATTTCAAGAAACCTAATAATGACAATGTGTGAGAGCATACTGATATATTGATATATAAACTATGTGATTTTTCATGGTCGTATAGAGCAAATGAGTGAAGAGGAAAAAGATTTGATATATTTTTATGATACAATATAGATGTAGACGAATACACTAAAGGGAAAATATGAAAAAATTATACATTACTATACTGATTGCATCATTGTCCGTGGCATATGCGAAACGCTCATCTGCTTGTGACAATCCAAGACTAAATGATTACGACAGAAACTACTGTTTGAGTAAAATATATCATGAAGCTGATATTGAATTAAATATAAAATATAAACAGCTCAAATCATTGTTAAATAACGATGGTAAAAGAAAACTGGCGAGAAGTGAAAAACAGTGGATAAAAGATAGAGATAATTCATGTCAAAATGGAAGTACCACATATCTTAACTGCCAGATTGACTATACAAACGAAAGAACATACTTTTTGCAACAAAGAATAACAGAGTGCAAAGGTTCTGGCTGTATGAATAGCAGGCTATATTAGTAGTCATTTTGAAATGGACAATATAGCATTTGCTATTTTATCCATCTGTATTTTATCTTTTGCTTTTGCTTCATCTATTGGATTTACAATAACTCCTGCCTCAAATAATACTGCTGGTGATTTTGCATTTTTAAGCACCTTTAGGTCATCAAATACATATATTCCTAATTTTTTATCTATCAATTGTCTATTTTCGCCTTGTATTGGTTCTGCATGATGCAAAGTAGGTTTAAGTCCTTGTAGTAAAAGTGATTTAGCTATTTTTTTTGCATAATGCAATGATTTTTCATAGTACAAATTTTTTCCTGATATAAAAAGTGAAAATCCTGAAGCGTAGTTAGAATTAGGGCAACCATTAACATCTTTCTTGATAAATTGTTCCTGCATTGCATCATGATGTATGGATAAAAATAAATCCTTGTTTATACTTGACTTATATCTATCTTCAAAAGTTGTCTCTCCTTCTTGTATGGAAATATTTATATTTGTTTTTTTCATTTTAGTCTTTGCATATGAATATACATGTTTCGATAGTGCCAAATTGTAATTGTACTCTTGTTGACATGTGCTACTTGTGGTTCCAAAAAATTTTGGCGTATGTCCTACATCAATTGCTAGGTCAAATGAAAAAGCAAAAATAGGCATCAGTAATATAATAAATATATTTTTCACTAGAGTTCCTTTTGATGATTGTTTATATTTTCTTGGATTGGTTTAGATTGTTACTTGGTGGGCATAGCACTACCGAACTCATCGTATTTTAGGGGCTTAAATGGCTATTACTTGAAATGTATTACTAAATGTATGACTAAAACTAAAAGTGTGACCACTTCTAAAGCTTGATTGTTTTGTTTAGTATTAGTAAGTTTAGCAAAAATTATCAGACTTGCTGTTTGATAAATTATCAATCCCTTGCTTCTCTGACTTTTTTCACCAAAGGAACATCATCTTCTAAATACACCCCCGAACATTTAAATACTGATTTAATTTTAGCATTAAAGCTATTTGTCGCAGTTACTTCGGTATAAACTTTAAAAGTTTTATTATCGTCTGATATAATTAGTCTACTATCTCCAAACACCGCTTCCTCTGGATTTTTTAAATTATCTCTAACAGCTGTTTGACAACGCCATCTTGCATTACCAAGTTTTTCAGACTTCTCTTCTGTTACCTTTTCTGCTATTTCTTGTGGAGTAAGGGGTCTTGTGCATTTTTTAAACAGTCCAACAATGATAATAATCCAAATGATACCTACTATCACAGTCATTATTTTTCTACCTAAGCTAAAATCTTTCCATTGCTTTTTTGTTTTTGTTAGTTTCATTTCTGCTAACTCTTTTTTCATTTTCTCTATTTCTTCTAATTTTTTATCTATTTCGTTACTCATTGTTTTCCACTTATGTTTATTTTTTGTGTATCTAATTAGTAAGTTTAGCAAAAATTATCTTTTATTATCTTTTGATGATTATATTACCCTCGACATTCGGTCGTGGCAACTTCTTATAAAGATTATATTGTTTCTGTTTGATTATTTTATTCCTAAAACCCCAATAGATGCCTCAATACCGTTATTCTGCTGTTCCTAAAATAAATCGCTTTTTATGCTATTATTAAAACAAAAAGGCACTTCATAGGGTTTGTAATTTGTTTTTGCCATTAGCTATGGCTTCACAAAATTTAAACTGTTTGGGTGTTAATTTCATTTTCTTATTCCTTTAATTAATTTTGGGCTGTTACGAAAAACTCGTATAAGCTACATTAAAGATTTCTTAACTAATACAACCTCGTTATCTCTATTCATTTACTACAACTCTATCCACTTCATACCCTGCAAGTGTTAAATGCTTTTTGATAATTCTCTCAAAATCTTCTTTAGTTGGATTTTTGAGTTTTTTAATATCTTTGATGATAGGATTGTTTTTCTGTTGTTTCTTTGTTAGCTCTGGAGCATTCTCATCTCTTATTAGTAATATGGTGTTCATTCCGTTCATTTAGTCATTCCTTTTTGTATTATATCTATAAAATCATCTAACGGTAAATGTAGCTCTCTTGGATTAGGTATGTGGATAGTTGCCTCGTATCTCCACAGTGGAGCAGTGAGGTTATTTTTAGAGGCTTTGTCATAAATGCACACACTTCTAATCATAAGTAGCCTTGGATTGTTTATGTAGCAAGTTACGCCCCGTGATGATTGAACTGTGCGGGTGTTAAACTCTTTGGTTATTAAATCATAGTTTGGAGCTATTGGAGTATCAAAACATAAATCTATCTCAAAGTCACGGTACTTTTTAAAATCCACCTTGTAAGTAAGAATATCAACTATTGAAGATATTAGCTCTCTTGGTGGTTGTGCTTTATGATATTGTTTCAATCCAAACATAATCATTATGGCTGTTTGATTTTTGTTTTTATCTGTTTTTCTGTAATAGTAGATATTATAATCTTCAAGTTTATAAACACTTGATAACTCTTTATTGGATATTCTCTTGTTTATTTGATTGTATTTAAAATCATCTTTTTTGAGTTTATGCCAAACACCTAAAAGTTCTAAATGTTTACGCTTGTGTTGTAGTGAGAATTCTATGCGAATAGTATCAATATTAAACACATAATCATTATGATTAATGCTTGAATAAATGCTCTCTAAAATGTTCACTTTTGCCTCTCTTTTTTATCTTACATTACGGCGTCCATTTCTTAAGCCACTTTTTGCACCTATTGACTAACCTTATCAAGCCACGCCCACCGTGGACTTAGAGGTTGACTAATACTCCTAAAATAAATTAAGAGTAATTTTATCTTTTAGACCCGTTTGGTCTTGTGTGCAATACGAAACTTTTTCAAACCTTAAACGGGTTTTTTGTCTTCATTTTTTGGTGTAGATTTTATCAAGTAAATAGACAAATCTATAATCTGATAAATTAACATTCCTAACACCACATTTATTATAAGATTATCCATTAAATACCTGCTTTTAATCTACTATTCCGTAAACTTCTCAATACTTTTATAGAGTGTTTTTTATCAAGTAGAATATAAAAGTGTTTCAATCCTTTACCTTTTGGAATAGACTTAATTTCTAATCCATAGGTATCTCTTAAATCAGTTGCATAATTTGCTAACCAACTGACCCCGTATCTTTTGCCATCACTTGCACCTACTATCTCATTATTGATTAGGTCTGATAAAAATCTAACCATCACGGTATGCTTATAATCCATTATTAGCACCCCCGTTGATAAGCATATCGAGCTCACTCTTTTTAAATATTGTTACCTGCTCACTAATACGATATGCTTTGATACGCCCTTGTTTTACATAATTCCATATTGTACTTTTTGCGACACCTAAATATCTTGAGGCATCTTTGGCTCTCATATTCTCTGAAAATTCCATTTATAAATTCCTTGATTGATAAATAAAAGCATTAATCCTTATATGCTTATAGATACGCTACTGGTATCAACTCGTACAAATAGGATTATACTATTTGGAGGTTTTTCGATTGGGCTTAAAATTTTCTTAAAATATAATGGCTCAAATTATCTTTTAATCTTATTGAAGATATTACTTACTCTATTGAAAATAGCATTAATTCTTTTAGGTATTTTTATACCACTTTGTTGAATGGACATGAATGGGTTCTCTATCTTTTTACGGGTTAAAACAAACGCCCTATTATTTAGAAACGACGGCTTGAAAATGTCTAATGGTTTTAGTTTTTTTTGTTCATCACGGCTCATCTTTTTTGTAAGTGGTATTATTTCATCAAGCTGTAACATACCAATCTCCAAATACAATTCTAATTCTAACATGCTTTCAGTCTGTTTTAAAAATACTCCATCTTGTTCTTTTAGTTCAATCTTTGTAAACTTTTCAACTGCATCATAATAACAAGCCTCATATAAAAAATCAAACTCATAAATCTTTCTTATATGTTGTATTAATAATTGGTATGTGGTCGATGGGCTTTCTAACGGCTCCAACTCTGTTATATCTTGATTTTTCTTTTTGGCTTTGACTATGGCGTTTTTTTTGTTTCTATCAAAATGTGATACATTTATGTTGTGTTTTTCGCATAGTTGCAACCCTTTGACCATAAAAGAATAGCTACTACATACATCATCTACATACCTTTTTAAATCGTCGTAAATTTCATAATAGTAAGCCATTGGCTTATCATCTTCGTCGCAAGTTTCATCATTTTCGTTGCAAAGTAAATATGTATCAAAATTTTCCCATACCCACTCAAATACTTCATCTTTTATTATTTCATTCATTCTGATACTCCATTTTTTACCTCATCAAGATAGTTAGCGTACCATTCCATTAAGCCCCTCATTGCGTTTTTGTAGCTGGAGCGATTATATGCACCCTTAACTTTATTTGGCTCTTTGTGGGCTAAACACGCCTCTATGACTTCACTGCTAAAGTTGTGACCGTCTACCTCATTTAATTGTGTGTTGGCTATGGTGCTAAACATAGCTCTAAAAGAGTGAGGTACAAATTTATCCTTATAGCCTAACCGTTTAAGTGCATACACCAAAGTATTATCGCTCATAGGTCTATCTTTGTAAATATCACTACAAAATACATACCCAGCACTCATCTTATTAGCTTCAACTTCTTTTAGTATCTCTATTGCTTGAGGTGGTAACGGCAAGACGAACGCCTCTTTGGTTTTCATTTTGTGGGCTGGTATGTTCCACTCTTTCGCTTGAAAATCAATTTCTGCCCATTCCATTTGTCTTATGTTGGCACTTCTCACAAATAGGAAAGGTAATAGCTTCAAAGCCATTTTGGTACTATAACCACCGTTATATGTTTCTATTGCTTCAAGTAGCTCTTTAACCTCGCTTGGTTCTGTTATAGTAGGGTAATTCACTTTGGTGCTTTTGCCTAGTACAATCTTCAAATCAATATCAAATATAATATTATGAGGTGCGTACTCGTGAGTTACTGCATACCTAAAAATCTTCTGTAATATCATAGCCGTTCTTTTGGCTGTTTCCTGCACCCCTCTATTTTTTAGGGCTTCAAGTATGATTATAATCTCTTTACGACTAATCTCATCTATTGGTTTATCCTTGATTGATAATTTTGAGCCGTCCACCTCATAAGTGATATAAAGATAATTTTTTAACGCCCTAGATAGTTTGATGTGATAATTCTCACTTACTTCATTCTCATAGCTTGTAAGCCACTTTTGAGATATGTTATAAAATGTATTTTCTTTTAGGGCTTCAACTTCTTTGGCTTGGAGTTTGTCATCTTTTTTCTTTTGTGCTGGATTTGTACCAGTGGCAATAAGTTCTCTTAACTCGTCTTTTTTGGCACGGGCTTGTTTTAGTGTAATAGCTGGATATGTTCCCAATGATGTTAAATTTCTTTTATTCTCAAATATGTAATTAAAACGCCATAACTTTGTATTTCTACTCGTTACCAATAAATATAAGCCGTTACCGTCTGTGAGCTGATAATCTTTTGTTTTGCTTTTAGCCTCTTTAATCTCTTTATCTGTTAAGGGCTTCACGGTTCGTGCCATAGGTAACCTTTGATATTTTAGTAATACTTTTTTTTGTGAATATTCCAAATTATAGCGTGTATGACTAAATGTATTACTTAAAAAGTTAGATTGTATGATATTAGTATGAATTGGTTTAGACTATGAAATAGCTTTAAAGGTCGTCTGTGTGGGGCTTAAATGGTGTTTATTGGATTGGTTTAGATTGGTACTTGGTGGAGCATAGCGGGATCGAACCGCTGACCTCTTCACTGCCAGCGAAGCGCTCTCCCAGCTGAGCTAATGCCCCATATTTGGGTCTGTAATTTTACACCACCAAAGCCAAAAAGTTGCTTATGCATCAAAAAGGTATTTATGCGTATCACTTTTGGAGTCGAATGATGATGCTTTATACACCTCATCATTGATAGTGAGTTCATATGTTTCGCCTTTGATATTCCTAGAATATGTGATGATAATCTTTGCAGCTAGCTCTTTATCGCTTTGTGATGCGTTATTGGATAGCAGGACAAATGGACCCACTAGAGGAATGACAATAGGTGTAAACTTATCACTATTGACAGCTTTGAGTGATTCATTATCGCCCTCTTCTCGTCCTACTATTAGCTTTGCTCCGTTCGGTAGTCTAAAATGTCGTCCGAATTTGAGTAGATCAGCGTCAATCACAGTAAACTCATCATGTGCTATATGCTCCCTAATCCGCGCAGAATAGTTTATGTCTGTGAGCAGACACCCACCACCTGGACTCTCGTAATCTTCCCAGCCGTATTGCTTTGCTAGTGCTATTTGTCTATCTCTACTACGACCTGATATATCTAGTAACTTTTCTCTATCTATCCAGCCATTTATCTCTGGTGTAGTTATCTCCATGAGCTTTGCACTTAGTGGGCGGACTATTAGTTTTTCGTCATTATCGTTTGCCAATTTACTTACCATCTTTAGAGCATCACTTCGTTGGCTCATTGGTCGTTGACCCAATACCTCACCTGTAAATATAAATGACGCACTATATTCGCTCATCATCTCTTTAGCTATGCGAAACATATACCCGTGACAATCTATACATGGATTGAAGTTTTTGCCATATCCATGTATAGGGTTAAAAAGTATCTTTTGTATATAATCCTCTCTCACATCTACACTGCGAAATGACGCACCTGCAAGTTCGGCTCTAGTACTCATAATTTCACTCACATCTTTGCGTCCACCAAAGCCTATGTTTATATTTAGAGCTACCACATTGATACCCATATCTCTCATGATTTTGATAGCTATCATACTATCAAGTCCTCCGCTAAATAGTGATAGTGCTGTCATAAAATACCCTTTCGCCTCGTTTTAATTTTGGAATTATATCCATTTTTAATTTTCTTATTAGTTTAATTTTTGCTGCAACACTTAGCGTACTACTGCTATTTATTTTTTCTAGCATACCGCTGTAGTGTCTGATTTGCATACTTTGTACACTTCGCCACAAATCAACCTCTTCCATTAGAATAGCATTTTCATTTAGTGATAGCTCTATTAATATATGTTCATTCCACTCTTCACGCACTATAGCGTTGAAGTGTCCAGCATAACTCCCAAGCATTTCAGGCACAATATAGTTTAGTATATCATCAACAAGCCTCGGATACTCCATCATAGTGCGAAGCATACTAAGCTGTTCTACATCATATTTTACGCTAGCATTGCTTGTGGGTAGCGGTGTGTTTCTATTGCCTCTAGTGAACATCGCTACCGGAACGCCCAAAATAGATGCTGCATAAGAGATGTACGATTCACGCATAATCTCACTAAGACCACTCATAAAGCTACGAATCGCTCCGTATGCGTTCTCTTTTTCTTTTGGATTTCGCAAATCATGCTGTCCTGCTAACTGCTCTATAACAAATGGGATAAGTTGTTTTGTATTGCGAAATAGTGATGCAACTGCTCCACTCTCGCCTTTACTTATCATATCAGCAGGATCTTGTCCATCTGGAAACAATACAACTCCACCATCAAAACCAGCATGCGAGAGCATCACTGCACCCTTTAGTGCTGCGGCAACGCCTGCCTTGTCTCCATCATAAGCCAATATTACTTTTGGCTCACCCTTACGCAATAGTGGTAAATGTTCATGTGTGAGTGCCGTACCCATAGTAGCAACTGCGTCTGTGAAACCACCTTGATGTAGCATCACGACATCCAAATATCCTTCACAAATGATGATTTGCTTGTTTTTATAGATACTATCTTTGGCTTGATTGTATCCGTACAGTAGCCTTGATTTATTAAATAATTTTGTTTGCGGGGAATTGATATATTTGGCTGGGTGGTTAGTGATAGTTCGTCCTCCAAAACCGACAATATTCCCAGTAGCAGAATAAATAGGAAATGTAATTCGCTCCACAAGCCTAGCATACGCCCTCCCATCATCACCAGTGGCTACCACACCAGCTTCCATGGATAGTGGAAGTGGTATAGCTAGACTATTTAGATGAGCTATTACCTCCCCGCCATTTGGAGTATATCCTATCCCGAATCTCTCTATAGAGTTTTGGGATACACCTCTAGCGTGTAGATATTCAACTGATGCTTTGTTTTTATCTAGGTTTATTGTATACCACGATTGCAATGCCTCTAATACTCGTTTTGATGCACTGTAATCGCTACTTCCTGCTTGTGTGTAGCTTAGCGTAAAATTCACGCTTGAGGCTAGTTTTTCTATCGCCTCTGGATAGCTTAATTTTTCTAGCTCCATTACGAACTTGATACTATCTCCACCTACGCCACACCCAAAACAATGATAAATCTGCTTTGTAGGACTCACAACTAAAGACGCAGTTTTCTCTCCATGAAATGGACAACAAGCCTTGTAATTTGCCCCTGCTTTTTTGAGCTCAATATAATTACCTAGCACATCTACTATATCTAGGGTGCTTTTGAGAGTCTCTATGGAATTTGCGTCTATCATGAAGTTATTATATCCTAAAGCTAATTATAGTTTACAGATTTTGGTTTTGCTCCCCTTAGTCTATTTTTGGTATAATCTTGCAATTAAATAAAAAGGAGTGGTCATTGGAATCTTATTTGCCTAGTTTTGACGATCCTCTTTTTAGTATTATACTGCTCGTTTTTGTAGGCTTTTTAATAGCGCTTGGTACATATATGTGGGATTTACATATAAAACGGTCTAATAGTGATTCGCTTTTGGGATTTTTGGATAAGTTCGAGAGCAAAGAGTGTGTCATAGATACCAAAACTCTACCGTATGAGCCTAATATGCTTCGTCCTCTTTCCTTATTGGCAAAATCAAACGAAATGAGTGGAGAGTATCACAAGGCTATAAGTCTCTATATTTATCTAGCCAAAAGTGTAGATGACGATAAACACAAATACGCACTTATGGAACATCTAGGTGATACATACGCTAAAGCTGGGCTACTTGAACGAGCAAGGGGCGTATATGAAGATATTTTAAGTAGCCATCCTAGAGATATAGGCGTATTATACTCGCTTGGCGACATATATCAGCTTCTTCAAAAGTACGATTTGGCACTTGAAACTACCGTGCCACTTAAAACACTTGGTGAAGATACGAGTAGATTTGAGGCATTTTTGAGCTTTGAGATGTTACAAACTAATCGTAAAATGCTACAACCACAAAAGGTAGAGGCATTTTTAGCATTACTAAAAGAAAATGAAAAACTTTATCGCTCTGTATTCTCACAACTACTATTAATTGATAATGCCAAAGCATGGGAGATATTTGATTGCTCTAAAGTTAATGATATAATTGATATATTGTGGTTTAGAGATGAATCACAACTAGACATGAAAACAGTCAATAGTCATAATATATTAAAATCCATATATTATGCCAAAGGTTATCTAGCAACACCTCCAAACACTCCAAGCGGTCAATTTGCACTCGATATGATAGTCTCTGCCAAACAAAATGACAATGATAGTGGCGTCCTTAATTTTAGTTATGTATGTGATGAGTGCAAACACAGCTTTGCGTCATACTTTAAGAGATGTCCAAATTGCAAAAGCGTATATTCTGTGAATGTGGAGGAAGAAATTGGAAAAAAACAAAGCAAAAAAAATCACTCTCTACTCTGATGGATCAAGCCTTGGTAATCCAGGTCCTGGTGGATATGGTGGTATCCTTGTTTATAATGGCAATCGTAAAACATTTAGTGGCGGGGAGTCGCATACTACCAATAACCGCATGGAGCTAAAAGGTGTGATAGTAGGTCTGCAAATGCTAAAAGAACCGTGCATTGTGGAAGTTGTTTCTGATAGTAGCTATGTTGTCAACTCTATTAACAAGTGGCTTGACGGCTGGGTTGTCAAAAAGTTTGCAAAAGTAAAAAATGTAGATCTTTGGCAAGAGTACTTAGAGGCTGCCAAAATACATACTGTAAAAGGGACATGGGTACGAGGACATGACGGACACATAGAAAATGAAGAGTGCGATGTAATGGCAAAAAATGAAGCTATTAAACAAAAGGGGCTATAAAATATGAAAAAATTTAGTTTACAATTATTGGTAAGCATATTGACATTTTTATTGACAACGGTTGTCATAAATGCAAAAGAAAAGAATAAAGACTGCAACTATACTACTAATGGTAAGACATATAGTGGCAAGTGTAGCTTTTATAGCACATCACTAAATGGCAATAGGACAACAAGTGGTGAAAAATATGATAAAGATAAATTCACAGCTGCTCATCGTACTCTTCCATTTGGCACAAAAGTCAAAGTCACAGACGCTAGAACTGGTAAAAGCACAATAGTGAGAATAAATGACCGTGGTCCATATGTAAAAAATAGAGTTATAGACATCTCAAACGCAGCAGCAAAAGAGTTAGGTGTAGTAAGTAGAGGCGTTTTCGCTGGGAAAGTGGAAGTCCTTGAAAAAGCAAACCAAAACTAAATATGATATAATTAGCATTATTATGCAAAGAGGATAAACAATGGAGCAATTAGAGACCCTTGAAAAAGGGCTTGGCTATGTATTCAAAGACAAGTCAATAGCACAAGAGGCGTTGACACACAGAAGCTTTAAGCAGTCGTATCATAATGAGCGACTTGAGTTTCTTGGTGACGCCGTATTGGATTTGATTATAGGTGAATATCTCTACCATAAGTTCAATGGCTCTGATGAGGGAATGCTCTCAAAGATACGAGCGTCACTTGTAAATGAAAACGCTTTTGCACAGTTAGCAATAAAGCTTGAAATTGGAAAATATATACTATTATCAGCTGCTGAAGAAAATAATGGTGGTCGTTCAAAACCGTCACTTTTATCAAATGCTTTTGAAGCTCTAATCGGTGCAGCGTATTTAGATGGTGGACTGGAAATAACTAGGTCTTTAGTAATCAAAATGCTTGAAGAGTATTATCCGACTATCGACCTTCAGACTCTATCAAAAGATTACAAAACAGCACTACAAGAGATAACTCAATCAACCCATGGTATACCACCTGAATATATCGTAGTGCGTGCCTTTGGACCTGACCATAAAAAAGAGTTTGAAGTGGAACTGCGACTGCACGACACACTAATAGCATCTGCGATAGGAAATAGCAAAAAAGAGGCTCAACAAAAAGCGGCAAAAATCGCACTAGATGCTCTAAACAAAGGCAACTAAAATGAATACATTTGGGATTAAGTTTAGAATGACCACTTTTGGTGAATCTCATGGTGTAGCTCTAGGGTGCATAGTAGATGGTGTTCCTGCTGGACTGGCTATCGATGAAGCTTTCATACAAAGCGAACTTGACCGTCGTAAACCTGGTAAATCTAAGCTTGAAACTGGACGCAAAGAAGAAGACAAAGTAGCGATACTCTCTGGTACTTTTGATGGTGTATCTACTGGCACACCAATAGCGATGATAATTTATAATGGAGATCAGAAAAGCAAAGATTATGACTCCGTAAAAGATCTATTTCGTCCTGCTCATGCTGATTTTACATACTGGAATAAATACGGTATTAGAGATTATAGAGGTGGTGGGAGAAGTAGTGCCAGAGAGACAGCTGCTAGGGTTGCAGCTGGAGCTATTGCGAAACTTATGATTGATACTATTGGCATAAAAGTCCAAAGTGGTTTAATATCTATAGGTGGCATTCATGGCACAAATGTAGATTTTGAATACTCAAAAAATAGTCTACTTTACGCACTTGACAAAACAAAAGAATCGCAACAGATAAAAGCCGTTGAAGAGGCTAGAGATGCTCACGACTCCATAGGTGGCTCTGTGCTAACGATCGCAACTGGTGTACCTATCGGGCTAGGAGAGCCTATGTATCACAAGCTAGATGGGCAAATCGCTGGAGCGATGATGGGCATAAATGCAGTTAAAGGCGTAGAGATAGGCGAAGGAATAAATAGTGCAACCCTAAAAGGATCACAAAACAATGATGCAATTGGAGCAAATGGCTTTAAGACCAACCATGCTGGTGGAATATTGGGCGGTATAAGCAATGGAGATGATATAGTAGTCACGACACATTTCAAGCCAACACCATCTATATTCCAAGAGCAAGATACCATAGACTTTGAGGGCAATGAAGTGAAATGCAACCTCAAAGGCAGACATGACCCATGTGTAGCAATCCGTGGTACAGTCGTATGCGAAGCGATGATGGCTCTAGTGTTAGCCGATATGGTGCTACTAAATATGAGTAGCAATATGGAGCATATTAAGAGCGTTTACAACAAATAGATTATGCGAATCATAGAAAATAACGACTATTTCGTCGTGGCGTCTAAAAATGCTGATGTAAACTTCCACTCCGAAGATGAAGCTGGATTTGTAGTACAAGTGAGCCAACACCTCGGTATTCCTCTCTATCCTGTACATAGACTTGACCGTATGACCTCTGGTCTTGTGATTCTAGCCAAAAGCTCAAGCGTAGCGTCATTATTTGGAGATATGTTTAGTAATCGCGAGGTAGAAAAATATTACTTAGCAATCAGCATACGAAAACCAAAAAAGAAACAAGGCTGGGTAAAAGGTGATATGGGTAAAGCCCGTAGGGGTGATTATAAATTCCTGCCGACTAACGATAACCCTGCTATTACACAATTTATCAGCACAGCTTTACGCACTCATGAAAGACTATTTCTAATCCGTCCACACACAGGCAAAACACACCAAATCAGAGTCGCACTAAAATCACTCGGCTCACCAATCGCAGGAGACAGCAGATATGCCAATAGCGATGATGCGAAGACGGAAAGCAGAGGTTACCTGCACGCTTATGCCTTGCGATTTGGGCTACATGGTGTCAACTACTGCTTCAGTCTCGCTCCAGATGTCGGAGAGCGATTTAGGAGTGATGAGTTCATAGAGTCTATTGGTATATGGAGTAAGCCATGGGAGTTTTTTGGCAATTAAATTAGTTTGCTTTGAGCATCTCTAATACTTCTGTTTCACTCAAAAGTTTACCAGTACTTTTTACAATTCCATCTACCACAAGAGCAGGGGTTGAGACTACATTGTATTTCATGATTTCCATAATGTCATCTACTTTGACAACTTGATGGAAACCGCCTAATTGTGCAACCGCTTGTTTGGTTACCTCTTCTAGTGCTTTGCATTTTGCACAACCTGTGCCAAGTATTTCTATTTTCATTTTTTTCCTATAAAATATAATTAAAAACATACCCCACGAGGAGTATGCCAAAGCCGACAATACCAAAAAATATCGCTATGAGTTTGACATGCAGTATTCGTTTGAGGATCATCGCTTCAGGTAGACTAAGAGCAGTGATGGACATCATAAACGCTAGTGCTGTGCCAAGCATCATTCCCTTGCTAGTAAGTACATCAACAAGCGGTAAAACTCCAGCAGCATTGCTATACATAGGAATACCCAAAAGTACCGCAAGTGGCACGGCGTACCATGCATCACCTCCAGCATATTTGGCGATAAACTCCGCAGGTACAAACCCATGGATAAAAGCCCCAATCCCTACACCGATAAAGACATAAAGATAAATCTTTTTGAAGATATCCGTCGTATAGTCCCATGCCTCTTTGGCTCTTTGTGCCGCGCTTAGTTCTATCTTGACATCTTCTAGTTCGCCTTGCATGGGGGTGACTGGTATGAGTATATATTGCTCAAGTTTCATTTTGCCAATAATATATCCACCAAGTATCGCCACCACTAGACCAAATCCGATGTAAATCGCCGTGATTTTCCAGCCAAAAAGCCCAAAGAGCAAAGCAATCGCCACTTCGTTATTGAGTGGTGCAGAGATAAGAAAACTAAAAGTGATGCCCATTGGGATTCGTGCTTGTAAAAATCCCAAAAATAGAGGAATAGCAGAACAGCTACAAAATGGAGTGATGATACCAAAAAGTGATGCCAAAACATTGCCACTAAATTCACTTTTGCCTTGCAAATAAACTCTTACTTTTTCAGTATTGAAATAGGTACGCAAAAAACTCACTGCAAAAATGATAGTGATAAGAAGTATAAAAATTTTGAGTGTGTCAAAAAGAAAAAAATGCACAGCTTCGCCAATTTGGCTCTTTGGGACCAATCCTACAAGCTCAAATGTAATAGTACCGCTTAACTTTTCCCACCAATCAAACATGGCAATCCCCCGTAATTTTCAATCGTTTGAATTAGCAATTCTTCCATTTATTGTATATTTCCCAAACATTCTTGCATCATTGGAGCTATCATTTCTGGTGATACATCTCCTGTGATTTTTATCTCTAATCCATTGTCATTTTTGATAGTTTCGATATTTTGGATTTTACCCATCATTTCAATATCGCAATTACAACTACAAGTTCCATCTTTGCATTCGTTGACTTTTTGTTCTATTTTGCTGCCTTTGTCTGTTGTGACAAAAGCACTAAAGCCTTTTTTGTTATCCATTTCTTTAAATGTGATTTTCATAATACACTCCTATTTATCTTTTAGTGCAGCTGTTACTTTCGGCAACAGCACCTCTTCTATCTCTTTATAAGTTGCTTCAAACGCCTCGAACTCTTTTCCATCTGGATCTTCAAAACCTACATGGATTTTTGGCACAGGGCGAGGAAACATAGGACAAGTTTCATGTGCATGGTCACAAACTGTGACAACTAAATCAAACTCTATATCTATCAGCTCATCTAGGTGTTTTGAATAATACTTCTCGTCCCAAATACCGTTAAGTTCTAGCACCTTTTTCGCATTTGGATTTACTCGTCCGCTTGGGGCGACTCCACAGCTATATGCCTCTACGCCATCTAGCTTGGCATTTATAAGTGCTTCACCTATAATACTTCTGCAGCTGTTTCCTGTGCACATTACTAATACTTTTTTCATTTCGTTCCTTTGTATTTTTTATATATATTTTCACTCAAAAAATATGCTATAAGACCAAGCATTACCATCATACCAATTGTGGCTATCACTCCAGTATGCTCAGTATGATTTGCTATAAGCTTTGCACTAATATCTCTAAAGAATGTATCAAGAATATATCCAGATAGTATACTAAATAGTCCGATTGTTCCTAAATAAATAATAAGTGCTTTTTTACCTAGTGATTTTAGTACCACTCCCATTGTAACACTATTAGTAGCAGGTCCAGCACTTAGAAATATAAACGCAGCCCCGCCACTAAGTCCACCAGCGATGAGCGACGCTGCGATAGGCAATGACGCTGTCGCACATACATATAATGGCATTGCTACTGCTAATATAAGTAGATACGACAGTAATCTATTTTCTCCAAATGCACTTATAAACTCTTTTGGCACAAAAGTAGTGATAGCAGCACCAATAAGCAGTCCAAAAAATAGTGGTTTTGCAAAATCTCTAAATATCTCAAAAATTCCATATTTAATCATCTGCTTTATGCTGAATCTTTTTTTACTTTCTGCTTGACAATTTCCACTAGCACAACAACTATTTTTGCCTTGTGTTTCTATTTTTTCTATATTATTCTCGCCAAATAGATTTTGTAACACGCCAGCAACTATTGCAATAATCACTGAAGTGACAACACGATAAGTCGTAAATACCCACCCAAAATATGAATATGTCGCAGCTATAGAATCCACACCAGTAATAGGTGTAGAAATCAAAAAGCTCATCACTGCTCCGCTACTAGCCCCCTCTTTTTTGAGGCTTGAAGCAAATGGTATCACACCACACGAGCATAACGGCAATGGAGTACCAAAAAGTGACGCCTTGATGACTGAACCTATAGTGCTATTGCCTAGGTGCTTTGATACAAAATCCTCTGGTATTATCTGCTTTAGCACTCCAGCAATCAGTACGCCTATGATGATATATATTCCCATGTCACTAGCCAATACTATAAAATTATCTATAAATAGTTTGATAGTTTTCATTTTATTCCTTTACGTTTTACAAATACGCTAACGATAATAACACTACGAGTAGTATCGGAGGAGTAACCATCAAACCAAATTTACTATATTGCCAAAAACCAATTTTCACACCCTTCCCAGCCAAAACATGAAGCCATAATAGCGTAGCAAGACTACCAAATGGTGTCATTTTAGGCCCCAAATTGCAACCGATGATGTTTGCATATGCAAGGGCTGGATTGGCGATATCTTTTAGTGCTATATCCATTATCATAATGGTTGGCATATTGTTCATGATAGCACTCAAAAATGCACTGATAAATCCCGTACCAACGATGGCTATGGTGTCACCTCTAACGCTCAAATCTTTTAGCACAATAGCAAGATAATCTGTAAGCCCAGCATTCTTAAGTCCATAGACCACGATATAAAGCCCTATACTAAACCATACTACTTGCCATGGAGCATTGCGAATGATATGCAATGGCTCAACGGTTTTAGCATAGCTCGAAATAGCCAAAAACAAAAGCCCACCACCAAGAGCAAACAGTGACACTGGCAAATCAAATCTATCTCCGATAAAATATCCAGCGATAAGTAATGCCAAAAACACCCAACTAAAATAAAATAACGGTTTGCTTTTTAGCACATCATCTGGATTTTTAAGAAGTGATATATCTATAAATTGCGGTATATCAGAGCGTAATACAATCCATAAAACTGTGATAGAAACCACTACACTCACCACAAATGGCACAAACATAGTAGCTAGATACTCTCCAAATCCTATATCAAAATAGTTAGCTGTGACTATATTGGTGAGATTAGAAAAGACAAAAGGCAATGATGCACTATCACTTATAAATCCACCCGCAAGTAAAAAGGCTAGTATGGTCTTAGCATTTAGTTTTAAAATCCTCATTTTGGCAAGCAGTATAGGTGTGAGTATCAGTGCCGCTCCGTCGTTGGCAAAGAGTGCTGAGACAAATGCTCCCAAAAGCAAAGCATAGACAAACATCAAATGCCCATTGCCTCTGGAGAGTTTAGCCATATAGATAGCACACCACTCAAAAAACCCTATCTCATCAAGCACCATAGAGAGAATGATGATACCGATAAATGCAAGTGTCGCATCCCAGACAATATTAGTAACGGTTTTTACATCGTCAAGGTTTACAACTCCAATCGCAAGTGCCAAAATAGCACCTATGATAGCAGTCGTGCCTATCTGAAGCCCTCGTGGCTGCCAAATGACAAATACTAAAGTTGTCAAAAAAAGTAAACTTGCTATTATCATATGCTACATCCTTTTATAAGATTAGGAATATCTAAATCCAAATGTCTTATCTCTTCTAACGCAGATAACCTAAATCTATCAAGCGGTGAACGAACACTATAGTATGCCCACTTACCTCTGCGTTCAACCCTGAGAAATCCACCGTCTTTTAGAATCTTGAGGTGTCTTGAGATACGAGACTGAATCATATCAAATGAGCTTTCTATATCACATACGCATACCTCGATATTGATATCAATAAATCGTAATATACGCACTCTAGTTTCATCATTGATGCTACCAATGGTCTCTAAAAATAGTTCCATTTTGCCTCCTTTTAGTGTATCATAGCATAATATTTATTATATATCAAGATATATTGATATGAATTACTAAAAGCTTATCATGCTTTGCAATGTCTAATTTACTATTCAGCACCTTAAATATTTAGGCTCTTATATGATAATAGTAAACATTGCCCCTTCATCTGCATTGGAAACATTAATGCTTCCTCTAAATTTACTTTCAATAATGGCCAAAGATATATAAAGCCCAACTCCAGTTCCTCCACTTTTGCCTTTAGTTGTAAATCGGGTATCAAAGATTTTGTCCATAATATCTTCTGCTATGCCTCCAGCATTATCTTGAATGGTTATTGTTGTTTTGTCTTCTATTTTAAAGATTTTAATCTGGATTCTTGGATTGGCTGTTTGCTTATCATTCATAATATCATAAGCATTCTTCAATATACTAACAATGACCTGCTTAAATTCACCCATCGGACCCAATAAGATCAAAGATTCGCTGGAATATTTAACATCTACAACTATACCTTTTGGTTCAAACAAGCTAGACAATAGATCTATTGCCTCACGGATTGTTTGATTGATATCAAAATAAGTAATTTCATCATTTGGCTTAATAAAACTTCTAAAATCAATGATAGTTTGTGCCATATAATCTACCTGTATTTGTATATCTTCAACAAGTTTGGACATATATTCATCATTAATTTGACCTTTGTCCCATGAGAGCTCGGCATTCTGAATCTGTAGCCCTACTATATTTAATGGTTGACTCCATTGATGTGCAATATAATCAAGCATCTCGCCCATGGCTGCCATTTTGGACTGTTGAAATATTATTGCTTTTTGAAGTTTTCTTTTTTTACTACTCTTTTCTAGAGCATTATGCAATCTTTTCTTTGTCCTATTTAGATGATTTATCTCATATATAAATCTTTTATCTTTATAATAGTCTACAATAAACATTATCAAGGACAATATAAAAATGTAACTACTCAAAAGACCAACAAAATATCCAATAGAAATATAGATATGGTATTGTTGCCAAGCAATATATGTTAGCACTAGAGCTAATAAAATTGATACTATATAGACATAAACTACTTTTAAATATTGCTTTTTAATCATTTGATACAATAATATTAGACCGACCAACAACGCAAGAGCTAAATTGAGTTGTTTGCAAAATGACGGGATTGCAAAAGTATCTCCATTTAGAATATTTTCGATTGTTGTCGCATAAATAAAAATACCAGAACGAGCCAAACCATCACTCAAAATATATGTACTATCAAGACCAAGTGCATTTGAGCCAACAAGCACATACTTGTCTTTTATGTCTTTTACGTCAAAGGTACCATTTAATATATCAATAGCAGAGATTGTTTTGTATTGATTGACTGGATATGGGTGCAAAAGAATACTAGCATTACTTCCTGTCGTTATCTGCTTATCACCAAAATTTATTTGAATGTCACCAAAATATGCTGGTGGTTTTGTTATATTTATTTTTGAATTAGATATGGTTGCCAAGCCTAGTCCTGGTATCAATATATCATCATGGCTCATTACCATTGACAAACTTCTCAATATTCCATCATTGTCTGCTTTCACATGTATATGCCCAATATTGTACGGCTTAAACTGTGGCAAACTACACACTAAACTATCTATCTTATATAAGCTAATATCTTTTGTTTCTTGCGTGTATGATATTGTATTTGGAAACATACAAATATGACTTTGGCTATGTGTATTTTCAAATACAGGCAATATAATATGTGATGTGTTGATGACTTCTGATAAAAAAGAATCATTGTCCATAAATTCTTTTGGCAGATGGTCAAATGTTATATTTTGATCCAACAAAGAATTATAAAATTCCTGAATAACGACAGGAGATGTTTTATCTTTTTCAGAGAACACCATATCTAGCATTATAGCTTTTGGCTTATTTTCTGATATTTTATCTATTAGCTTAGCAGTTACGATTCTTGGCCATGGCCATTGACCAAGTTGCTGTAGACTTTTGTCATCTATTTGAACCACAACAGTTGATTTTGGAGTATGGCTATTCACTGTACTATTGTTAAAAAAATCAAGTAATCTATAATCTACATATTGCATAGTTGAACTGTAAAACAACGCCAGATAAAATAAACAAGTTGCCAATATATACCCAGCTAATCTCAGTTTATATTTCATTTATCTCACTATTACTTCAACACATCTATTTAGCGGGTTTGGTGTATCATCAGGTGTTGAGACAATCAAATCTTTCTCGCCATATGAAATCACTCGCTTACGAGACATTTGAATACCTTGGGACAGAAGATATTGTTCTATTTGTGTTGCTCTTCTTAGAGCCAATGTATAGTTTTGGCTCTCGCTGCCTGCCCTGTCTGTGTGACCCATAATATCTACGGCTGCAGGTTGACGAGCCAATATGGTATTCTTTAAAGCATTTATTTGCTTCTTGGATGATTGTTTAATTTCTGTGTCGTTTTCAAAATAAAACAAAAAAGATATAGGCTTACCTGGCAACATTGAAAGTTCCTTGGCATATTTTTGCCTTACAGCACTTGGATCAGCTTGTGCTGGTGATGTAGGTTTTTGCTTGTTATCTATCAATGTGCTATTTAAATATGGCTTATCTATAGTAGCTGCACCACTTTTTGTAGATACTACAACCGCATTATGCGTAGAATTATTAGTATCAAGTAAAACAACATTTGTAGAAGGGACAGTACAAATCTGACGATTAATTACATTGCTGATTTTTTTGATTGACAAAATATACTCTTTTGCTGTTGCCTCTGTGATAATCTGCATAGTAAATGTTTTGTCGTTTGGAGTAACCTTAATATATGTAATTGTATCTGCAATGACATTGATGCTTTTTGTCAAACCAGAATCAACTATACTACCTCTGGAAGCTATGTTTAATTGAATATCACCAGTGCATACATCAGTTTGTGCATATTCATTCGGCAATAAAGCACCCACAACTCTATCATTGATAAAAACAACAGGCGAACGCATAGTATTGGTATCATTTTCTCTATATATGATTATAGTGCCATATTTGGATGATTTTTGTTGCTGGGATTGTTCTGGACCATGCATAAGCTCAGCTAATGCGAAGCTACTACCTGTGGCAATTAACATAAACAATAATAGTATTTTCTTGTAATTTTTTCTTTGACTCATCTTTGCTGCCTAATCATATATTTATTTCGCCTCGACTGCGAATTTGGTACCACGAATACCTATAACGCCTTGTGGTATTTTAATAGATACACTTTTTGCTGCTAATTTGCTAATTTTCCCAGATTCAAAAACCATCTTGCCTTTGTGTAAGAAAAGATTTACTTTATAACTGTTTTTAGCTGGCTCAAATATATAATCATCTATATTAACTATACAACTAGAGCCCATACTAATACGCGTACCATCATTAAACGAAATAGCAATAGTGCCATTTTTTGATGTAGTTATTTTGTCTTTACCATAAATATATTCGCCTCTTTGGGCTATGTGATCCTTGTCTGATCTATCAATTGTGCATTCACCTTCAATATTTTTAACAAATGCAACTGGCTGGGCTGCAAATACAAATAATGACGACAGAAATACTGCCAAAATATATGATTTCATTGTTTCTCCCCTCCCTATATAAATTAATAAACTTAACTAAGAGTGTTTTTTACACCTTATATTCAAAGTTAATAAATTTGATTATATTGTAGCATATTTATCATGCAAATATGTTTTATTGCAAAAGGGCATATATAAGTAGTCTATGAAGTGATAATTACCCTGCAATCTCTAAAAGCTTAGCACGATTTGCAATATATAGCTTCTTTGCTATCACCTCAACTAGTCCATTTTCTTTAAATCGCTTTAATATTCTAGATAATCCCTCTGGAGTTAGCATTAGATTTGAAGCGATTTTTCTTTGAGTGAGTATTGATAATTGCTGTTCATTATCAATCAAAAAAGATGCTGTTCGAGCAGACGCGTTTGATATGGTAGCATACTTCAAGACACTTTCTAGATGTTGGATTTTTTTAGTTAGTGAGTTTATAAATACTTGTGCTAGGGGTGAGCTATTTTTTGATATATATGGCTCTAAGTCAGCTAAGTCTATCTCGTAGATTATGACATCGCTATTGCTCCTAGCAGTAGCAGGGTAAGTGGTACGCTCAAGTGTTGCCATCTCTGCTATCAAAGAGGGAGCCTTAAACTCTCCTATGATTATCTCATTGCCTTTTTTGTCATGCTTAAAAACCTCCACTTCGCCGTGAGCAAGTATCAAAAATTGTTTTGGCTCTTCTCCTGCATAAAATAATATCTCACCAAGATTAAGTGTTCGGCTTCGTGCAACTGACCTTAACAAACCTAGAGTCTCATTATCCAATGAAGCAAAAAGTCCGATTTGTTTTAAATTCATATAATCTTAACCTCTATTAATATCTTTATTTACACTATAGTATATACTTCCTAAAAACAAGGATGTTAAATAATGACACCATACAAAGAGTTCAAAATCTTGTAAGATTACAAAAATACTTAGTATTCTATACTTTATTATTTGTCGTTGCTTTTACAAACGCAGCCAATGACAGTATAATAATACCAATGCCTACTATAAGGTAAAGTGCATTTATCATCTGATGAAAGTCATTAAGTGCAATTTTAAAGACTAGCATCAAAGCCTCAATGGAGAGTGCTACTATGATAGTAATGAGAAATTTTATAAGTACCTTGTATTCTACTGATGGGCTTTTAGAATAGTTCTTGAAAAACACCTCTTGTTCCATCACGGTCTTTGCCAAATCAAAAATAGCTAGCCCTAGCGTAAGTGCTACTATTGCTTTAAATATCGCATCAAGATTGAATTTTGCCTCTGAATAAAAATTGAAAAATATCTCATAAAATGAATATCCAATGATGATAAACGAGAAAAGAATCATCGATGCACCAGCAATAGAGTAAAATGTTTTGGTCAACACACTAAACCCGCCGTGTCTCTCAATGAGATTTAGTCGCTCCAAAAGCAGGAAAAAGTCAAAATCTAGAAAAATAACTCGATCTCCCTCATCTACACGCAAAGTAATACAATTGTTGCCTGTCGCGCTACTAAGATACGGTTCGCTAATTGTAATATTGTCATATGTTGTGCCATTTGTACGAAAAAGATAACTTCTATCTTTGCCCATTGCTGTATCTACGCTTTTATTGCGATAAATATTGGGTGTTGTCTGCTTATTGGTTGTTTGGTCAACACCATATATGAGCTCTAGAGCATGATATATTTTAAAGAGCTTTTTAAAACCATTTTTTTCAAACTTATCAAGGCTTCCAAGGCTCTGTACACTCTCTGCAATATAACGCTCAATATCTTTTTTATATTTTGGATACAGATCTATAAACTCTTTCATTTTTACTTCTTTATTTAAGATGAGCAATATTAACACATTACCTAGTAGAACATGAACATACTAGTGATTATTTTTTATACATACTATGTGGCAATTTAGGTAATTAAATTTAATATAAAATACACAATATTATGTGATATAATATTAATGGGTTCGAAGGCTAAATTTAAAAATATTTTACTAACAATCTAGGAGTAAATCATGAAACATATATTAATGGAACTACCTTATGCCATAGACGCTTTAGCACCATATATTTCAGAAGAAACTTTGCAATACCATCATGGCAAACATCACGCAGGATATGTCAATAAACTCAATACACTAATCAAAGACACAGAATACGAAGATATGTCATTAGAGCAAATAATTCATCAGTCAAGTGATGCGATATTTAATAATGCAGCACAGGTATTCAATCATGACTTTTATTGGAAATCTCTAAGTCCAACAAAAACAGAACCATCTGCACTTTTACTAGGGGTTTTAGAGGCGACTTTTGGTTCACTTGAAACATTTAAAGAAGCATTTGCTACGGCAGGAATAGGTCAATTTGGTTCTGGATGGGCTTGGCTTGTGGTTGATGAACATGAAAAGCTCACTATCCAAACAACAGCAAATGCACACACACCAATCGAACATAATCTTACACCTCTGCTTGTATGTGATGTGTGGGAGCATGCATATTATATAGACTATAGAAATGACCGTGTAAAGTATATGGATAATTTTTGGGCATTGGCAAACTGGGAACATGCCTCTAAGATACTTGAGAGCAAAGAGCATTTAAAGTTATCAACAACAACTGTTCCATTTTGTAATAATCCTGATGATCCGATGTGTGAGTATCTTGATGAAATGGCACATGAAGGTACTACAAGCAGTTGAGTACAAAATTATAAAACCACACTCTATTCTAAAAGAGTGTGGTTCTTTACAAACTGCCAAAATCTTTAGCGATTTATTGTTAGTCTATAAAGTGTGATAAGATTTTATTTTTATCTGTTTTCACCAAATCCAAAGGAAGATTTTTTACTATTAGTAACTGGACACTTTTGTTTAATATATTCATTAGCTGATGATTGTGTTCTTTTGGAAATGCCAATAATACTTGTTTTGGTTTTATTTGAGTTACAATTGCCTCAATATTTTGTGCTATATCTTTTAGTGTACGATTTTCTTGCTCTTCTATGGCATTATGCTCATCTAGAGTGTCATGTATCATTCTACCAGTATTATCACTCATTAGTTCACTTATTTTTTTTCTACCCTCTATAAAATTCTCATCATTAATCATCTCTAGACTATGAGAAATTTTTATCTCATTACCAACTATTCCCTCATTTTTATGGACTTCATATGCTTTTAACTCTCCTAAGTCTGCTACGATAACTATGGTATTTTCTAATTTCATTGCTTTTATCCTTAAAGTGTTTTATTGGAAATCTAGATAGTAAAGATATCCTCTTTGTATGATAAAACAATTATGTTGATTTGTCAAGGAAATAGCCAAAAAAGAGTATAAATCTTCATTTATGTACGATTGGCTAATTTGAATAATAAATAACAGCAAGACTTCATTACTGAATATATTTTGTTGTATCAAAAATGTATTATTTAAGTCACAAAAATACGATATAATCAAGCACTAATATTAACAAATGGAACGAAAATGAAAAAATGGTTTAACGGCTTAGGAATTCTAGTAAAAGTTGCGTTATTGTTGCTAGTTTTGGTGCTTATTGGTTGGGCTATCAAGTCTATATTTTTTAAAACTGCAGAAACGAGCAATTACATAACTGAACCTGTCACGAGAATGAATATAGATCAAACTGTACTAGCCACAGGAGTGCTAGGTGCGTACAAACAAGTAAGCATAGGAGCTCAAGTCTCAGGAGAGATAAAAAAGCTAAATGTAGTAATTGGTCAAAAGGTCAAAAAAGGTGATTTATTGGCTGTAATAGATGCTGATAAACAAGCAAATGCCCTACAAGCCGCAAAGGCGGATCTGTATAGTAGTGAGGCATCGCTACATAGTAAAAAGTCTGCTTTACAAAAAGCCAAACTTGATTTTGCGAGACAAGCTACTATGATAAAATCAGGAGCAACCTCAAAGCAAGAGTATGATAATGCGAAAGTATCACTAGAGCTGGCCAAAACTGATATAGAAGTAGCAGATTCACTCATAGAAAAAGCGAGAATAAATGTAAAGACATCAGAAGTATCTTTAGGATATACACAAGTGATTGCCCCCATAGATGGTGTGGTGGTATCAGTAGCAGTAGAGGAAGGACAAACTGTAAATGCCAATCAAACTACGCCAACACTAATGGTAATAGCTGATCTAGAAAAAATGACTATACAAGCTGAAATTTCGGAGGGCGATATAGTCAAGATAGCAGAGGGCATGAAATCAACTTTTACGGTTATGGGAGACCAAAGCAGAACCTATAATGCCACAATTCGTTCAATAGACCCAGGTCCAACAACGCTAAGTGATAATCCAAACCAAACTAGTAGCACGCTAAGTGGTACGCCAATATATTACTATGCGATGCTAGATGTGCCAAATAATGATGGTAAACTGCGTATATCAATGACCGCCTCGATAATCATAGAAGTTCAAAATATCAAAAATGCACTTTCAATTCCAGCCCTAGCATTAGGAACTGAGATGAAAAATGGCAACTATAAAGTCAAAGTTCTCACAAAAAAAGGAAACACAGAGATAGCCACTAGCAAAACAGTCAAAATAGGGTTAAATAACGGTGTAAATGTACAGGTTTTAAGTGGACTAAAAGAGGGGGAGCAAGTGGTGGTTAGTGAGCTAAGCGATGCGAACAGCGATGGTACAGAAAAGAAAAAACAAACACCCTCAGAGGCAATGAGCCAACGACGAATGAGCTCATCCATGGGAAGCTAATAATCATGTCAGCACTTCTTGAGATTAAAAATTTATACAAAGAGTTTCCATCTGGAGACGGAGTGGTACAGATACTAAAAGATATAAATCTAACTATAAATAGTGGTGAGATGGTGGCTATTATAGGTGCGTCTGGTTCTGGTAAATCAACTCTTATGAATATTCTTGGATGCCTAGACAAACCTAGTCGTGGTGAGTATTTAGTAGAAGGAAAAGCTACTGCTAATATGGAGCCTGATGAGCTAGCTTCGCTTAGACGGGATTATTTTGGTTTTATATTCCAGCGTTACCATTTGCTTGGTGATTTGGATGCCAATGGAAATGTTGAAGTACCGTCTATCTATGCTGGAGTAAAAAGCGAAGATAGACGAGCTAGAAGCAGTGAGCTACTCGTCAGGCTTGGTCTTGGAGACAGAATGTCTCACCGTCCTAATCAGCTATCAGGTGGTCAACAACAAAGAGTTAGTATAGCAAGAGCACTTATGAATGGCGGAGAGGTGATATTAGCTGATGAACCAACTGGTGCACTTGATAGCAAAAGCGGTGTTGAGGTAATGAATATATTGCGAGAGCTTCACGACGAAGGGTATACAATAATACTTGTAACACACGATAGAGAAATAGCTCAAAATGCAGATAGAATAATAGAAATAAAAGATGGGCTAATTGTCCATGATGAACCAAATATCACCACAGATAAAAAGTCACAAAAAATACTTAACAAGAGTAGAGGGACTAAAAATAGCGAACGATTAACTGACAGGCTTGGCGAATCATTAATGATGGCTATTCGATCTATGTCGGCTCACCGCATGAGGACTTTTCTCACCATGCTTGGTATTATTATTGGAATTACATCAGTAGTTAGCGTAGTGGCTCTAGGTACTGGTTCACGCCAAAAGATACTAAAAGATATAGGTGCAATGGGTACAAACACTATCACAATCTACCCTGGTACTGGTTTTGGAGACAGAAACTCAAATAGCATCCATACCCTAACAACTAATGATGCAGATGTACTTGCTAAACAGAGTTTTGTGGATAGTGTTACACCAAGTGTGCGAAAAAGTGTGACTGCTAAATATTTAAATACCTCATCAGTCGTACAAGTATCTGGTGTTGGAAGCGGATATTTTGATGTGCAAGGAATAAAAATAGACAAAGGTCTCTTTTTTGATAGACAAATGACTAACGATTATCAGCAAGTGTGCGTCATAGACCCAGCAACCTCAAAAGCTATATTTGGTGAAGATGCTGACCCGATAGGCAAGGTGATAATTTTAGGTAATATGCCTATAAAAATCATAGGACTAAGCCAAAAAGCACCTAGCACTGGAAGTATGAGAGAGACCCTAAATGTATGGATACCCTACACTACTGTAATGAGTAGAATGCTAGGTCAAAGCCATCTATCTAGCATATCTGTGCGTGTGGATGACACAGTAACGAGCCAAGTGGCAGAGGATGGAATAATAAGACTACTAAAATCTAGACATGGCAAAGAGGACTTCTTTGTAGCCAATATGGATAGTGTCAAAGCTACGATGGAGAGTGCAACGGCGACTATGCAGTTGCTTGTATCGATGATTGCAGCAATTTCACTATTCGTAGGTGGTATTGGTGTTATGAATATTATGCTTGTTTCAGTAACCGAACGAACTAGTGAGATAGGTGTTAGAATGGCAGTAGGAGCTAGGCAGAGTGATATTATGCAACAGTTTTTAATTGAGGCTGTAATGGTCTGTATAATCGGTGGTATTTTAGGGATATCTCTAGCATTAGTGATTGGAGAGATTTTTGCTAAAGCTACCGATAGCTTCGTAATGATTTTCACTACCACATCAATACTTGTTGCATTTGGTTGCTCGACACTTATTGGTGTTGTGTTTGGATTTATACCAGCAAGAAATGCGGCTAGATTAGACCCAGTTGTCGCACTTACAAGGGAATAAAATGAATAAAATATTAATACCACTATATACACTTATATTTATGGGGTGCGTCCAGTCACCAAAGATAGCAAAAACGAATAATATAGAGTTGCCAACCTTATGGCACAATAGCTCTACTAATAATATTAGTTACGAAACCAACAAAGAATGGTGGAAGGAGTTTAATGATAAAAATCTAGACCATATCATAGCTGAGACCATAAATAATAATAGCTCCATGGTGCGTGCTGGATACAGGCTGCAACAAGCCTCACTAGCCACTTCGTTGCAAAACACGAATTCATTCCCGCAATTATCAGGTTCAGTAAATCTAAATGAATCAAGGAATTTAAATAATGGCGATATAGGGCGTGGCTTTGGCACTTCTTTAAATGCTCAATATATAGTTGATTTATGGGGGAATATATCAAAAGCTACGAACATAAAAGAGTGGGAGATGATGGCAACAGAACAAGACTTAGAGGCTACCAAACTAGCTATCATAGGTCAAGCTGTCCAGACATATTGGCAGCAAGCATACATAAATGAGAAGATAGGAATAGCAAACGAGAACTTAGCCAAAGCAAAAAAGGTGCAAAGACTAATCGACATTAGATATAAAGCCGGAGCTTCATCTAGACTTGATTTACTAATGGCGAATAAAACCATTTTGACAAACGAAGCATCTTTGCAAAAATTACTTCAGGAAAAGGAAGTAGCATCAAATAGTATGGCAATACTGCTAGATGTTCCTCCACACTCCAAGCTAATCTTTGAGCCATCTAGATTTCCGCTAAAATCTCTGAGCCATGTGAGTGCGAATATCCCCGCTACTGCACTAAGCAATCGCCCAGATATCAAAGCAGCAGAATTTAGAATAGAAAAGGCAATTAGTGGTATTGATGTGGCTAAAACAAATTTTTACCCTACATTTAATCTCACAGGCTCATTAGGCACAAGCTCAACTGCTCTTCAAAATATTGTATCAAACCCAGTTGGCTCTCTTGCTCTTGGTATTGCATTGCCATTTTTGAATTGGAATGTAAATAGCATAAATCTATCTATCTCTAAAGTAGCATATGAGGATGTAAAGACTGATTATAAGCAAAAAGTATTGAACGCTTTAGCTGAAGTAGAAAATAGCCTAAACGCAAACGAGAAGTATGCACTAGAGGGCAAAGCATTATTAAAATCGATGAAAAATGCACAGCAACAAGAGGAACTTTATGCCGTGCGTTACCGTGCAGGTGCATCTAATCTAAAAGAGTGGCTAGACGCTGGAGATGTCACCAGAAATGCCAAACTAGCTTATGTAGAAAACCAATATCGACAATATATAAATCGTGTAAACCTATACATAGCGATGGGCGGAGCATAGAAATTTTCAAATATACTTTATGATATAATATAAAATCAATTTTATAAGCAAGAGATATGGGAATAGAGAATGGATATAAACGAATTTAAAGAAAAGTTTAACAATGACGAGAAACTACAAAAATATGTTTTTCGCAAATACACAGAAGATATAGCGGAAGATTCACTCAAGCCATATCAAATTGAACTTTTACGCCTACAAGAGTTTTTAGAGCGAACAAATAAGAAGATGATAATTCTAGTAGAAGGAAGAGATGCATCTGGTAAAGGTGGTGCTATACGGAGAATTACACGGTATATGAATGAAAAACATTACCGTATTGTTGCCCTTGGTAAGCCCTCAGATGTACAAAGAACACAGTGGTATTTTCAGAGGTATGTAGAACAGTTTCCAAAGGGTGGTGAAATAGTGCTGTTTGATAGGAGCTGGTACAATCGTGCGATGGTTGAACCTGTATTTGGGTTTTGTACACAAGAGCAGTACAATGCATTTATTAAAAGCGTGTCACAGTTCGAAGAGGATTTGATTAATCATGATTTTTACTTTATTAAAATATATTTCTCTGTAACCAAAGAGGAGCAAAATATAAGGTTTCAGGAGCGTGAAACAAATCCTCTGAAGCAATGGAAACTAAGCGAGATTGATGTTCAGATGCAAGAGAGATGGGATGACTTCACTCTTATGAAATACGAAATGCTCAAAAATACGCATACGATCAAATCTCCATGGACAGTGATACGAAGTAATGATAAGTTCAAAGCACGACTAAATGCTATAAAGACAATTCTCAATAGTGTGGATTATGATAATAAAAATATGGAACTTGATTATAGTGTAGATCCTAATACGGTTCATGATGGTTTTGCAGAGATAGCAAATATGGAAGCTGATTTAAAAAGTCAAGGTAAGTTTTTAGGTTAATCTGCGAGAGTACTTCTTTTTCAAACAAGGGAGAAGTGTTTAAGAGTAGAACAAAATTATTTAATACTATTTCATACTCTCGCATAAGAAATTATAACACTTTATAGTAAATGAAAGTACAACTAATGGTTAATAAAATATGAAAATAGTTAATGAAAATGCTTTACTACTATGTGGGATTGATGAAGCTGGCAGAGGATGTCTTGCTGGGTCACTGGTGATTTGCGGTGTTGTACTAACAAAAAATATAGATGGATTAGCTGATTCAAAAAAACTATCAGAAAAAAATAGAGAATATCTATATGAGCAGATAATCGCAAGCTCTAGATATCATATCGTCTCATTTTCGGCTTCACAAATTGATAAACTAGGCATATCTGTATGTTTAAGACTTGGACTTGAAGAGATAAAAAGCTTTATGGGTGATTGTGAATATCTATATGACGGGAATTGCACATTTGGAGTTGATGGAATATCAACAATGGTAAAAGCTGATACCAAAATAGCAGAAGTAAGTGCTGCTAGCATATTGGCAAAAGTCACGAGAGACAGAGAGATAAACGATACTGATAGCTTATATCCAGAATATGGATTTTTATCACACAAAGGCTATGGCACAGCTAAGCACATGGAGGCTATCAAACTATATGGTCGCATACCTATTCATAGATATAGCTTTAAAGTAAAGGGTCTTTAGGCATATTATTATCTAGTGAGTTTTCATACTTTAGTGTTTTCTTTGGCTTTAGACCTAACTCTCTCATATTTTCCACTCTTTTTATTAAATTACCTCTACCACTTGATAGTCTAGAAATTGCACTATCGTAACTCACTTGTGTTTGAGATATTCGCTCACCTATCTTTTCCATATCCTCTACAAATGAGACAAATTTATCATAAAGTGCTTCAGCGTGAGTAGCTATATCTTTTGCATTCTGCTCTTGTTTTTCTGTCCTCCATATATGCTCGATTGTCCGCATTGTAACCAGCAAAGTTGATGGTGAGACGATTACTATGTTTTGTTCAAAAGCCTTGCTAAAAAATGAGCTATCGTGTTCTAATGCTAGATGAAACGCACCCTCAATAGGTATAAACAAAAGCACAAAGTCAACTGTCTTGATATTCTCTAATCGCTCATATCTTTTTGCACTAAGCCCTCTTATATGTGTATTTATGGATGATATATGTGCCTTTAGTCTATTTTGTTTTTGTTCGTTTGTATCAGCTTTCATAAACTCATCATAAGCTAATAGCGATACTTTTGAATCAATGATAATCTCACGATTTCTAGGTAAATTTATCACTACATCAGGCTTATAGCTTTTGCCATTGCCTTGCAGATGATGCTGTGTATAATACTCATGCCCCTCTCTTAGACCAGATTCTATCAATATACGCTCTAGGACTATTTCGCCCCAGTTACCTTGGATTTTATTGTCTCCCTTAAGTGCATTTGTAAGATCGATAGCATCCTTGCTCAGTCTTTCATTTAGTGTTTTTAACCTTATTAGCTCATCTTTTAGACCTTGTCTATCTTTTGCATCGTGCAAGAATTGCTCCCTACTCTGCAGTGCAAATTCACCTATCTGCTCCCTAAAAGGCTCAAGCAATAAATGCAAACCTTCTTTGTGAGCAAGATCAAAACTTTGTGTATTTTTTTGAAATATATTATTAGCTAGATTTGCAAACTCTAGTTTTAAATCATTTTTCGCACTATCTAAGAGTACCAATTTTTCCTCATAACCTCTGATACTCTCCTCGAATCTAGTATGTAAAATGGCATAGTCTTTTTCCAACATATAATATTCTTTTTTTTGATTTTGGTATGCCCATATTAAGGCAAACACCAAAAACAACAATAAAAGCCCTATGATAATCTCAATATTATTCATAATTATGCACCTATTAGCCAAAATCTCATATCTACGCTATCCCTTGTCAGATTTAGACTGCTCCAGCCATTTCCTTCTAGATACATCAACCTTCCCCCAAATTCACTCACTGCATATCTCTCTTTATAAATAGCGAAATAACCACTATCAATAGCCCTATATATCTCTATGTGGTCTTTTGGTTGTTTGTAATTTACAAAATCATATGAATGTATTGACACTAATGTACTTTTTAATTCATCGTTATTTGCCAAAACACTACTAACTGTGTATGTCATTGGATATGTGACGGCTGGTTCATCAATAAGCTCCGTTATATATATTTTCTCTTTTTTCATAATTGTATTTTAGCATATTGTGCAACTCTAACTAATTAATATGCCAAAATGAAAGATTGGTATATGTGGTATAATTATCAAAATTAAAAACCTCGGAGAATTATAGTGACTGAACTTTTTCAAACTGCTCTAGGATCAAAGTGAATCTATTGTCAATGATATGCGTGAATTTTTCAATGCCAAAAATCGCTATGAAAATCTAGGCATACCATGGAGAAGAGGATATATGCTCTACGGTCCTCCAGACACCGGCAAAACCTCGCTTGTGACTGCTTTGGTTAGTGAGCTATGCCTCAACCTCTGTACCCTATCTCTAGCCTCAGCAAATGTCACAGATGAAAAGATAGGCAACCCCTTTAGTACTGTACCCCCTCGCTCTATTATTCTTATTGAGGACATAGACTCATTCTTTCATGCTAGAGAGAAATCAGATAGTGGCGTAAAGCTCTCATATTCAGGATTTATCAATGCCCTTGATGGTGTAGCATCTCATGAAGGTTCAGTGATATTTATGACCACCAATCACCCTGAACTCATAGATGAAGCTGCTATCCGTTCTGGTAGAGTGGATTTCAAGCTAGAGCTTAATAAATGTGACACCCATCAAATATACTATATGTTCCTAAAATTCTTTGATGATGAGCAAAAAGCCAAAGAATTTGCAGCTCTTGTGCCTCCGCATATTTACTCTCCTGCTAATATCCAAGAGAAGTTGCTAAAGGCAAAAAGTGCTGATGAGGCGATAGAGATGTTTAAGACGGAAGTATAAAAGTTTAAGTCTTGCTTGCTTAATGTCTATATTATTTGTTGAACTCTTTTGTCAAGTCCAATTTTTGAGTGCTCTATTCTAGGCTTTTGAGCATTTGTGTGAATGAGTCTTTAAATGCTTTCATTCCATCTTCTAGTAGCATTGTATATGTATCCCTAATAGAGATACCAGCTGATTGAATCGCTAGAGTATGTGCAGCTATAACCTCATCACTAATCGGAAGAGAAACAGCAGTTGCTGGTGCTTTTACATACGCTTCTATCGTGGATAGTGGTGCTGTGTTCACTGTGTGAAATCCTACGAGTTCTTTGATATAGTAATCAGTTGGTAAGTCAAGACCCTCTTTTACACCAGTACTTGCGAATAGAACCTTGACCGCTGGTGTGTGTGCTGATTCTATGATATTGTATATTTTAGCCGCATTATATATGCCAGTTTTTGCTGTTTGCACTCCTGCAGCGGCTAATTTATCATCAAGCATTCTATCAAATCTACTAACAAATACTGACAAAACACCATTCGCTCTTCTTCCACCACTATTTTCAAATACGCTTAAGCCTCTTTGCATAGCTCTTAGTGCTTTTTTGGCTTGAATTGGAGAGAAGATTAGCGTTGCATTTACAGAGATGCCATTACTCATGAGCTGACGCATCGCTATGTAGCCCTCTTTTGTTGCAGGAACTTTTATCATCACATTAGGCTCGCCAATAGCTCTAAAGAGTCGCTTTCCTTCTGCTACTGTTCCTTTGTAGTCATTTGCCAAGAATGGGTCAACTTCGATACTAATATAACCATCGTTGCCCTCATCATACAGAGGTCTTAACGCTATGGCTGCATTTTTGATATCTTCTATCGCCAAAGCTTCATATTTTTCTTTTGGCGATAGTCCATCTAGCGTAGCTAACTGCTCTTTATATGCAGGTGAAGTCATAATAGAGTTAGCAAATATCGATGGATTGCTAGTAGCCCCATTGATTATGCCATTTTCTATGAGTTTTGTAAACTCATTTGCTAGAAAATCTCTCTCTATAAAATCTAACCACAAAGAAAATCCAATATCTCTATTTACCATCGTCAAACCTCCATTTGAAATGTTGCCACGAACCTATTATACTCGGTTTTTGCAAGGTAACTTTTAGTAAATCTAGAAAATCATCTCTATTTACCTCGGTAGCTCCCAAACTCATCAAGTGATCTGTAGGTAATTGACAATCGACAAAATCATAGCCGTTCTTTTCTAAAACTTCACTTAAAGCCCTTAGAGCAATCTTGGATGCATCACTGTGCCACGAAAACATAGATTCGCCAAAAAATGCCTTCCCCATAGATATACCATATAGTCCACCGACAAGCTTTCCATCTATATAGCTCTCAACACTATGAGCATAACCCATCTCATGAAGCTCTTTGTAGGCTTCTTGGATTTCAGGCAAAATCCATGTGCCATGCTGCCCCTCTCTAGGCGTTGTAGCACATGCCTTTATTACAGAGCTAAAATCATGGTCAAATTTCACTTCAAAAAGTCCACTTTTGATAGTTTTTGCAAATGATTTGCTCACTTTGAAATTTCTAGCAAAAAGTAACGCTCTAGGATTTGGCGACCACCATAATATCGGATCATCTGCATTGTACCATGGGAATATCCCTTTACGATATGCTTTTAATATTCTAGTAGTAGACAAATCCCCGCCAAATGCCAGCAAGCCTTCATCAGATGCGTGCCGTGGATTTGGAAATATATAATCAGCTCCTAGCTCGGTGATAATATAGTCATCCACTGAACCCATACTTAGAACTTAAACTCCAGTTTATCAGCTTTAAAACCTACTTTGACCTTGCCACCATCTTTGAGTTTACCAAATAGTATCTCATCACTAAGTAGCTCTTTAATTTCACTATCAATTAGTCTAGTTATATTTCTAGCACCATATTTGTCATCATGTGCTTTATTTGCTATGTAGCTTGTGGCTTTTTTGTCTAACGAGACTGTTATATTTTTCTTGGCTAGTAATTTGTTTAGCTTAGCAACTTCAAGTGTCACTATTTGTTCTAAACTGGCTATAGATAGAGGACTAAATCGCACTATCGCACTTAGACGATTTCTAAACTCTGGAGAGAAGAACTCTTTCATCGCCTTATCAGTTGTAGAGCTTGTGTCTTTGTGAAAGCCCATTACTGGTGCTTCTTTTGTGCCAATATTTGAAGTCATGATAAGCACTACATGGCTAAAGTCACTTACTGTTCCATTGTTATCCGTTAATTTTGCACCATCCATTACTTGAAGTAATATATTCATAATATCTGGATGTGCTTTTTCTATCTCATCAAGAAGCAAAACTGTATGTGGGTGTTTTTTGATGATTTCAGTTAATAATCCACCCTGCTCGAATCCTACATATCCAGGAGGTGCACCGATGAGACGACTAATAGTATGCTTTTCCATGTATTCACTCATATCTAGTCTCTCAAAATGCACTTGCATTACCTCTGCTAATTTTGTTGCTAGTGCCGTTTTACCCACGCCAGTTGGTCCCACAAAGAGGAAGCTACCTATTGGTTTGCCCTCTCCGTTTAGTCCTGCGTATGAGCGTTTGATTGCATTCGTTACTACTTCAACTGCTTTATCTTGATCTATGATATTTGCTTTTAGTTCACTCTCTAAATGAGCTAGTTTTCCTACGGCATCCCCACTAATAACGCTTGACGGCAATGATAACATTTTTGCCACGATTACCTCTATGTCTAGTGGTGTTATTATGGTATCTTTGCGATTACGAAGCATACAATTCGCACCCATTTCATCTATGATATCTAATGCTTTATCTGGCAAAAATCTATCATGTATATATCGCACTGAGAGGTCTATAGCTCTTTGCAATGACTCGTCACTAAATTTGATATGGTGAAACTCTTCATATTTGTCTCTCGCACCTTGTAAAATTAGCATTGTATTTTCTATACTTGGCTCATCTACTATGATTTTTGCAAATCTTCTTGATAATGCCTTATCTTTGTCAAAGTGATTTCTAAATTCAGCGAATGTAGTAGCCCCTATGCATTTAAATCCACCTCTAGCTAGAGCTGGTTTTAGCAAATTTGATGCATCCATGCTACCGCCGCTTGTGGCTCCAGCTCCTACTATCATATGAATTTCATCTATGAAAAGTATCGAGTGAGGCATATTTTCTACCTCAGCCAGTACACCTTTTAGCCTCTTTTCAAAATCTCCACGATACTTTGTTCCAGCTACCAATGCACCCATATCAAGAGCATATATCTGTGCATTTTTAAGCACATCTGGTACTTTTTGCTCCATAATAAGCAGGGCTAAACCTTCTACAATGGCTGTTTTGCCGACTCCTGCTTCGCCCACTAGTAATGGATTATTTTTCTTGCGTCTGCATAGAGTTTGCATTACTCGTTCAACCTCATCATTTCGACCTATTACGCTGTCTATCTTGCCGCTAATGGCTAGAGCTGTCATATCAAGAGCATATTTTGCCAAAAAAGAATCGGTCTCATCATCTTCATTGTCATTTCCCTTTTGATCTTTAAAATCATCATTATGAGATATCAGCTCTATCACATCAAGCCTCTCTATTCCCATGCGACGCAATAGATAAACTGCATATACTTCTTCTTGCATAAATATTGCAGCTATCATATCTCCTATGTTAGCTTCACTATTCCCACTACTGTGCATATGTATCATCATATCGTTAATAGCAACTGCTAATGTCTCACTCTCAAATGGATCAACGGCTTCATCAAGCCGTGGATTTGTCTCATGTATGTGTTTTGCCAGTTGTGATTTATAATTCTCTATATTCACGCCAAGTTCATGCAAAATCTCTTTACCATCAAAACTATTGCAAACACCAAGCATCACAAGCTCGACCGTTAAATATTCATATTTATTATTAGTGGCATATTTCATCACATCGTTAAATAGTTTTTGCAGTTCCATGCTTATCATTGTAGCCTCCTATGCCTCTTCGTATGTAGTTCTCAGTGGAAAATCATTTTGTTTTGCCAACGCTGTTACTTGAGCTACTTTCGTCTTTGCTATCTCTAAGGTGAATATACCGCAAGTAGCTTTACCATTTTTATGTACTTGCATCATAAGCTCACCAGCTTCTGTTTCGCTCTTACGAAATATACTCATGAGTACTTGCATTACGAAATCCATACTTGTGTAATCATCATTATGTAGTATGACTTTGTATTGCTTTGGTTCATCTATCTCGTAAAGCGTCTCCAACTCTGTGTCAAATTGTGGCAATATAAATCCTTATTCTATTTTATGGTCTTCTTTAATACTATTATACTAAAATTTGTATAGATGTTTATACCAAAATTGTGGAGAAATTGCAAATGAGACCTATTTTCGTAACTGCTACTGGTACAAATGTCGGCAAGACCCACACAACGCTAAAATTAATAGAAGAGTGTGCAAAACAAGGCATTAGCGTGGGTGTATTTAAGCCCATCGAAACTGGCGTAGTAGATATTCCTTCTGATGCTTTTGCTCTACTAAATAACGCTCAAAGCGTAAATAGTAGATTTACAAATCTGACAACTGATGATGTCACAGAATATACCTTTTCTTTGCCAGCAGCTCCTTATTGTAGCGATACAAATCATATCATAGAAATAGACAACATATTGACACAATTTGACAAACTAAGTTTACTATGTGATTTACTGATTATCGAGGGTGCTGGTGGACTAATGACGCCCATCACTGATACACTAAAGATGATTGACCTAATAGGTATATTTAGAGCCAGAGCTTTACTCGTGACACCATCACGGTTAGGCTGTATCAATGATACTTTACTTTCTATGGAGGCATTACAAAGCCGTAATATAGAATTTGATTGGTGTGTAAATATCTATGAAGACAAAGATAGCTTTGATATCGTCACAAAACCATATTATGATGCTTTGTTTCCAAAATGGTGGAGTGTAGAGAATGGGCTTGAGAAATATGTAGACAAACTAATAAAGGATTCAAAATGCCAAACCAACCAAAACTAGCCGTTCTCATCGACGCTGACAACTCTCAACCTTCAATCATAGCTGGTCTGATGGAAGAGATAGCATCTCTAGGCATTGCAAGTGTGAAGCGAATATACGGCGACTGGACGGATACAAGGCTCAAAGGGTGGAAAAATGAATTGCTAGTTCACGGCATGCACCCTATGCAACAGTTCGCTTACACAACAGGTAAGAATGCTACTGATAGTGCGATGATTATCGATGCGATGGATTTGCTATACACCAAGACTTTTGATGGGTTTTGCATAGTCTCTAGCGATAGCGATTTTACCCGCTTAGCAAGCCGTATGAGAGAGAGTGGCGTGATGGTCTATGGATTTGGTGAGCAGAAGACTCCAAAAGCATTTATAGGTGTTTGTGACAAGTTCATTTACACAGAAAACCTCAGATTAGCCACCTCTTCGCCACAAAAAGTGACAAAGCCTATTGTCAAAGTTGACAACAATGCGTTGTTTGATATAGTATTTAACGCTGTTGATGACACCATGAATGAGGCTGGGTGGTCATATCTAGGTGCGATTGGACAAAATATCATAAATAAATCTCCAGAATTTGACCCTAGGAGCTATGGCTTTAAAAAGCTTCTTGATTTGATTGAGAGTTTTGATATTTTTGAGTTTAAGTTCACAGATTCGCCAAACGGCTCACAAGCAGTGCATGTGAGGGTAAAGAGACGAAAAGGTGGGTTTTAGCTTTTACGCCAAAGAGAGTATAAAAGCGTCCATATCAGCTACTACTTCTTCAAGTGTTCTCTCACCATCAATAACTTTGAGAAGATTTTTGGCTATATAAAAATCCTGAATCTCGGCTAGAGGGTCTGTATATATTTTCATACGATCATAAAATACATCTTCTTTATCATCACTTCTCACTACTTCTGCTTCAGCGGCACGACCTAATATTCTAGCTTTTGCAACATCTAGGCTTACACGCACCTCTATTACACTACTAAGCTCTACGGTTGTTTCGTTTGCAAGGTATTTATCTAGCTCTATCATCTGCTCTGTGCTTCTAGGGTAGCCATCTATAATGATTACTGGTGTTGGAGCATTTTTGATAGCTTCTACGATTGTTTCTATCACGATAGCGATTGGCACAAGGCTACCTTTGCTCACAAAACTATCGATTGTTTTACCTCTCTCGCTTCCACTTGCGATTTCAGCTCTAAACATATCTCCTGTGGAGTAGTGAGTAACGCTTTCGTGTTTCTCTGCGATTATCTGTGCATCTGTTGTTTTCCCGCTACCTGGGGCTCCAATTATCAAAAATAGTTTTTTCATTTATCTTCCTTTAGTTTGTTTTATTTTACTGTTTTTCGAACTCTGATATGCAAATCATCAAGTTGCTTTTCATCTACTTCATTAGGAGCTTGAGTTAGTAGACATTGGGCTTTTTGCGTCTTTGGAAATGCGATTACTTCACGGATGCTGCTACTGCCTGTCATAATCATAATAAGTCTATCAAGCCCGAGTGCAAAACCACCGTGCGGTGGAGCACCGAATTTCAATGCATCAAGCAAGAAGCCAAACTTCTCATCAGCTTCCTCGTCACCAATCTCTAATATATCAAAGATTTGTTTTTGAATATCTGCTTTATGAATACGAATAGAGCCACCACCTATTTCATAACCGTTTAGTACGATATCATAAGCGATAGACTCAAGCTCTTCGACATCTTCATAGTTTATTTTGCCTTCACTATCAAGACGCGGCATAGTAAATGGGTGATGAAGAGCTTTTGTACGACCCTCTTCACGCTCAAACATTGGGAAATCCACAACCCACAGGAATTCAAAAGTCCCTTCAGGAATGATATTCATCTCATTAGCTAGGAATATTCTAAATCTTCCCATATAGTCCCAAACTAGCTTTTTATCTCCAGCACCAAAGAATACTGCGTCACCAAGCTGTAAATCACATCTCTCAATTATAGCTTTTAGGTCATCTTCACTAAAGAATTTAGCAAGTGGTCCTTTTAGTCCGTCTTCTTTCATTTGGAAATAGCCTAAGCCACCAGCACCAAACTGTTTTACAAATGTCTCAAATCCCTGCATTTGTCTTTTTGAGAATATATTATCTCCATTTGGAACTTTTAGTGCTTTTATTCGGTTTTTCTTGCTATCTTTTGCGATATTTGCAAAAATTTCATTTTCACATCTAGCAAAAATATCTATCATATCCACCATGCCTAGAGCGTAACGCATATCTGGTTTGTCAGAGCCGTATTTCTCCATAGCTTCACTATAACCAATGCGTTTAAATGTAGTTGGCACTTCAAACCCACACTGTGTAAATACATTGTGTATTAGATTTTCAGCCACACCTATGACATCTTCTTGGTTACAAAAGCTCATCTCAACATCTATTTGTGTAAATTCAGGTTGTCTGTCTGCTCTGAGGTCTTCGTCTCTAAAGCACTTTGCGATTTGGAAATATCTATCAAAACCAGCAACCATCAAAAGCTGTTTGAATAGCTGTGGAGATTGAGGAAGGGCATAAAACTCACCATCATGCACACGACTAGGCACTAGGTAATCTCTAGCACCCTCTGGAGTTGATTTTGTCAATATTGGAGTTTCAACCTCCATAAAACCTTGGCTATCAAGTGCATTCCTTGCTGCTATTGTGGCTTTACTTCTGAGTTTAAATATACTATGTGATTTTGGAGTTCTAAGGTCAAGATAGCGATATTTTAGTCTAATCTCTTCGTTTACTTTCTCGTCTCCTAGCTCAAATGGCATAGTTTGTGAGCGGTTTTCTATGATTATTTTATCAGCTACTATCTCTACTTTACCAGTGATTAGATTTGGATTTTCTAGCCCTTCGCCTCTAGCTCTAACTTTACCAGTGATTATTAGCACGAACTGGTCTCTGATATCTTCTGCTGCCTTGTGAGCTTCTGCATTATCAGCAGGGTCGCAAACTACTTGCACAACCTCGCCATTGTCACGCAAATCTATGAAAATTACGCCTCCATGGTCTCTTCTGCTGCCAACCCAACCAGCAACTGTAACCTCTTGTCCTATCTGTTCTACGCCAATTGTGGCACAATAATGTGATCTCACACGCAATCCTTAACTCTATATTTTAATGCGATTATACCCTAAAAGTTTTAAGAGTCTCTAGCTTGAATATACTACTACACCATTAACGATAGTTTTATGAATATTAAACTCATAATCAAAAAGCACCATATCTGCATCAAAGCCTTTAATGATTGAGCCTTTGGTGGCTAGTGCTAATTTCTTGGCGGGACCCTCTGTGACACTATATATTGCATCACATATGCTCATACTGGTGTGCATTGTCATATTTTTTAGTGCGTGATTTAGCCTTAAAACGCTTCCTGCGAGCTGACCATTGTCAAGCCTAGCTTCGCCACTACTAACCGTAACATTTTGACCGCCCAAACTATATGTTCCACACTTCATACACCCTGCTCTCATACTATCTGTGATTAGCAGCAATTTCTCTTTTTTAACTTTCCAAAACAATTCCAGTGTCGCTGTATGGGTGTGGATAGTATCTGCTATCACATCACACGAAATATCATTATTTAGCACTGCTCCTACAACTCCTGGACTCCTATGATGAAAACCACTCATAGCATTGCCCAGATGTGTGGCATGTGAAATTCCAGCATTAAAACCATCTATCGCCCCTTCATATGATGCATTACTATGCCCGATACTAAGCACTATTTGTGGATATTTTTTGTTTAGATTTTTTACGAATTCTATCCCGCCAGCTACTTCTGGTGCTAGAGTTATCATGCGGACAATATCGGAGTATTTATCTATCAGTTCTAAAGACGGGGCTTGTATATGTTTCGTGTCTTGAGCACCACACATGTCTGGATTAATAAATGGTCCTTCCATATGAACACCGACTATCGATGCCCCACTGACTTTGACTCCATTTAATCTAATATTTTGTAAAGCTTTGTCAATACTATCGCTTGACATAGTCATAGTCGTTGCTAGAAATGCCGTTGTACCAGTTTGTGTTATAGTAGTGCTTATTGTCTCTAAAGCTTCAAATGTACTATCCATAGTGTCTGCATCGCCACTTCCGTGGATATGAATATCTATAAATCCACTACTTAGATATGCGCCTTTTGCATCAATTATGCTACATTCTTTATATTCATCTATCTTATCACTATTGACAATATCGACAATTTTATTGTCAAATATGACAACTTTGTTGTCAAATATGTCATTACCAATTATTAATCTAGCATTAATTATAGCAGTTAGCATTGTTTGCTATCCTTTTTCAAGTTCTTATTTTTCAATAAGAGCGTACAACTCTCTTATCTCCTCCGCCCAGATTGTTTCATCTATCGTCTCTAATATTAGCGGTATGTCATTCATTCGTTCATCATTCATTATAAGCCTAAAAGGTTCCCATCCAAGCTCTCCAAGTCCCAAAGATTGATGTCTATCAACTTTAGCACCAAGTGGTGGCTTTGAATCATTGATATGCATTCCACTCAGATATTTAAACCCTACAATTCGTTCAAATTCATTCATTGTGAACTCATAGGCATCGCTCGTTCTCAGGTCATACCCTGCTGTGAATGTATGACAAGTATCCAAGCATACACCAACACGGCTTTTGTCATTAATCCGCTCGATTATATAGCTTAAATGCTCAAACTTATAGCCTAAGTTCGTGCCTTGACCTGCTGTATTTTCTACGACTAGCTTTACTTTGCTATCTGGAGTGGCGAGGATAGCTCTATTCATGCTATCAGCTACCATGTCAAGCGAACTGTTTTCTATTTCACTTAGATACGCCTCGTCTTCTTTCTCTTTTTTGGATAGTTTTACTAGGTGGCTACCAGGATGGAAATTGAGCATCACAAGACCGAGCTGGTCACATCTGTGTATCTCATCTATAAATGCCTCGAGTGACTGCTCTAGCTTCTCCTTTTCTGGGTGACATAGATTTATTAAGTAGCTATCATGTGGCAAGATATGACTTGGAGATATTCCGCTCTGCTGTAAGTTGATTTTAAACTCATCAATATCAACCATGGTTAGTGGTTTTGCCGCCCATTGTCTTTGATTTTTTGTAAATAGTGCAAAAGCTTTAGCCCCTATTTTAATGGCATTCAAAGGTGCATTTTGTACACCGCCACTTGCACTTACATGTGCTCCAACGAATTTCATTGTTCATCTACCTTGATTGTTATTTTATTTATTTTATCATTAAAAGCTATATTTTTATTTGTGACACTATACTCAATATCATAAAGTCCATTTTGAACAATGCTTTGTGTAAAACCACTACTATTTTGTAGCAAATTAGCCCCATTTATGATAGGCTCACCATTAATAATATGCTCCAGCGTATCATCTGGATAATTTTGACTTAGCATTTTACGGTTAAACTCACTCTTGCTCATGCACTCTAATAGACTCATACAGATTGTGTGCTTGTTGATATCAAAGGAAAGTATAGGCTGCCCTAGCCCATATATCTGTAACTTTGTATAGCCATCGTACTTAGAGATAAAGCCCATGTCTGCATACCTCATCGTGGGCGTTTTAATGACGATTAACGCACTTTGCTCACGCATAGGCAACTTTTGCGTACAGCCAGAAACAAGAAGTACCAAAATGGTTGTAAATAGTAATATTTTTTTCATATTATATTATACACTTATAGGGCTAAAAAACCACAAACCAACTCTATGACTACATTATTTTGGATTTTTATGCAATTTTAAATGCACAATCTGATGGTTTTGGTAGATGATTAAGAGTTGCTTAAGCACTTTACGGCTATAATGCCGTCCACTAAAGTTATAAAAGGCCCCATCGTCTAGCGGTTAGGA
>DHVW01000002.1:0-28548 GCA_002412865.1 Sulfurovum sp. UBA5198
TGTCTCATAAAGTGTAGCCAGATCACCCGTAGGAATATTTGGAGATAATTCTATTCCTAATAATTTACATTGATTCTGAGTATATATGATTAAATCTTTCCTGATTATATTAGTTGTCATATCAGAAATTTTATCTTTTCCAACACCTTCAACAAATATTCTTGTGTCTTCTAAATGTTCTAAAACGCCTGATGTTATTGCTTGACTTTGTATGATACTCTAAAAAATATCATTAGCGTCTTGCGTTCCAATCCCTCTACCAGATGGTATACCTAATGACATGCCTAAACATGTTTCATTGGGCTCGTGTAAATGTGAGAATAATTCACGAGCTAAATCATCTTGATTGGCTCTCATTAAAGTTAAAAAGTGAGAAAAAAAACTTCGTATAGTCCTTGTAGTGTTTAATGACCAACTATCATTTCTTATAGATAAATAATATGGGTCTAAAAATAATGGAAGGTCTTGATTGGTATTGATATCAACGAAATCTAATTCATATTGAGATTTATTTAATCCAAAATGTTCACTTACTCTCATTTAGCCCCCTTCTTGTCATTGATTTGTTTAGCCAATATAGCAATACGCTCATGTTTATTGTCATAAAGCTCATCTAATACAAATGACATCATCTCATACCCGTCCAAGACATTATCCATTGTCATTTCCTCTTCACAATGGCTTCCTGAATTTCCAAGCCATTTAATAGCCAAACAAATATCTTTTAATTTCGGATATTTATGCGTCAAAAGTTCAACCCTATCATGAAGGCTAAGTCTCTTGCTTTTGATGTTTTCATTACTGACTTGTGGAATACCCAAGTTGTTTAGCAAACACTCCAATGCTATTCGAATTTGATTGACTGCCGCCGATTTATTAGAAAACGAGAGCGAGAATGATGCTTCAATCGCTTTTTTGACATTATCAGGTGTATCGTTAGGTATTTGAAAAAACTTTAACGGTGGGTGGAAGAATAATGGTCTAAAATATGAAACATATTCTCGTTCATACCCAGAAGGAGTATGAATATATTCTTCTTCCAGTGATCCGAATCCAGAACTTGCAACAGCTTCTTTACAACTTGGATTTGAACATGTAAATAATGCGGTGTAGGTGTATCTTGCCATATCAGGATCAAACCAATCTTCATTCCATGACTGTTTTGTAATAGCAGTATCTTCAAAAATAAAATGTTCAGATGTAGTATTTAATACAGCAATCTGACATGTAGGACATACCCAATTTGGAATACTGTCTTGTGTAAAATATTTTTTATATAAATCTCTATTTATCATCATTTTTCAAACGCCTCTTTAAGAACTACCTGCATCAACATTTCAGTATTAGTTTTGGATTCATTGATTTGTTGTTCAAGTTCATCACACATGGCAAAATGATTTTCTATTTTTTCAACAATTATTTTTTGTTCTTCCATTGGAGGAAAAAATGTCCTTAAAGGATAAACCCTTTGCCCTGAAATAACTGGCTGAGAACCTTTAAACGATAACTTTCCAAGATCTAAATATTTTAAATACCAAATCAAATAATTACGGTTAAAAGCAGATTTACAATAATAGGTTCGAAAACAGTTATCAGTAATCCAAGCTTTTTCTGGTGTTAAATGAATTGCACCACAATTTGCACCTACTCTTCCTATTGTGATTGTTTCTTCAAATGTATTACATTGATTGTGATATCCATTAATTCCATTCCCACCAAAAACTGGATATTCACCATTAATCATTTGTGCCGCAGTCAATCCATCTCCAGATGATATACTTATCATATCTCCCAATATACAAGTAGCCCAAGAACTCGGAATCTGAAAAAAATCATCTTGTATATTTGGAGAATAACTATTTTTCTCTCTTCTTATAACTTTCTCTTTGATAAGCCGATCTTTTTCCGCTCTGATTTTATCGAGCAATTTTAATGCTGGTTCTACATCGGGATTTTCTTGTCGCCATTGAGCTGTCAATTTTCCTTCGATAGCTTCTTGAAGGATAGATTGACGGAGTTTTTTAAGTAGTTCTTGCTGAGTTGAAATTTCATCCGAAAGTTCAGATTGCTCATTATCCATTCGGTTAAACAATGAGACTACTTTTAACTGCTCTGCAATCGATGGAACAGGAATTTTGACTTGCTTGATTTTAGACACCGACAATGAAACATTTGCCGCCCCTGTCATCAATGGAACTAAAATAATATCTTTCAGCCTTGATAAATATAAGTGTAAAAATTGAGCATTTAATACATTTGCATCTTTTGGAATCACTGCAACCAAAATGGTTCCAAGTGCAAATTTGCCTTCCTGATAATGCACATGATTTAAACTCGCATGACCATGACCAGTAGATGAAACGAGAGGAATACATACTGCGGCAGTATCGAATTGGAATGTATCACAGCTTCGTCTTTCAGCCCCAGTTGCTACCAAAGGGTATTCCCCAGCCACAGCACTAGCCAACCCTGTTGTTCCTTTTTCAAAATTACATAACTCGTCAAGCGTTAAATGCTCCCAATTAGACATTTGACAACTCAGTTTGAAGTTTTTTGAGCAATTCATCACTTTTGGCGAATGATTTATGAAGCAGTTCTAAAAGTTCAGATCCACTATAAATATGTTCCTCTTCTTTTTTATGAGGATTTTTGATGTCAAGGTTATATCCGCTATTTTTTATCGTCTCTATATCGATCTTCCATGCTTGTTCATGCTCTATACGGTTATCCCACCACACTTTGATCGGGTTGAACTCCGTAATCTCTATCGGTTTTGTTTTGGAATACGATTTCTGTCCTTCGGGAAGCTGATGTTCATAATACCAAACTTCTTTTGTCGGTTCCCCTTTGGTAAAAAAGAGAAGGTTTGTAGCGACACTTGCATACGGTTGAAATACCGAATTTGGAAGTCTAACTATCGTGTGAAGATTACAATCTTCGAGAAGTTTTTGTCGAATACGAGCTTTTACCCCATCCCCTGTCAAAGAACCATCAGGAAGAACGATCCCTGCTCTTCCTCCATCTTTGAGATACTGAATAATTAGTATTAAAAATAAATCTGCCGACTCTTTCGTGCGATAAGTCATCGGAAAATTGGTCTCCATACCATCTGACACATTACCACCAAAAGGAGGATTAGCAAGAATAACATCTACTCTGTCTTTTTGGGTAATAGAACTTAATTCTTTTGAAAGAGCATCATCGTATTCGATATTCGGCACTTCAATATCGTGTAAAACGAGGTTTGTAAGAGCCAACATATGAGGAAGTGGTTTAAGTTCAACCCCTTTGATCGAATGCTGGAGAGTAAGTCGATCATCGATATTTTTCACTTCTTTTTGTCGAATATGTTCTATCGCCGAAGTGAGAAATCCACCCGTTCCACAAGCAGGGTCAAAAATAATTTCTCCGAGTTTCGGATTAACCATATCGGTGATAAAATTAGTTATGGCTCGTGGGGTATAGAACTCTCCACTATCCCCTGCACTTTGCAGTTCTTTTAATATCGTTTCGTAAATATCACCGAACAGATGGCGGTCTTCAGAGCTGTTAAAATTGACTTCATTGAGCTTGTTAATAACCTGTCGGATAATCGTCCCCGACTTCATATAGTTATTATTTCCCTCGAACACTTCACGGACTAAAATCGCCCGTTTATTTGTTGTTCCTAATGCCAATTTTTGTAAAGTAGGAAATAAATTTGTATTGATAAAATCAAATAACTCTTCACCCGTCAATCCCTCATCATCTGAAGCCCAGTTTCTCCATTGCAATTCGGTAGGAATCGGAGAGACATATGCATCGTCTAGAAGTTCCATTTCGATGTCTTTATCATCAAAAATTTTAAGGAAGATCATCCATCCGAGTTGTTCGATTCGTTGAGCATCACCATTGACACCCTTATCCCCACGCATTAATGATCTAATTGATTTGATAATCCCACTGATGTTATGACCCATACTTATGCAACCTTATATAATTCGTTTTCTAGTTCTGTTATGACTTGTAAATATTTTTGTTTTCCACCAAATAGAGAAACGATTTCCACAGGAGAGCCGATTTGATCAAACGGCTGAAGCGTAAGAACTTTCATACTCTCGATGTTTTCGATACCTTCATCGGCATATTTATCCAAAAGAGCTTCCAAAACGGCTTTTGCTTGATCGCCGTATTTGGTGAAATAGTTTCTTTTTCTAACATTTTCTGCTCTCTCTTTTCGACTGAGAGGCGGTTTATCAAATGCGGCATGACATATTAAATCAAAAATATCCATATCCCGACCAATCTCTTCACGAAAGTTGTCGAAAATGATCCCCTTGTCTTCCAATTCGTCAATAAGAGCCTGTTTTCGCTCACTCGAAGTCCATCGGTTTAGAAAATCATCCAAAGAAGCGAACTCTTGTTGCACCTGTTGTTTTGTGTAATCTTTGAGGCTTCCTGTAATCAGTTTTCCGTTGGCATCCATATATTGGATACGCTCGTTAAGAATTGCTACATTGACCCCATTAACAAAGATTTTTTCACGAGGTTCAGGTGGTTCTTCGATTTCTCCACCTCCTCGAATTGTCGGTATTTCAAAAATTATCTCTTCACCCGTCTCTTCATCGGTGACTGGCTCATCATTGTTCTCTTCGTCTTCGGGTGCTTCAATCTCATCGTCTTCTGAAATTTCTTTGATTCTGACTGGATCACCGTCAAAATTAGAATCGGCAAACAAATCCGTCACATTTCTAAAATCCATAATTGTGAAAAAAGTTTTCCCATATTCCTCGTTGATACGAGTCCCACGACCAATTATTTGTTTGAACTCCGTCATTGAAGCGATATTACTATCCAAAACGATTAACTTACAAGTTTGAGCATCTACACCCGTCGTCATGAGTTTGGAGGTTGTAGCTATAACTGGATAACTCTCTTGAGGGTTAATAAAGTTGTCTAACTCCATTTTACCCTCTTGATTATCCCCAGTAATTTGCATAATGTATTTTGGATTTTGTGCCATCAAATCCGCATTTTCATTAGCAAGTGCGGCTCTCATACGTTCCGCATGATTAATGTCGATACAAAAAACAATTGTCTTATCAAAACGATTGGTCTTTTTCAAAAACTCGGTAATCTTTTTAGCAACGGCTTCGGTTCGCTCATCGATGACAAGATTCTTTTCAAAATCTTTTTTATTATAGAGCCTGTCCTCAATCTCATGCCCGTCTTTATCCGTTTTCCCTTTTTCAGGTCTCCACCCTTCCAAATCAACATTCAAACCAACACGAATAACTTTATAAGGGGCAAGAAAACCATCCTCTATCCCTTGCTTCAATGAATAGGTATAAATCGGATCACCAAAATATTCAGTGCTTGAAATTTCATTTGTCTCTTTGGGTGTAGCGGTTAAACCGATATGCGTTGCACTTTTGAAATATTCTAATATTTCTCTCCATGCACTGTCTTCAGAGGCACTTCCACGATGGCACTCATCAATCACAATAAGGTCAAAGAAATCAGGACTAAATTCACGATACGCATCTTTTTCTTCATCATAGTTTGTCAATCCCTGATAGAGAGCCAAATAGATGTTAAACGATTTATCTATCTTCTTTTGCTTCACCACTGTCATAACATCTTTAAAGTGTCGAAAATCACCTCGTTTGGTTTGATCGATCAGGGCATTTCTATCGGCAAGAAAGAGAATTCGTTTTTTAGTCCCACTCTTCCAAAGTCGATAAATAATCTGAAAAGCGGTGTAGGTTTTCCCCGTTCCCGTTGCCATTGTCAAAAGAAGTCTATTTTGACCTTTGGCAATTGCTTCCACGGTTCGATTGATTGCTATTTGCTGATAATATCTTGGACTTCGGTTCCCCCCGTCAAAATAGTAATCTTGGGAAATGATTTTTTCTTCTTCGGGAGAAGTGATACCCTTATATTTTTGATATCGTTTCCAAAGCTCTTCGGGGGATGGAAAATTATCCAAAGAAATTTCACGCTCTATCTGCCCATTTGACAAGGTTTTATCGTGTTCGTAGAATCCATCCCCATTACTGCTAAATATGGTGGGAATGTCTAAAATGGTAGAGTATTCAATCCCTTGTTGGATTCCAGATCTTACGGTGTGTTTGTTATCTTTGGCTTCAATGATAGCGATAGGGATATTGGGTTTGTAATAGAGAATATAATCCGCCCGTTTTCTAACTCCACGAGCCGTTTTATTTCCTTTGAGATAAATTCTACCATCGGTAAAACCTACTTCTTCTCGAATTTGGGTTTCAATGTTCCATCCCGCTTTCTTCAAAGCAGGTGTAATGAACTGGGTGCAGATGTCCCTCTCAGACAAATCTTTTTTAGAAGCCATACCCCACCTTTTCACCCAATCTTTTATTCTTCATTATAGCCAAATCTTTTAAAATATCAAAATGATATTTTGTTATTAACGGCACAATAATTCATTAATCACTAAATTTTTAATAGGGTCAGCACGGGGAGTATATAGACGAAATGTGAGTTTTATAACGAGCTAGGTACGATAAATAAATAAATGAAAACTTGGACAACCCCTATTTAGTAGGCAAAAATATACATTTCAGCATTAAGACAGAAAATGAAAGATAAAATAATTCTAGTGGAATTTTATAAATTATGGAATGGATTCTAAATACTAGACGCTTTTACTTCATCATTTATAGTCCTAGCTCTTACATCTAAATGAGTCAAACAACACCCTTTATAATACATTTTAATCTTCAAAAAATTATGGTACTGTTTTTTGTAGTTAGAGCCTTTAGAAAAAGCTAATTACTGGGATATTAATCTTTCTTTTTCTTCTTTCGATAGTTTTTTAATTGCATACTCTCTAACAGAAGCACTACTTCTATCTTCATAATTCTCACTGTATATTAGTGCTACTGGACGACGATTTCGTGTATATTTCGCACTTTTTGAAGTTTCATTGTGTTCTAAAAGTCGCCTATCCATATCAGTAGTTATGCCAGTATAGAGCGTATCATCACTACATCTCAGAATATATACAGTGTATGAAGATTTTATTTTGTTACCTCGTATCCACTGTTTTTCCAGCCAATGATGCCATCATCTACATTTAGTGGCACAAATCCATTATCTTGAAGTATTCGTGACGCAGTTATACTTCTGTTTCCACTTCTGCAATATACAATCACTTTTTTACTTTTATCTATTTTATTTAGATTTTGCTCTAAAGCATCAAGAGGAACAAGAGTAGCATTTTCTATGTGCTCACTAGCAAATTCAGATGGTGTCCGTACATCAAGAAGCGTGACATTACTATCACTTGCTATCATATCATGAGCTTGTGCGGGAGTTATACTATTTACACTACTTCCAAACCAACCTTTTGCATAGACGAAATATCCTATCAATGTTGCCATGATGATATAGTATAATATATTCCAAATTTTTTTGAGCGTCATAATTTTCCTTATTTTTTATTTATATCAATCATATTATTTTGATTACAGTCTCTATTTTTTCCAAACATACAATATCGATATTTATACATTCTTACTGTGAAGAATACAATAATCATGCCACCAATTATAAAACTAATAAGCGATTGTGTCATAAGACCATCTAGTAAAAATAGATATCCTGCAACAAGAAATACTAAACCGATTATAAGACACATAATAAATCCTTTGGTAAGAATATAGCTATAATATAATAAAAAGATACTTATAAAATTTGAACATTAATAAAGTTTGATTGTGAGATTTTATTTTTGATTGTGGCTCCGGATGCAGGATACAAAAAATTTTAACCTTCAAAAATCAACTAAGTTCCGTAATATAGGGCTTTTCTCGAACTATTGAGTTTTCTTGTATAAAATATACTGTGTAAAGTGGTGTACTCAGATGTTTAGCTGTGCAAATAGTGCCGGAAAATAGCCGTCAAATTATTATATTATTTTTCCCGGGTAGCAATCTCTGTTCTTAGTCCCGTGAGTGCAAAGAAGAGTGGAAGTAGCACCAAAATACTGACATATTCAAGTGTTGGTGTAAGTCGTTCTCTTAGTCTAGATTCTTTACGAGAAGTCATCATCTGCTGCTGCGCATGTCAAAGCCATAGCCCCATATTTTGTATTAGTAAGCCCTTTTTCTTTGATAATATATGCTAATACAGGAAATGCAGTGATACTCATGGAAATACCGATAAAAAGTGCAAAAGGAATAAAAGAGGCATTCTCAGGTGCAAAGTCTTTATATAAAAATAGTGCTAAAAGCACGCCTAAGAAAAAAGGAAAAAAAATACTGATATGATTGATGACAACTTTTCATTAATTTTAGAGCATTATAGCGGATAAATATTAGATACAATGATTTATTATAAATTTTTTATCCTGTTTATAAAAAGAACGTGAGAAAAGCTGGAGGAAGGTAAAAGATAGCCCTTCGTGTTAATCAAAATTTTTAATTAGCATTCTCTCTTCTTCCAATGTAAGGTAACGCCACTGACCTATTTCGATGTTGAGTTTAAAACTGCCAATGCTGATTCGGTTCAACTCTAAGACCTTTAAGGGTGTCCCAAATTTTGGGTCTTTCAACGCCCCGAAAAGTCGGCGAATGTGCCGATTTTTCCCCTCGTCAATGATAACCTTGAGTTTTGTTTTCGCGCCGCCAATGCTTATCTTTTCGACTTCAAGAGCCCTCAGTAAACCGTGCGGGCTTTGAACTCCCCTCAAAGACTGCGCAATATGTTCGTCTGTTACGTGGCCTCTGACCCAGATCTCATACACTTTAACACAATTCCCAGGCTTGGTCAACGCGTCGCCGATTTTACCGTTGGTTGTGAATAATAGAAGCCCTTTAGATTCTAGATCAAGGCGTCCAATTGGCATCCATCCCTCATGAAAAACCCAATCAGGCAAAAGATCATAAACTGTTTTTCGCCCAAGTTCGTCAGATCGCGTAACCACATAACCCTTAGGCTTATTGAGTGCTAACAGTTTTTTCGAATAGGACGTTGTTTCATTCATTCGGTCTATTCCTTCGGAGTTTTTGATGAGCTATTAAAGTAAGATTGTTTCCAATAAACTATAATTGTGAGATCCTCGAAAAATGTTAGATTATAAGCAGACAGTTCATGCGTATCTTTTCAGCAACTCCATCACACGCTTCATCGCCATACCCATAGAGAAGAATACTCTCCTCTCTTCAACAAGGAATCAGCAAATGCTCTAAAGTTAAAATGCAATTCAATGTAAGAATAATTTGAATAGGCATAATATTATGCCTATTAGTCAAATGAGATTTTTGATGAAGCTTTGTAAAATTTCTCGTGTAGCCGATTTAGCCCTCGCACACAAGATAGTTAAAGAAATGTTCTAGCTTGAAGCTCCCATTAGCGTGGGGGTTTTACACATTATAACATAAAGGATAAATCATGTGTATTATACCAGTCTTAAAATATAAATCAATAGCATTAAGATAAATTCTTGCAATGCCAGTGAAATACACGATAGCCTCTTTATTTTTAAAATCTATAAACTGAATACATCTAACAATATCATTATCATACATCTCGGTAACATATTTTATATCTTTGTTTTACAATTTATATTATTTTACAGTCATTTCAATGGAAACAAGAAGTCATAGAGTTATAATAAGTTTTAACTTATTATTTTTTGATACGATTATAAAAACAGTAAAAGGCTTCAATATGATTAGAAAGATAGAAAATTCATTAATTTTAAACTATATATCAAAAATTAGAAATATTAATTTGGAGAGTTTCTTATTTCGTAAATATATAAGCGAAATAGCAAAGATTTTGGCGATGAGTGCTTTTGAAAAAGAAGATATGGTTTCTAGAAAAACTCCCACTTGGGCAGGTGAACAAGAATTTTTATTTCTTGAAGAAGAAAAATATGTTTTTATCCCTATATTAAGAGCAGCACTTCCTATGCTTGATGGAGTTTTAGAAATAATGCCAAATGCGAAAGCCGGATTTTTGGCATTAAAAAGAGATGAAGAGACCTTTGAAAGTAAGCTGTTTTACGACAGAGTCCCGAATCTTTCAGGCAAGATAGCAGTTTTGCTTGATCCTATGGTGGCAACAGGCGGTTCACTCGAATATGCTATTGATATTATAAAAAAGAAAAATCCAGCAAAAATAATTAGTTTTAATATTATTGGTTCGCCTGAAGGCTTAGATTTTGTTAACTCCAAACATCAAGATGTTGATATCTATATTGCCCAGATCGACAAAGAACTAAATAATAAAAAATATATACTACCAGGAATTGGCGATGCTGGAGATAGGGTTTACAATACCCTGTAAAGGTATATTACGAGTAAAATATACCTAAATATTTTAGAAATTAAACCAGTTAAATTTTAGAAAAATTATTTTTAATAAAAATTGATTAGATGTCGTATTTTAGGGGGTTTGATGTGGCTCCGGATGCAGGATTCGAACCTGCGACCAAGTGATTAACAGTCACCTACTCTACCGCTGAGCTAATCCGGAATAAATTAAAGAGTTTGTCTCTTTTTGTGGATGAGATTATAGCTTAAAACCATTTATAAGTCAAGTATATTTAGCTTAATATATAAAAATTAACCCCATAAAGCTCTATATTCTTAACCTTACCATCACTTAGCAACTTTTCAAGCCTAGCTTTACTCTGCTTATTAAATAGAATTTCTACATCATCACTACTAAGTGGACGATTTGAGAGAGTAGAGAGTATCTCATTATCACTATACTCCTCTGCTCTCACATCTGAGCTTTTGCGATGAACCACATACACTGGAAGCGTAGCATCAAAGCGTGATGCTATATCGAGTAGCTCCACAGAGCTAAGTGGTTTGACGGCGTACGCAGGTGGTCTATCTATCGTGCCTATATCTATGCGTGTTGGATTTAGTGTCAATAAAAAATCGTTTAAAGCCTTAATATGCTCAAAATTATCATTTATATTTTTTACTAACAATACTTCAATGATTAGTGGCTTTGTGTATATTTTTTTGAACTCTAGCATACCTTCCATGATTGAATTGATATTTATTCCACTATGGCTTCGGTCTAGTTTTTTCAGGCACTCATCTGTCGCACAATCAAGCGAAAGCTTGACCATATCTAGCTTTGCCAGTGCATTTCTAATCCCCTCATCTCCAATAGTGCTACCATTGCTAAGTATCAGCGTGGTTCGCTCCCCTTTGATAGCATCTATCTCGCCTATAAGTTCGCTTAGGTATGGATAGAGTGTCGGTTCACCATTTGCTGTGATAGTGATGACATCTATGTCTTTGTGTTGTTCTAGTCCACTCACAAGGGCTTTCATAATATCATCTACACTCACCACATCATCGTATTTATCCATAGTTGGTGTTGGTTTTAGTTCGCAATAGAGACAATCAAAATTGCACTGCTTTTTGTGAGGACTCAAATCAATCCCTAAAGATTTACCAAACCTACGAGATAGGACTGGACCAAAGATTATGTTACTCATTTATTTCCTTTTACCTGCATAAATTTCATACTTAAAGGCTTTCTGAATCATTTAGCTAAAGAATTATCTCTTGCTAAGCTCTTTGCATAGTGATACGAAGTATTTTGCATTTTCTACCGGTACATCTGGGAGTATCCCATGACCAAGGTTGAATATATGTCTGCCATCACGCATAGTCTCAGCCAGTGACTCTACACATTCTCTTGTTGCTTCTTTGCTATATAACCTACATGGCTCCATATTGCCTTGGAGTACATATTTATCACCTAATTTCTCTTTGGCAAGTGCCATTGGAGTAGACCAGTCTACACCAAAAACATCAAAGTTTCCATAGATTTTATCTAGAAATGCTGGAATGCCTTTTGGGAACATGATTATAGGAATATGCGGGTATTTACTCTTGAGATAATCAGCTATCTCTACCATATATTTCCATGAAAACTCATCATATTTAGACGGCTCAATAGCAGCTGCCCAGCTATCAAATATTTGCACTACATCTATACCAGCTTCAATCTGAGCTTCCATATAGTATTTTACCACTTCTGTGACTTTTGCTAATATTTTATGTAGTAACTCTGGATTTGAATACATCATCTTTTTGCAGATATTATATGTCTTTGTCCCTTGACCTTCTATCATATAAGTTGCTAGAGTCCATGGAGCCCCAGTAAAGCCAATAAGGGCTTTATCTGGTGCTAATTGCTTACGAACAAGCTTAATTGTCTCATAAACATAAGTAAGTCTATCTGCTGCTTCTTTGCCACCAAGCAAGGCATCTATATCTGCTTCGCTAACTATTGGTTTTGCGAATACTGGACCTTCACCTTTTATAAAGTCAAGCTCCATGCCCATCTCATTTGGCACTACTAGAATGTCACTAAATAGTATAGCAGCGTCCACTCCTACTATATCAATTGGTTGAAGTGTCACTTCAGCTGCTAGTGCAGGATTGTGGCAAAGATTTAGAAAATTACCAGCTGTTGCTCTAACGCGCATATATTCTGGTAAATATCTACCAGCTTGTCTCATCATCCATACAGGCGTATATGGTGTCTCTTTCCCTAAACATGCATCTACGAATATCATTGGTGATCAGCTCCCTTATGTAAAAAATATAGTCCTAAAGAGAGTGCAAGAATAGAAAATGAGAAATATAACATCTCTAATGCACCATCGTAATTTGTATGTAATACTCTTTGGAAAAAGCTAACAATAAGTACCATTACGATAACTTTTGCAAGTTTATCTTTAAGCTCATCAAGTGAGTGAATCTCTAATACTTGTGATGATTTGCTATTTTTTGCAGAGTCAATATCTGAAATAAACAGCTCATAAAGTCCAAATGCAAATATTAGCATAACAACAGCCATAAGATATAAATCAATAGCTCCCACAAGTCCACCAACGATATTTTGATGAAAATCTTCAGCATGTTCATGTGATAGATATGCAGTGATTACATCTCCAACTACACCAGCAATATCAACACTTGCAACAATAAACAGTGCAACACCACCAAGCATACTAAAAATTACTGCTAAAATTACAAAAAGCCTACTATTCCATAATATATTCTCAAAAACGAACTCTAATTTTTCTATAAATTTCATATATCTTCCTTTAATTTTATCCATTTTAGTGCTATTCGCACTGCATTTGTAGCAGCACCAACTCTCACCTGATCAGCAACACCCCATATATGTAACATATTTGGTGCAAATATATCTTTTCTAATTCTGCCAACATAGGTCATATCCGTATCAGTTGCCATTAATGGCATAGGATATTCATTATTTTCTATATCATCTACTACAACGACATTTTCAAAATTTGCTAATGCTTCTCTTGCTTCGCTTACGCTAACATCTACACCCTCTTTGAAAGTGATAGTGATAGATTCACTATGACTTCTCAGCACTGGAACGCGAACACATGTTGCACTTATGGCGAAATTTGAATGCATGATTTTATTGGTCTCATTAACCATTTTCATCTCTTCTTTTGTATATCCATTTGGTTGTGGAGTGTCTATGTGTGGTATTACATTTAGTGCTATTCTGTGAGCAAATGCTTCTACTTTAGCATCATCAAGAGTGAAATTGAAAAATGCTTGCATTTGATGCACCAGCTCTTCCATACCTTTTTTACCAGCACCACTAACAGCTTGATATGTACTAACATCAACTCTTTTGATGCCATATAAATCATCAAGTGGCTTTAGAAGTTGTACCATTTGGATAGTTGAACAGTTTGGATTGGCAATCACTCCAGTCTCTTCCCAAAGCTCTATATCTTCTGGATTTACCTCTGGTACTACAAGAGGAACATTTGGATCCATTCTAAAGTGGCTAGTATTATCAATGACAACAGCACCAGATTCAACTGCATATTTTGCAAACTCAGCTGATATACTCCCACCAGCTGAAAAGAATGCTATATCTATATCTCTACCTTCAAATACTGTACTCGTAAGCTCTTCTATTGTGTATTCTTTACCTGCAAATTCTATCTTGCCTCCAGCACTTTTACTACTCGCAAGTGGCAACATATTGTTAACAGGAAAATTGTGTTCTTCTAATACTCTAAAAAGCTCTTCCCCAACTGCTCCACTTGCACCAACTACTGCTATATTGTATTTCTTCATATTTCTAAATCCTTATCTTTGTACTCGTACTTATTCTTCGCTTGATTCTTCGTCTGTGAAATCATCTTCCGCATCAGCTTTTGTACATTTCGCGATACTAACTACGATGTCTTTATTCTCAACTTTTACTATTGTAACTCCAGATGCTGATCTACCTGTTTTTCGTATATCATCTGTGTCTACTCTTATCATTTTACCAACACTGGTAAGACACATTAGGTCTTTATCCTCTTCTACAAAGAAAACTCCCACAACATCACCAGTTTTAGGTGCTAATTTCATAGAAATCACACCTTTCCCCGCTCTGCTTTGTTCTCTATATTCACTTGCAGTAGTCTGTTTGCCAAAGCCTTTTTCACTAATGATTAGTATTTCATTATCATCTTCTTCTATTGTGGTAGCACCACATACAAAATCTTCTGCTATTTTGAATTTAATACCAGTCACACCCCTAGCTACTCTTCCTATTTCTCTTAGGTCATCAAGTTTGAATTTGATACACATACCTTTTTTGGTTGCCAAAAATAGCCATTTTGTTTTTGGTGTAGCTATTTGTGTCTCTACAAGCTCATCATTCTCATCAAGATTAATGGCTCTTACACCATTACTTCTTATATTTGAATATTCAGATAGGTTAGTTCGCTTGACTATACCCTTTCTTGTAAAGAATACTAGACTCTTATCTTCTGCAAAATCAGTTGTTGGGATAATTGCCATTATTTTCTCCTCAGCTTGGAGATTAATGAGATTTACAACCGCTTTGCCTTTTGCTGTACGACTACCTTCTGGTATTTTGTATACTTTGAGCCAGTATAATTGCCCCTTATCTGTCACAAATAGCAGAGTATCATGAGTATTAGATACAAAAAATCTCTCTATAAAGTCATCATCATAAGTAGTAATAGCAATTTTGCCTTTACCACCTCTATTTTGTTTCTCATATTGCTTGACTGGAACTCGCTTGATATACCCTTTGTGAGTGATTGTTACAACCATTGGCTCGTTTGGTATCAAATCTTCTATGTCAATATCATCATAATCATCTATAATATCCGTTCGTCGCTCGAAGCTATAACTATTACCAATTTCTACAAGTTCTGTACGAATAATACCATTAATCATATCTTCACTTTTTAGAACACTTTCAAGATGTGCAATAATTGCACGAAGTGCTGCTAATTCAGTCTCGATTTTTTCAATTTCAAGACCAGTAAGACGACGAAGTCTCATCTCTAAAATAGCTTTAGCTTGAATTTCAGATAGAGAGAATCTGGTCATTAGATTTTCTCTAGCTTCTGTATCGTCATTACTTGCTCTGATTATACGGATAACTTCATCAATATTATCAACAGCAATCTTTAGACCTTCTAATATATGAGCTCTAGCTCTAGCTTTTTCAAGCTCAAATATAGTTCTTCTAATTACAACAGTTTTACGATGTCGCAAAAACAAATCAAGCAGTTCCATCAGATTAAATACTTTTGGCTCTTTATTGGTAATAGCTAACATTATAATACCAAATGTCACTTGCATTTGTGTAGATTTAAAGAGATTATTAAGCACTATTTCACTCATGGCCTCTCGTTTTAGCTCGATTACAACTCTGATACCCTCACGGTCGGATTCATCTCGTAGCTCAGAAATTCCTTCTATATGTTTATCTTTTACAAGTTGTGCTATATTTTCTATAAGTCTAGATTTATTTACTTGATATGGAAGCTCATCGATAATAATTATCTCTTTATTTCCTTTTTGCTCTATATGGGTTTTTGATCTTACCTTGATACGACCTCTACCTGTTTCATAAGCTTCTGTGATGCCTTTGCGTCCAAAAATTGTACCACCCGTTGGGAAATCAGGACCTTTAATAATATTCATAAGATCAGAAATGGTAGTATCATTGTTATCTATGCGATATATTAATGCTTCTATAAGTTCATCTAATCTATGGGGAGGTATATTTGTGGCCATACCAACTGCTATTCCTGAGCTACCATTTAATAGTAGATTTGGAATACGACTAGGCATAACATCAGGCTCTTTCATACTATCATCATAGTTTGGTACAAAATCAACAGTATCTTTATCTAAATCAGCTAGTAGCTCTTCGGCTATTTTTGTCATTCTAGCTTCGGTATATCTCATTGCAGCTGCACTATCGCCATCTACTGAACCAAAGTTTCCTTGACCATCTACAAGCGGAGCTCTCATAGCAAAATCTTGAGCCATACGAACTAAAGCGTCATAAACTGAATTATCACCATGTGGATGATATTTACCGATAACATCACCTACTATACGAGCTGATTTTTTGTATGCACTTCTATAGCCAAGGCTAAGCTCGTGCATTGCAAATAATATTCGTCTATGAACTGGCTTTAGACCATCTCTAGCGTCTGGCAAAGCACGACCAATAATAACACTCATTGAGTAGTCAAGATAACTAGCTTTAACGCTATCTTCTATCAGTACCTCTTCGGTATTTCCCTTGAATAGATTACTCATTAAACCCCTTTTGAAACAAAATTACATTATTATATCTAATAGAGGCTTAAATGGGCTATTAGCTAGTCATAATGTCATAAATTCTACTTATTTTATTGCTCATTTGTAAAATACTCATATTTCTGCCCTCTCTAAGGAACTCTTTACCATCTAAAAATAGAATCATTGTAGGTACACTAAATACACTAAAACTTGAAGCTATCTCAATATTTTCATTGGCATCTAAAAACACTTGTTCTATTAAAGGGAAATCAATACTAAAAAGCTCTTTTATTTTTGGTCTCAAAGCGTGACAGACTCCACAGTTTTCACCTGAAAAATATATCATTACTCCAAGGTCATTTTTAATTTTTAATTCTATCTCTTCTATGTTCAAAAATTATCCTTTTTATGAGCTACAGCTTAATTTTTTGTTTTTAAATATCTCTGGAGTAGCTTCCGAATATCTCTCAAGCTCTGTATGTTCATCAAATGGATTCTTTGCTATCTCAAATAGTGCCTCAACAATACTGAAATCTCCATTTTTAGCTGCATCAATCGCTTCTTGTAAAATATAATTTTTCAAAACAATTTTTGGATTAGTCATAAGCATTTTAATATGTCTTTTGTCTGTTGTGGTTTGATTCTTGGTTAATCTAACATCATATTTATCTAGCCAATCATTCATTGGTGTATGATATAGGCATAGTTTTAAAATATCTTCCCTGTCACCATAATATCTACTAAGCGTTCTAAAGAATAGTGTATAATCCACACTAAGTCCTTGCATAACACCAAGAAGATGTGAAATAAGCTCTGTATCTCCATCAATTATTTCATCAAATCCAAGTTTATTTCCCATAAGCATATTGAATTCATCTTTAAATATTTTATTATAGCCCTCCAGAGTTTTTTTCATCTCATTAATATCTGTTAGTGGAGCTAAAGCATGAGCTAAAGCTGCTAGATTCCACATACCAATTTCTGGCTGATTTCCAAAGCTATATCGCCCATGGCTATCAGTATGATTACATATATAACCACTATCGTAATCATCTAAAAACGCATATGGACCATAATCAAGCGTAAGACCAGCAATAGACATATTATCCGTATTCATAACACCATGGTTAAAGCCAACACTTTGCCAAGCAGCCATTAGTTTGGCTGTTTTTTCTACTACTTCACCAAACATTAATTGATATTTATCAGTTTCATTGCTTAAATGTGGATACGATTCATCTATCGCATAATCTGCTACTGCTTTTAACTCATCTGGTCGTTTATTGTGTGCAAAATACTCTAAAGTGCCAAATCGTATCCATGATGGAGATACACGCAATACTATTGAACCTTTTTCCCAATCTTCTCTGTATACATCTTGTCTTGAGCCTATAATACCTAAAGCTCTAGTCGTTGGAATACCAAGTCCATACATTGCTTCACTCATTAGATACTCTCTGATTGATGAGCGAAGAACAGCCCTGCCATCCCCACTTCTAGAATAGAGCGTAGGTCCAGCACCTTTGAGTTGTAAGTGTTGATTGTTGATTGTACCAATATTGATGGCTCTACCATCACCTAGCCTCTCCACAAAATAACCAAATTGATGACCTGCATAGCAAGTTGCAAATGTATCGCTTCCTTCCATTGCGTAGCTACCATTTATGAGCTTTACAAATTCGGTATTTTCAAGTTCGTCTATATCTATATCAAGCTCTTTGGCAAAGTCAATATTTGCATGAATTGGGAATGGGTTATTTAGTGGAGATGGTTTTACTCTATCGTAGCAGAGTTTTGGTAGGTTTAAATATGGGTTTGTTAGTTTTATTTCATTTAATTTCATAATTGCATTTTACATATTACGGCTTTGAACAGACTTAAGTCAAAATAGATATAATATTGTCAATAATTTACACTAAGGATATATAAGTATGGGTAGAGCGTTTGAATATCGTAAAGCTTCAAAATTAAAGAGATGGGGGAATATGTCAAGAGTATTTCCAAAATTTGCTAAGATAATAACAATGGCAGCGAAAGATGGTGTACCTGACCCTGATATGAATGCAAAACTTCGTACGGCGATACTAAATGCAAAAGCTCAAAATGTACCAAAAGATGTCATCGATAATGCAATAAAAAGAGCAAGCGGCAAAGATGCTGTGGATATAAAAGAGATTAGATATGAGGCAAAAGGACCATATGGAGTCCAAATGATAGTCGAGTGTGCTACTGATAATCATACTAGGACAGTTGCTAATGTAAAAGCAATTATGGTTCGAAATAAAGCCGAAATGCTTACAAGTGGGGCATTAGATTTTATGTTTACACGCAAGTCTGTATTTGTTTTTGATAAAATTGAAGGTATGGATATTGAGGAGCTTGAATTAGAGCTTATTGACTTTGGACTTGAAGAGATTGAAGAAGATATAGAAGCTCTTGAAAATGGAGATGATAAACCAATATTTAGAATTTATGGTGATTTTACCTCTTTTGGTGAGCTTAGTAAAGCACTAGAAGAGAAGAAAATTGAAGTAACAAAAGCAACTTTAGAGTTCATCCCAAATACGCCAATCGAGATAACAGAAGAGCAAATGAATGATGTTGAAGTTTTGATTGATAAACTTGAAGATGATGAAGATGTGCAGGTAGTTTATACTAACTTAGCGTAAAAGGATAAATTGAATGACTGAAAAAAAAGACCTATTTGAGAATAAATCAAAAAATTGGGACATGAGTAGCCTGAGAGTGCAAAATGCTAAAGAAATAGCTGATGTAATATTGAAAAATATTAAACTCGCATCAAATGCCAAAGTCATGGATTTTGGTGCTGGTACTGGATTATTGTCGTATTTTATTGCTCCTGCTGTTGGTGAAATAGTAGCTGTTGATAATTCTCCATCAATGTTAGATGAATTTAGAGCAAAACAAGATGAATTTGCATGTGATACGGATGTCCTACTGTTGGATTTAACAACACATGATATTGACACTAAATTTGATGCAATAATCTCATCTATGACTATTCATCATGTGCAAGATATTAAACTAATACTGGCTAAATTTTATTCAATGCTAAGTAGTGGTGGCTATATAGGTATAGCTGATTTGGATAGTGAAGACGGTTCATTTCATGACGATAATGAAGGAGTATTTCACTTTGGATTTGACAGAGATGAGCTAGCAAAAATAGCAACTGAAATTGGCTTCAAAGATATTAAATTTGAAACTGCCAATGAGATAAAAAAACCAAATGCTACATATAGTGTTTTTTGTATGACGGCTAGAAAAGATATCTAAGATAGCTCTTTTTGTGCTAATTTTTCTGCCATTTTGATACTATCTAGTGCATTTAAAAGTATTTTTTTGGCACTTACTATTGGCTTCATATAGATATTTGTATGCTTTTTATCTATTTTTTCATCCATTACACACTCCATGGCATTTCGCTCTAGCTCTGCTAACATTTTATTAATTTTGTCTTCTATAAATTGGATATTGATTGACATCACTAAGCCTTCGGTCTAAATATTTTGATATTTTCACTATTAGCTTCCATGTAGCTACCACCAATAAGATCAATACAATATGGAACAGCAGGGAATACAGCATCAAGACACTCTTTTATTGACTTTGGTTTACCTGGAAGATTTATTATTAGAGATTTATCACATATGCCAGCAGTTTGACGAGAAAGTATTGCTGTCGGTACAAATGCCAGACTAACCGCCCTCATTTGCTCCCCAAATCCTGGTAGAAGTTTTTGGCATACAGCTTCGGTTGCTTCAGTGGTGACATCTCTAATGGCTGGACCTGTACCTCCTGTAGTTACTATTAAATCACAGTTGATATTAGCAAGTTCTTTTAGCGTATCTTCTATTATGTTTTGTTCATCAGGTATACATCTGTATTCATATTCGCATTCATTAAGTAGATATTCGCCCATGACATCTATTATTGCTTTGCCTGAGATATCTTCATAGATTCCAGCCGATGCCCTATCACTTGTAGTCACTACGCCTATTTTTATTTTATCCACTATTTCTCTTTTGTTTTATTTTAAATTATAATTTGAGAGCTATCTCTTTTTCTGTCAATATTATCTTATCATCGTCAATTAATTCTGTTAGTGCTTTTTTAAAACTTTTTTTACTCATTCCAAAAGTTTCATAAATCTCTTTAGCATCACTTTTGTACGTGAAAGGCATTACACCATTATTGATACTAAGTTCATCAAGTACCTTTTGGCTTGAGTCTTCAGTTGTAATTTTGGTACTTGCTAGCAAACAATCTAGTTTGCCATCTTTTCGTACATTTTTAATAGTTCCATCTTTTGTTTCTCCAATATTCAAAGGTTCAAAAATCTCACTATCAAATAGCATTCCCTCAAATTTACCATCAACAATCACTTTGTATCCAAGTGGTGTTTTTGCAATTATGAACATTTTGACTGCTTGTGCTGGATAGATGCCGGTCATATCAGTTGAGAGCCATTTTCCTATCTTTTGTGTTCCATACAATCTGCCCGTCTGTTCATCTAGGCAAACCCGCAAAATATACCATTTGCCGATATTAAAATACTCTTTTTGGTCTCCAAGTGGCACAAGCAAATCTTTTGGTAGACCCCAATCTATAAAAGCCCCATATGATTTATAATCCACCACCTTGAAATATCCATATTCTCCAAGCATAGCCTTTGGACGCAAAGTTGTAGCAACTATTCTATCTTCAGAATCTGTATATAAAAAGACATCAATAATATCATCAATCTGCAAAGTGTCATAAGCGTAAGCATTTGGCAAAAGAACTTCCTTTGCATCTTTGGCTTCCAAATAAAGACCAAAGTCTGTATCTCTAGCAACTCTTAGAGTATTTACAACCCCTACTTTTAGTGTCTCGTCAATACTCATTTATTCTCCATCTCTTTTATATGATTTACCATTTTATCTGGAGCAATAAAGCCTGTGATTGTTTTATTATTTAAATACTCTCCATTTTTGTCAAAAAATAGAATATTTGGTGTTCCAAATACTTTAAAATGAGCTAATATTTTTTGGTCATCTTCACTGTTTGCTGTTAAGTCTACTGTTATAAATTTATAATTTTTCATAGCTTCTTTAACTGCAGGATTAGGAAATGTAATAAGTTCAAGCTCTTTACAAGATGTACATGACTCTTTTGTAAAATCAACTATGACAGGCTGTTTAGCATCTTTTATTTCATTTATAAGTCTATCAACTGAATATCCCATATGACTTTTATCGCTTATTGCTTGTATGTCTGCTTTGTTTTCAAAAGGTTTCATAAGAGATGAAGCCCCATTAAATGCACCATATGCCCATATTAGACCCACTATTGTTATCATACTAGCAAGTATTACGCTAAATGCTTTTGCACCAAAAGATTTAAATGTTTTTATAGATTTAAATAATGCGAACGCTGAACCAAGAGCTAGAATTGACCATAAAATCATATTAACCATATCAGGTAATATTCTACCAAGCATCATAAGTGCAATAGCTAACATCATTACACCAAAGAACCTACTAACTATATTCATCCATCCGCCAGCACGAGGCATAAATTTACCAGCACCAAGCCCTATAAGCAGTAGTGGAACACCCATTCCTATGCTCATCACAAATAAAGCAACACCACCTAATAATGCATTGCCAGTTTGGGATATAAAGAGTATCGCACCGCCAAGAATTGGTGCTACACATGGACCTACGATAAGAGCTGAGAGAACACCCATAATTGCCGTTCCAAATATTCCCTTGCCTTGTGCATTATCGCTAATACCTGATAGTTTAGTTTGCCAAGATGACGGTAGTCCAATCTCATAATATCCAAAAAGTGAAATAGCCAATGCCACAAAGACACCAGCAAATGCTACGAGTACCCATGGATTTTGCATTGCCGCACTCATATCAAATCCAATCAAGCCAGCAATAATTCCAACAACAGCGTATGTTAATGCCATTGCTACGACATATGCCAAAGATATCATAAATGTTTTAGCCATGCTTGGTTTTATATCATTACTAGATTGCGAAACAAGGATTGATGATAAGATAGGTACCATTGGGAAAATACAAGGCGTTAGTGCCATTAAAAGACCACCTATAAAAAATAGTAAAAGTACAAAACCAAAACTTTCACCTGATATTGCACCAGCTATATCTTTTATACTTGTACTTTGTGATAGTTGTGATAGTTTGTTTCCAATACCTTTGTTTACAGTATCGCTTGTTAAAGGAAATTTTTTATTTATTGGAGAATAACATATGCCAGCTTTTGAACAACCTTCAAATGCAACCTCTAGCTCATTTGCACCATCTAACATATCTTTTGGGATTGTAACTTCAAGCTTGTTGGTAAAAATATTTTCATTATGAAATTTTATAGATGTAGGAAGAACTGGCTTTATCTCTTTGCCTGATATTTTGAATTTGAGTGAATCTTGATAAATATATATATCATTTTCTAGAGTGATTTGTACTATTGTATCTTTTGTATCATTGTTATCGACAACTGATACTTTGAATGCATCTTCAGGTTTTACAAACGACGGCTGAGTTACATTTCCAAAACCTTCACCTAACAGTATATTTGTTATTAATGCAAATAATATAATTAGTTTTTTCACGATGCACCTTTTCAAGCTTTAAGCTTATTGTAGTATAAATTATTAAGTGCATTATACACAATAACTACAAATGAAATATTAATAAAGGTAATAAATGGCAAATAAATTAAAAAATGAACCATCATTGTATCTTCAACAGCACGCATCTAACCCAGTTAATTGGTACCCATGGGGTGAAGAAGCATTAGAATTGGCAAGAGAGCATAATTTGCCAATCTTTTTATCTATTGGATATAGTAGTTGTCACTGGTGTCATGTGATGGAGCATGAGTCATTTGAAAATGAAGAAATAGCAAAGGTGCTGAATACTAATTTTATATCTATTAAAGTTGATAAAGAGGAGCGAACAGACATAGATAAATATTTCCAAGAAGTTTACACTCTAATGAATGGACGAAGTGGTGGCTGGCCAACATCTATCTTTTTAACACCAGAATTAAAGCCATTTTATAGTGCTACATATATTCCTCCTGTACCAAAACACGGAATGATGGCTTTTGATGAACTTTTGGCAACAATATCAAAAAAATACAAGGCCGAGCCAGATTTGCTCAATGAAAAAGGTGATGAGATACTAAATGCACTAAGACCAAAGATGAAAATTGAGGCGACAAAACTAGATATTGATATAATAAATCGTTTTGTATCGCAGGCAATATCATTATATGACGATAAAAATGGTGGATTTGGCAAAACACCAAAATTTCCACAAGTTTCGACTCATTTAACTTTGCTAGAGCTATATAAAATTACGAATGATAAAAAAATATTAGATATGGTAACTTTTTCACTTAATGCAATGGCTAGGGGTGGTATATATGATAGGGTAGATGGTGGGTTTTGTAGGTATAGCACTGATGAGAGATGGCTTGTTCCTCATTTTGAGAAGATGACATACGATAACGCACTTCTAAGTGAGCTTTATCTAAAAGCATATGATGTGACAAAAAATGAGATATATAAAGATATAGCTACTTTAACAATAGACTTTATGATAGATAAAATGAGCCATGATGGACTCTTTTATGCAGCTAGTGATGCTGATAACAATGGAATAGAAGGTGAATATTTTGTCTATAGTTTTAATGAAGCCATTGAAGCGATGGTGGTTTCTGGATTAAGTGAAAAAGAGGTATTCTTGGTGGCTGATGAGCTTGATATATCTCTGCTTGGTAACTTTGAAGGCAAATCTATAGTAAATGTAAAAGATACAAACAAAAAGATTAGTAATTACGATATTGCCATTACTGCATTGCAAGATATAAGAAGTAAACGAGAATATCCACAAATTGATACGAAAGTAATCACTTCATGGAATTCTATGATGATAAAGACACTCTTTGTTGCTAGTGATGTAGATGACAAGTATCTTGAAATAGCAAAAAATTCACTTTCACAATTGATAGCCAAGATTTTTATAGATAATACTCTTTATCATACGGCTATTGGAGATGGCAAGCCAACTGTAAAAGCATTTTTGGAAGATTATGCTTACTTTGCGGATATGCTTCTTTGGGCATATGACAAAACAAAAAATAGAAATTACTTAGAATTTGCAGGTGATATATGCAATGAAGCTATATTAAAATTTTATAAAAATAGACACTGGAGCTATACAAATGGTATTTTTGCTAGTAAAGCGGAGATTTATGATAGCTCATATCCGTCGTCATTGGCCATGGTGCTTAGTTCACTGGATAGACTTACTATGCTAGGTCTAAATGATTACAGTAGAATAGTTGCTGATACGCTTGAAGTACACTCACATTCACTTATGCGTCAGCCTATATCAAGTCCAATGCTTACAAGTGTTACTGTGAGATTTTTAAATAAAAATTAAGTTTTCTATTTTAGTCTCATTCTTACACTCTGCTCATGAGCGGTTAAGCCTTCTGTATGAGCTATTAATGCACATGCCTCTCCAAGCTCATCAATTCCAGCTTTACTCATGTATATAATAGAGCTTTTCTTGATAAAATGCTCTACACTTAGAGGTGAATAAAACTTCGCAGTTCCACCTGTTGGCAATGTATGATTTGGACCAGCTATATAATCACCTATTGGCTCAGGAGTATTTTCTCCAATAAATATCGCTCCAGCGTGAGTAATGCTATCTAGCAAATCCATAGGATTTTTGGTCATAATCTCAAGGTGCTCTGGTGCTATCTCATTCATAAGCTCAACTGCTTCACTCATGCTCCTAGCTACTATGATTGCACCTCGCTCTCCTATGGATTTTCGTGCAATCTCTTCACGGCTTAGAGTTGTCAAAAACTGCTCAACCTTACTACTTACTTCATTTGCTAAATCCATACTTGTAGTAATCAAAATTGAACTCGCCATTTCGTCATGTTCTGCTTGAGATAACAAATCCATAGCTATAAAATCAGCTCTAGCAAACTCATCTGCTAGTATCCCTATTTCACTAGGTCCAGCTATCATATCGATATTCACCTCACCATAAACTAGCTTTTTAGCAGTCGCAACAAATATATTCCCAGGACCAGTAATCACATCAACCTTTGGTATAGTCCCGGTACCGTATGCCATCGCTCCAATAGCTGATGCACCACCTACTTTGTATACTTTGGTTACTTTGCATAAGTGGCATGCTGCTAATAGTAATTCGTTAAGCTCATTATCAGGGGCTGGAGTACATACAACTATCTCTTTAACCCCAGCTACGATTGCTGGAACCGCGTTCATTAGTAACGAACTTGGATATGCTGCTTTCCCTCCAGGGATATACAAACCAGCCCTGTCGACCGGTGTTACTTTCTGACCAAGTTTAATACCATTTGGCTCTTCATCTAACCATGATTTTGGCATAAGCTTTTGATGATACGCCTTTATCCTATTATATGCAAGCTGCATTGCATCTCTGAGTTTGCTATCAATATTATCATATGCTTTTTTCATATCATCCGTGGATACTAAAAGTTCATCATCGCTCAAAGGCGACCATCTGTCGAATTTAGATATTTGTGATTTTACAGCAGTATTCCCACCATCTCTTATCTCTTTTAGTAATGCACTTACAATTGTAGAAACACCATCTATATCCATTGCACCACGCTTTAAAAGTTCTCCAAATTCATCTTTGAATGTTTTACTATCTGTTCTTAAAATCTTCATATAAATCCTTGTATTTTCTTTCATATCTAGCTCTCATACTCACATTGCCAAGAAGTCCACCTTGATGAATATATAAAATATCACCCACAAGATTACTTCCAAGTAAAACTTGCCAACCAATGGGGTCATAAAGCATATCAAACTCTATGTTCGTTTCATTGCGTAATTTTATCCAAATTTCATAATGTTCTCTATAAAGTTTACCAAAATGCCATTTTTTTTGTGGCTCAATAATTATTGGATGATATTTTTGTTCAATCTCAAGCATACTAAACTGCTCTTTTAGATAGTCGCTGTCTCCCACACATGGGGTCGTATATACTTTGATGGATGAACCTAGCTTTGTGAGTGATTTTTGTAAGAATAGTGCCGTAGTTCCTGTACCACTTGGCAACACAATATTTAGTTTACTAATTCCAACATTCCGTTGCCATTGCATAATCTCATTAGCTAATATTTCAAGTCCAAAGGCAGCTTCAGCTATTCGTCCACCCTCTTCTATATATAGCACACTATCATCACTGTAATTAGTTTTCATTTTACCAATGATAATATTCATACCATTCTTTAGTGCATACTCGTAATTGCCATTTGGATTTTCTATTAAAAAGGCTGCAATATGATCTACAAAGTAATCAAACTCCCATCCACGCATCTTTGCTAGAACCGACAGCGAATACATTGCGTTAGACTGAGCAGAGCCATATGAGATTATTTTTTTTATTTTAAGAAATTCATTATGTAAAAAATAATGTAACTTTCTAGCTTTATTTCCAGAAAAATCATCATCTATCAGATCATCTCTTTTGATATAAAATGACCGCTCATTTATGGTTATTTTATCAATAGGCGTTGGAGTATTTAATTTAATCACTAAAAAACTATACCAATGCTATCTTTTCTACAACATCAAGACCAAAACCACTAATTCCCACAAACTCTGTATCAGTATGAGTCGTAAGAAGTGATATTTTATTTACACCTAGTGCTGTTAAAATTTGAGCCCCAATTCCAAACTCTTTGGCTTGTTCATGAGATATAGTTTTTGCATCCAATAATATTAATATACCACCATTATTTTTAAGATACTCTACACTCTTAATTAGTGTATCATATCTTTTTGATGAGAGTATAAGGTCACTATCTAACCCAATATTATGAAACTTTACATTTGAATGCTCATGAAGCTTATGAAATTGTACTACTTTATGTTTTCTGCCGAGATGATCTTCAAAATTAAGAATAATTACTTTTGTTCCCATGATTTCACCATCTTCTTCGCCAATAAGGCTTACAAGCTTCTCATTTGCCAGTCTATATTCTACAATATCAGAGATATATACGATAGGCATTTCATGTTTTTGTGCAAAAATCTCAAGATCATCTCTTCGTGCCATTGTTCCATCATCTTTGATTATCTCACATATTACAGCTACAGGTGCTACGCCAGAAAGTCTACATAGATCTACACTGCCCTCAGTATGTCCTGTACGCACCAACACACCACCATCTTTAGCTATAAGTGGAAATATATGCCCAGGACGCACGAAGTCGCTTTTATTGGCAATTGTGCTAGCTAGTCTCTCGATACAATCGCTTCTTTCATGTGCCGATATTCCAGTCGTAGCACTACTTAAATCCACAGATACAGTAAAAGCAGTTTCGTGATTTGAGTCATTATGTGCAACCATTGGCATTAAGTCTAAATTTAATGCTATCTCTTTTGTAAGAGGTGTACAGATTAGTCCCCTAGCCTCTTTTGCCATTAAATTCACATGTTCAGGTGTACTAAATGTGGCAGCGTAGACTAAATCACCCTCATTTTCTCTGTCTTCATCGTCCATCATGACAACCATTTTGCCTTGTTTGATGGCTTTTATTGCTAACTCAACTCTCTTTAGTGACTCTCTCAATTTTATATCCTTATATATTTGTACATATTATACCATCACATCACTTTAGCCTATAAGTTTATTTTTTATTTCACAGCTCTTGACATATGCTTTTATGTTTGCTATAATGCCGTCCACCAAACGATTATTGGGGTATCGCCAAGCGGTAAGGCATCTGTTTTTGGTGCAGATATTCGGGGGTTCGAATCCCTCTACCCCATCCATATTATTCGGTCGCGGAATAGAGCAGTCCGGTCAG
>DHVW01000002.1:28658-159198 GCA_002412865.1 Sulfurovum sp. UBA5198
TTCAAATCCTGTTTCCGCAACCAACACTTCAAAATAAAATTTCAATTTGACATATTTTCATAAAACAATTATAATCTATTATATACTTCATTAAGAAGGATAAAATATGGCGAAACAAAAAACACTTTTCGAATGTCAAGCATGCGGTTTGCAGTCATCTAGATGGATGGGTAAATGTACCAACTGTGGAGAGTGGGAGAGTATGATAGAGCTTAATAATGAGCAAATAAAATACCTCAAAGAGACCAGTGGCGTGAAAAATAAGAACATAGAATCTATGGCTCAAGCAATTACGGCAATAAAACAAGAAGAGATAGACAGGTTTAGTTCTGGTAGCAAGGAGCTTGATTTGGTGCTTGGTGGTGGCATTGTAGCTAGCTCACTAACGCTAATTGGCGGTAGCCCAGGGATTGGCAAATCCACGCTATTGCTTAAGATAGCTGGAAATGTAGCACAAAGCGGTAAAAATGTTTTATATGTATCTGGCGAAGAGAGCTTGGGGCAGATTAAACTCCGCTCCGATAGACTGGATGCCAATAGTGATAATCTATTTTTATTGTGTGAGATAAATCTACAAAATATAATAGCTGAAATAGCTAGGACAGAATATAGTATGATAGTAATTGATTCCATACAAACATTATACAGTGAAGACAGTCCAACGGCGTCAGGCTCGGTCACGCAAGTGCGAACTATTACTTTTGATTTGATGAGACTAGCTAAAACTCTTGATATTCCTATATTTCTAATTGGACACATTACAAAAGATGGCTCAATAGCAGGGCCTAGAGTATTAGAGCATATGGTAGATACAGTGCTATATTTCGAAGGAGATAGTAATAATGAGCTTAGGATTTTGCGCGGCTTTAAAAATCGTTTTGGTTCTACTAATGAGGTAGGTATATTTGAGATGAATAAAAATGGATTAATAGATGCAAAAAGCATAACAAATAAATTTTTCTCAAAAACGACCCTGCAAGCTGGCTCAGCACTAACCGTTATCATGGAGGGAAGTCGTCCTATCATTATCGAAGTTCAAGCACTTGTGAGTGAAGCACATGGAAATCCCAAACGAAGTAGCACTGGCTTTGAGAATAATCGTCTAGGAATGCTTTTGGCTCTTTTGGAGAAAAAGCTTGATTTGCCACTTGGGACTTATGATGTGTTTATCAATATTCCTGGAGGGATTAAAATCAGCGAAACAAGTGCTGATTTGGCTATTATTGCAGCAATCTTAAGTAGCTATCGTGACCGCCCACTTAGCAGTCAAACTCTATTTCTAGGAGAGGTTAGCCTCACTGGTGAGATACGAGAGGTCAGCTCACTTCAGACAAGACTAAAAGAGATATTAACACATGGATTTAAAAAAGCAATACTACCAGCTAAACCCATAGAAGATAGTGGTGTTAAATGTTTTGTGGCTAACGATGTTGCAAAAGTTGTGGAGTGGATGTTTGAGTAGCATTGTGATATAATTATATTATGAAAATAGGTACAGATATAGTCGCTATTGAGCGGATAGAAAAAGCAATTATAAAACATGGTGAAATATTTAAGAAGAGATTTCTGAGTGATGATGAGATAGTGTTGGCTAAAAGCAACTCAAGTGTCGCTGGATTTTGGGCAGCTAAAGAAGCAATATCCAAGGCTTTAGGGTGTGGTATCGGTGGTGAGCTTTCATTTCATGATATTGTACTTTTTAAAGATAAAAAAGGTGCACCACATTTCAAATTATCAGCAGTAGCTCAATCAAATTTCAATATTCAAAGTAGTTCTTTATCTATAAGTCATGATGGAGGATTTGCAATAGCGATTGCAATTCTAGTTTTATCAACCACCACCAACAAATTGTAGCATTTCAACTCTATCGTTACTTTTTAATATAAAACTGTCCCAATCATCTTTTTTGACTATATTCATATTTACAGCCACTGCCATAACAGGAACCTTTAATCCAAGTTTAACTATTAGTTCAGATACACAAATATCATTATCAAACTCTCTGTTTTCACCATTTATTAATATAGTCACTATTTTACACCTTTTTTTAATGATTTTATACCACATGGAAGCTTAGTATACTGTTGCAAAAGCGAAGTAGTACTCATGTTTTGTTTTATAAATGACAATTGACACGGTGTTGTTCCTTGTTTATTTTTTACATCAACTGTTGCTCCATTATCTATCATATATTGCACCATGTCAGTATCACCTTTGTAGGCTGCTTGATGTAGTGGTGTTATACCGCTATTATTGCCCAAATCCATATCGGCATCTTTTTTAATTAGTATTTTGGCTATTTTATTTAGTCTTTGTGCTAAAGCGTAGTGAAGAGCTGTTTGACCAGACTTATCTTGTGCATCAATATCAGCTCCTGCGTCAATAAGTTTTTGTACTGTACCTAATTGACGCATTTTCACAGCTAAATGTAGTGGCGTGACTCCTGCTTTTGACTCTTTTGTTACGCTATCTTTTGTTATGAGTTTTGTGATTTTTTTTGTATTTCCATTATATATTGCATCATGTAGCGGTGTCCAGCCGTTGTTTACATCTGCAAATATTATTATTGGTAATGTTATTAGCATTATTATTGTTAATATTTTTTTGTTCATTTGTACTCCAAATTTATGTGCCACTATATTATCCAAAATATTAACTTTGTACAAGAATTCTCATATATTATTATTTTTTGTTGACATCAAATACCATTTGTTGCTTAGTACTATTTGTTTCTCTAGTTTTATTTAAATCACTATTATTTACATTGTGCTTAACATACACTATTGTTCCTTTTGGAGTCCAATAAAACAACTCCTCGGCAACTCGTTTTGGCACTCTAATGCATCCATGTGAAGCTGGATAATTAGGCACATAACCTTGATGTATGGCAACTCCCCCATTGGTTAGTCGCAACATGTATGGCATTGGTAGATTGTATATTGTGGAGATATGATATCTTTTTTTTTCTAATATTTTAAATTTTCCAGCTGGTGTGCGATAGCCTTTTTTGCCAGTAGAAATATTAGTATCCATGGTAATATTTCCATCTTCGATAGCATATAATTTCTGTTTGGTTAAGTCTATAATTATCTCTTTTTTTGCAAATACATCTATTGTACACAATAACAAAACAAATACTATCACCTTACTATGCTTCATGTATCTTAATCCAATCTTTTTATTAAATTTTATATAAAATAATAAGAATTATATCATAAAATAGTTCTTATTGTCTAATTATTAAGTTGTGCTATAATAGCTAAAAAATAAGGTGTAAATATGAAAAAATTACTTTTTATACTTCTTTTTAGTCTTTGTGCTTTTGGAGAAGATTATGTGAAACAGGGTGACAAGCAATACGCAATTGGTAACTTTGCCAAAGCCATCAAATTTTACAATAAAGCACTCTCTCTTAATCCTAAAAATGTAAAAGCTTACAATAGTAGAGGAATTGTACACTATGAGCTAAAAGATTATTCATCAGCAGTAATTGACTACACTCAAGCGATTACAATGCAACCAAATAATCTTGGTATCATTATCAATAGAGGAGTTTCATATTCTCATTTAGGTGATTATAAAAATGCAACCATAGATGCACGAAGAGCATGCGAGTTGGGAGATTGTGAACTTCTTGATATGTTTAAGATGAATGGGACATTAAGAGATTGATTGATATCACAATTACATCCAAAATTAATATGAAGTTTAATATAATCTAACCATGAATGAAAAATATCTTTTTACAGAAGTATATCCTGACCACATCAAGCTTGTTTCTAAAGGTAAATGGACCCTTGAAACTATATCCGATATACAAAATGTACTGCAAGATATCCAATCTGATAGAAAAATTATTTGGGATGTTTCTGGTGTAGTTGAATTTGACAGTGCAGGAATGCTTGTTTTTGTTGAGTATTTTAATTATTTTATGACAAAAACAAAAATTAAAGTTATTGGATATACACAAAAACAAAAGGAGATGTATAATCTTTTAAATACTGAACATAAGCCAATGCAAATAGCTCATAAATATAAAGAAAATTGGCTTGAATCATTAGGCAAGCAGGTCATTAATTTTTATACTGACATGAAAGAGTTAACATATTTTTTAGGAGAGCTTTTTGTTGCTATATTTAACATAATTTTGCATCCTAAAGAGTTTCGTTTTAAGGAAATGGTTTATCATATTTATCATTCAGGTTTTAGTGCTATTGTGATTGTCGGTACGACTATATTCTTAGTTGGGATGGTTATTGCATATCAAGGAGCAGTGCAATTGACAAAGTTTGGAGCCGATATATTTATTGTTGATACAGTTTCAATCTCTATTGTAAGAGAGCTTGGCCCAATGATAGCAGCTATTGTTATTGCGGGGCGGAGTGGCTCGGCTTATACTGCTGAAATTGGTGCAATGAAGATTACTGAAGAGATTTCTGCTATGAGAACTATGGGATTTGATCCATTCTCATTTTTGGTACTACCTCGTATCTTTGCTTTGATGATAGCATTGCCATTGCTTATATTTTTTGCTGATATTATGGGTATTCTTGGAGGCATGTTTGCTTCTTGGATTCAGCTAGGTATCTCCATGGATCAGTTTACTTCTAGGCTTTATGAAGTACTTGAAGTTAAACATTATATTTTGGGAATGATTAAAGGACCGGTATTTGCTTTTCTTATTGCAGCAGTAGGTTGTTTTAGGGGATTTCAAGTTTCAGAAAATACAGAGAGCATAGGATTGCATACAACGCAAAGTGTGGTAAATTCTATCTTTCTAGTAATTGCTTTTGATGCACTATTTTCAATTATCTATACAGAGTTTGATTTATGATAGTAATTGAAGCAAAAGATATTGTTACTAAATTTGGAACACGAACTATCCATGACAATGTGAATTTACATATCAATAAAAATGAGATTTATGCTATTATTGGAGAGAGTGGTTCTGGGAAATCTGTATTAATGAAACAGATGATTATGCTTTTAGAGCCCACGGCTGGACAGATAAATATTTTAGGCGAAAACCTCCAGAATATCACTCCAAAAAAAGCACAGGAGTTGCATAGAAAATGGGGTGTACTTTTTCAATTCGGGGCACTTTTTTCCTCGTTGACAATTGCTGAGAATATAGAATTGCAACTCAAAGAATACACTAACATCACCAAAGAAATGAGAGATAAACTAGTCTATTCAAAATTAGAATTAGTGGGGTTAGAACCTTATGTTGGAGAGCTGTATCCCTCTGAACTAAGTGGTGGAATGATTAAAAGAGCGGCTTTAGCTCGTGCTTTGGCGATGGAGCCTAAACTACTTTTTTTAGATGAGCCTACTTCGGGGCTAGACCCTATAGGTGCACGAAATTTTGATCAATTAATCGTAAGTTTGCGAGACTCATTGGGGATTACTGTTGTGATAATCACACATGATTTAGATAGTATATTTAGTATTGTTGATAGGATGGCTGTATTGGCAGATAGACATGTAGTTGTAGAGGGAACTCTGCAAAATGTGTTACAATCACAACATCCTTTTGTGGAAGCATATTTCAAAAATGAGTATACTAAAGAAAGATTTAAAGACAGGATTAAAAATGTATAATAAAATAAATTATTCAATCGTAGGCAGTTTTGTATTACTATTTGGTGCAGGCATGATATGGTTTGCTATTTGGCTTGCAAAGTATAGTACACAAGATCAGTATGATACTTACAAGATAGAAATGAGAGAATCTGTAGCAGGACTTTCGAAAGATGCGTCAGTAAAATTGCATGGTATGGATGTAGGAAAAATCAAACAGATGAGAATAAATCCAAATAATATAGAGGTTGTTGATATTTTTCTTAGTATAAAAAAAGGCACAATTATAAAAGATGATATGGCGGCACATACACAAATGTTTGGTGTGACTGGATTGTTATCTATTGAGATCGATGGTGGAACGAATATTGCGAAGACATTGCATCCAACTGATACTTATATTCCTATTATTAAGACAGAAGCTTCTTATCTTTCGAAGTTAAGTGATGATGTTAACATTATAAATGCACAGGGTAAAAAGATACTTTCTGATAAAAACATAGAGGCATTTGCAAAAACATTGGAGCATTTAGAAAAGATTACATCTAGAGGCGAAGCAGTAGAGATAAAAGCAATTAAGACAATGAATGAGATAGATTACGCACTTATGGAGTTGAATGTTTCTATGAAAAAAATATCTAATGATTTTTCTTCTTTAAAGGATACCATAAATCCTACGGCCGAGAATCTTTTGGTCACATCAAGAGATTTCAATAGGGTAACATTAAAAGTAGAAAAGAGTTTGGATAGAGGAGATTATAATCTGAAAAAGATTCTTGAACCAATGACGGTTGATATACAGACACTTTCAGGTCAAATCGATGATGTGGCTGGTGGACTCAAAGAAAGTCCAAGTGATCTACTTTTTAAATCCAGAAAACCAAATAAGGGACCAGGCGAATGAAATATATTTTATGGATATTAATCTTTTTATCTCTACAAGGATGTAGCATCAAAGAATCATCAATGAAAGTCTATACTCTAGATGGCAATACTGATTTTAAAGCCTATAGTAATAGATTCAAAAACAAGATAATCAAAGTATCATACCCACAAAGCTTAAAAGAAAAAATGAGTCAAAATATGCAGTTTTCTTATAGCGATCTAGAGCAAGGTAGTTATCAAAATTCTGAGTGGTCCAATAATCTAGGTCAATTGCTACAAGGTATTTTTATTCAAACATTGCAGCAAAGCGGACTTTTCAAGGGAGTTACTTCTTATACTTCTATTATGCAAGAAGATTATAGATTGGAAAGTACGGTTTTTGATTTTTCTCATAGAGTTAGAGGCAGTGCTTCTCATGCTTTCGTCACTGTGCAATTTTCCCTTATAGAAACTGATTCTGGAAAAATGGTCAAAAGTAAGCTTTTTAATTATGCCGTCCCAACCACAACAACAGATGCCAATGGATATGTAAATGCTACAAATATAGCAATAAGCAGACTAAATAGAGATTTGATAGCTTGGCTTGAGTTTTAGTATTCTGTTATATCGTATTAATTATAATTAATACTATTTTTGTAAGTGTATTATTTTAAATCTATCACCCATCATAGTTGGAGATAGAAGTGTTTTAATCTTGTCCGCTTCCCTGATATATGTAGCTTGTGTAGTTTGCTTTGCAAAGTCACCAAGCATATCTATAATTCCAAATCTAACTAATGCCCTAGCTTGTGTCTCGTAATGAAGTCTTGTGAAACCTGCTCCACTGAATGCAGATGTCACATGAGTGAAGTTTACATCATAAGTTATATCAGAATTTTGATATGATTTGCTAAGTTTTAGCTTTTCATCAAACAGTGGAAAAACCTGATGTTCTTCATAAACCCTAATTGAGAAATCATTTCTAACATATTCCTCTCCATAATCAAACGATATAAAGTCACATTTTTTAATACGGTCAAATTCCTTTGCAAACTCTTCATATCCAATGGCTATTTCACCTTGATTTAAATGGTGTAATTTTGCCCACTCAAGTGTGTTTTGTGGTGCATCTAACCATGAGATTTGATGTTCATTCACTGTTGCGATTTTACCATCTTTTAAAAGTTCACAAGGAAATGCATCAAATATCTCATTGGATACTACAAAAGCATAGTCGCAAATAAGTTCTTCAATCGAGGAGAAATATAATACTTCTACTTCGCCACCAAAACGACTATTTATATATTCTGCTTGAGCCTTTTTGATATGTTCATGTTTTTCAACTATTGCAAACTTCATTGTCTTTAATACATCGGGAGCTATACTATATATCCACTGTATCATATCGCAGATAAGATATCCTTGATGTGCACCTATCTCAACTAAATAACCACTTTTTTTGCTATCATCTTCACCTATAAGCGAAAGTAGATAATTAGCAATACTTGCCCCAAAAAAAGCACTTGCACTTACTGCTGTATAAAAATCACCGCCCTTGCCTATCGCTTTAAAGTTTGCATAATATCCATTAGCTCCATATAGCCAATCATTCATATAATAGCTAAAATTCATATATTTTTAAGTGTCTCTTCTAATCTAATGAAGCCACTATCTATCTCTGCTTTACTTATTGTTAAGCTTGGTAAAAATCGCACTGTATTTCGTCCAGCTTTTAACAAAATTAGACCATTTTTCATTGATGATTTGATTATTGAAGCTTGAATTTCACTATTCATAGCCTTTAGCCCTCTCATCAATCCTATCCCGGTCTGTTTTATAAATAATTGCGGATATTGTTCAAGAACTTCATTTAACTTAGATCCAAAATACTCTATCGTATTTTGAAGCTTTTTTGAATTGTACAGCTCCTCTAATATCTCTAGTGTTGCTAATCCAGCAGCCGTACTTAGATAATTACCACCAAAGGTGCTACCATGATCACCAGCTACCAAAATATCTTTGTGTGGAGTGAGTACAGCACCTATCGGTACACCACCACCAAGCCCTTTGGCTAGAGTGATAATATCTGGTGTGATACCATAATAATTTGAAGCTGTAAATTCCCCAGTACGATAAACCCCACTTTGTACCTCATCCACTATCAAAAGAAGACCTAAATCTTTTAACATAAGAGCTAATTCTTGAACTTCATCTTTATCGAATGCCTCTACGCCACCCTCTCCTTGTACAAGTTCCATCATAACAGCTACCGTTTCATTATCTATCGCATCTTTGACATCTGCAATGGTTCCAACATAGCTGAAACCATCAATATATGGAGCAAATGAGCTTGGATGGAAACTATCTTGACCTGTAGCTCTTACTGTGGATAATGTTCTTCCGTGAAAAGAGTGTTCTAGTGTGATAATTTTATATTTTTTATTATCAAACTTTGTATCTCCATATTTTCTGGCTAGCTTTATTGCACCTTCGTTCGCCTCTGCTCCAGAATTAGCAAAGAATGTACCTACATTTTTGCCATATAACTCTGATATTTTTTGTGCAAGTTTTGCTTGTGGTTCTATCACTTGAAGGTTTGAAATATGAATTATTTTACTAGCCTGTTCGCAAATTACTTTTGTTAATTTTTCATTACCATGACCTACACTATTTACACCTATTCCACTAGCAAAATCTATATAATCATCACCGTTTTCATCATAGAGTGTTGAGCCAACACCATGCGTAAAATTTGTATAGTTGCGTGTATATGTTTGTAGTACAAATTCTTTATCCATCTCTTCTAAATTCATTATTTTCTCTCTAGGTAAATTATTTATAATATTATATCACCACTTTGGATAGTGTTACCTTGACTTCTCCATAGCAAGCACCATTTTCGTCATTGCTTATTATAGAAGGTGTAAGTTGATTTATTTCTATGCAATTAGAGCCAGCTACAACAGAGTCTATTCTAACATAATCACTATTTTTTGCCACTAAGTTTACACTTCCATATTCCGAGCTAACATTTACTACTTCACCATCAATATAACCATGTTCTGGACTTATAAGTATTGTATTTGAACTTCTAAATTGTGTATTTATAGCATGAGCCATTTTTTGAGTTATCAGCCACAGGTCACCTTCTTCTTTGAGATTTTTATATCCTTTTGGTCTTTTTATCTTTTTTGTATCTATAAAATCATCATCGTAGTCATCCAAAAATTGAAATCCACCATCAAATCCATCACTATATGGTATCTTTTGATAACTTTTCATAAACATAGTATCACCATCTTTAATACATTGCTTGACCCAAAAATCTATATAAAAACTTTCCTCTTCTAGCTTTTCGTAACCCAATATGCTAATAATCTTTTGTGAAAATTCATATTCGCTAATACCGTAATTACACTCTTTGATTTTATTCATTTTATGTGCATATTGATTTCCATAATTAATTCTAAAATCATCTTTTTCATAAAAACTAAGAGCAGGAATAATTACATTTGCAAACCCTGATGTATCATTGTGATATAGTCCAAAATATATCACATCTTTGACTTTTTTTAGTCTTTGTTTAACTTGATTTGAATTAGGCATTGAACTCATTGGATTTCCACCTTGGATTAGAACTGTATCAAAAACATCAAAAGGTGTATCAACCTTGGATACTTTTTGACATTTGGTCTTAAATGGATTATCATACCCAAGCTTTGAATCGCCAAGATAGCTTACGCCACATCCCTCTTTGCCAAATAATCCAAGAAGTGCAACGAATGAATCTATTGCTCTAAGCACTTGAGAACCTATGGAGTATTTTTGCACACCAGTACCTACTAAAAATACTACTTTTTTGCCCTCAATCATGCAAAGCATATCACCAATAGCATCAAGGCTGGTATCGACAAGCGTTAAGAGTGACTTAATGCGAAAACCTCGTATAAAATCATAATACTCATCATATTCAGGTGCATTAACTTTTAACCAATCAATATCTATAAGATCCTCCATTATGGCAAATCTAGCTAAAAGTAATGCCAAATAAATATCACTTCGTGGTGCAAGCTGTATATGTAAATCTGCCATTTTTGCTATTTTGGTTTTTACAGGATCAATCACAATAATAGTTTTATCTTTAATAAATGGCATTATGTGAGCATTCGTAGTAGTAATATTCCTGCCCCATACTACAACTACTTCACTTTTTTCTATCTGCTCTAATGGTAGAGTTATATTTGAGCCTCTGCCCTCTACTATTCCATAATCTCCAGCCCCATCACAAAGACTACCTTTGGTTAGACTGCCATTTACTTTTTCCATAAGTAGATTTGTGATATTTTGCATTACACTTACATTACCACTTCCACGCCATAGTAGACTATTTTTTGAGAGTTTTATCGCAACATATTGAAGTGCCTCATCCAAGCTCACTTCTTTGCCATTTATCATTGGAACTTCTATTCTCTGTGCTTTATCAAATTCATGATTAAGCACAGAGCAAAGAGTCCCATTTGTCTGTTTGTCTATTTTGCTTCCAAATATTTTATTGTCTTTGAATTCTATTGCACAACCATCATAACAGTCAAGCCCACAAGCAGTTTTTATCATTATTTATCCGTATTTTTTTGTTTGATTGTACCACAACTCATTATATATTTAGTGTATAATTATGCGAAACATTTGCATAAACGAGGTAAAAACAATGAAACATATAAAGAAATATTCTAGTGCTATTGCACTTAGTGGACTTGGAGCAATATTGGCTTCAGGACTTAGTGGTTGCGATGGTGGACAAAATGCAACAGAGCAGTCACAAGGTATTACGCAAGAGCAGAAAAAGAATGCCTTTGTAGTAATCGAAGAAGTTGCAAAGGGAGAATATAAAATAAAAGAGGAATTTCCATCAGACGAGATGAGAATTGTTCTAAAACAATTTGATGGAACTGAACGAGTTTTAAGCAAAGAAGAGATGGATAAGCTTATTAAAGAAGAAGAGATAAAGATTGATAACAATACATCAAATCTAACAAAACCAAAAAGTGAAGAGGTGTCTTCTGGACATAGTGGAATGGGACTTGGCGAAACCATACTTGCAAGTGCAGCTGGAGCTATGCTTGGAGCTTACATAGGAAATAAACTATTTGGAAACCAAAACTATAATCAAAACCGTCAAACTAACTATAAGTCGCCATCTACATACTCAAAAAGTGCGAATAGCTTTGGTAAAAATAGTGCTTCATCTGCCTCATCTTCTAGCAAAAAAAGTGGATTTTTTGGGAATAGTGGCTCTTCATCCAGAAGTAGTAGTAGCTCGTTTGGTGGTTGATTGTGATAAAACTTGCCAAAACAAAACCATTAGAAAATAAATATCTTGAGTCCCTAGGATTTGCTTGGCACACAGACAGTGATAACTCTAGCTATATTGCAGATGAGTTAGTGATAGTTAGCGAACAAGAAGCTTTAGCATATGAGAGTGCAGCTAATGAGCTTTATGATATGTTTGTAAATGTAGCAGAACATGTAATCGAACATAATCTTTTTCATGATATCGGAATACCATTTAATCTTATTGATATGATAAAAGCTTCATGGGAAAATGATATTCATTGGCATCTGTATGGCAGATTTGATTTTGCTGGTGGGATTGATGGATTACCTATTAAGTTACTTGAATTCAATGCTGATACACCTACTTCACTTTTTGAGAGCAGTATTGTCCAGTGGGCAATACTTAAGGCCAACAATCTTGAAGAGAGTAGCCAATTTAATGGCATATATGAAGCTTTGAGCGATAATTTTAAAAGGCTTGTTACACTTGAAGAGAGCGTTGAGGATTTTGAGGAAAAATATGAAGGTTGGAAATTTTTATTTAGTTCAATTAGAGGCAATGTGGAAGAGGAAAATACTGTAAGATTACTCCAGCATATGGCTAGTTCTGTTGGATTTATAACTGAATTTGCTTTTGTAGATGAGATTGAATTTAGCGATGATGGCATTTTCTTTGAGGGCGAGCAATATGAACTATGGTTTAAGCTAATTCCATGGGAGAGTATAGCTCTCGATGAGTCTGATTTGGCAATGTTGCTAGGCAATATTATCAAAAATCAACAAGCTGTTATATTTAATCCAGCATATACTCTACTATTTCAAAGCAAAGGTATTATGAAGATTTTGTGGGAATTGTATCCAAAACATCCACTTTTGCTTGAAACAAGTTTTGAACCATTAGAGGTCAAAAAACAGGTAAAAAAACCTATTTTTGGTAGAGAAGGTGGAAATGTAGAGATAATCGACGAGAATGGCATGAGCATCTCAAAAAATAGTGGTGAGTATGAAAATTTCAAAATGATATATCAAGAATTTGCTACAATGTCAAAAGATAACAATGGAAATTCATATCAAGCTGGAGTTTTTTACGCTTATGAAGCTTGTGGATTAGGATTTAGACGAGGCGGAGAGATTATCGATAATAGCTCAAAATTTGTAGGACATATTGTAGAGAATTAACGCTTACATGATACATATTTAACCTCTTGTGTCTCTAGGCAAAAAGCGGTTAGTTCGCCTCCCCACACGCAGCCTGTGTCAAGTGCAATAACATTTTCATCCTTATAAAATCCCAAAGTTGACCAATGACCAAATATTATTTTATACGGGATAGGTTTTCTATTCTCTATTTTAAACCAAGGTTTTAGTTTTTCTGATTTTGACACACCATCTTTTTCTTCAAGCTCTAGCGTTCCATCATCAAAACAATATCTCATTCTAGTAAATGAAGCAAGAGCATAAAGTTCATCATAATCCCCATTATATGATAGAGATAATGATTTGCTTTTTGTTGCTACTTCGAGCCAAGGTATTATTTCATCTCCACTCAATCTTTTTTCTAATATTTTGCTCCATTGTATTGCTTTATCAATATCAAAATTAGGTGAAATACCTGCGTGTGACATACAGTACCCAAGCTCTTCATTTATATATAAAAATGGTTGTGATTTGAGCCACCAAACCAACTCTTTTGCATTTGGTGATTTTAAAATAGGATCAATTGTTAGGTTACTTTTTTTAATATCATAGTATGCAGATATGAGAGATATGTCGTGATTGCCCAAAACTACTCTAAAATTATCTTTATTGGAATAGACATACTCTAAAGTCTTTAGTGAGTCCTCTCCTCTGTTGACTAGATCTCCAACTATCCAAATAGTATCTTTACTTTTATCAAATTTTATTTTTACAAGTAGCCTCATAAAGGAGCTAAAACAACCCTGCAAGTCTCCTATTGCCCATGTCATATAAGTAACTCTTTATATTTCTCAATTTTATTAGCCAATGTCATTTTTGCGTAAGCAGGTGAAGGTGATGGTATATAAACTTTGGATATGTCTAAATGTGAAAAATGCATATCGAATAAGAGTTCAGATTTCCTGCCTGTAAATGCTACGGTTTTTATAGTTGGGTAGCTTGACAATAAAAGCTCAATATCATTTACCTCTTCATCTTCAATAGAACTATCAAGTGAGTTTTCACTGTTGCAACTACTTATCATATCCCATAGCCCGATTTTACTCTCTTTTAGCAGCCATATCATTTGGTCTTTATTGTTGATTGGATAATTTGTAACGGAAGACATTATTTTCCAAAATTGATTTCGTGGATTTGAATAGTAAAAATTATTTTTTATAGATATTTTGCTAGGAAATGAACCCAAAATCAATATCTCAGTATTTTTGAATACAATCGGAGCAAACGGATGGCTAACCATGGTTTATTTCATGGCTTTTTGTAAATTTTTTACTATTAGAAAAATGGTTGCAAAGATAAATATTTTAAAATCAAGTGATGAACCTTTGTGCATATCGTCAAATGCTTGAGTTTGTGTCGCTTGTTCTCCTAGCTGTTGCATAGAAATAATATCAGGTAGGTAGTAAAATGAAAACATAATACCAGTAGTTACAACCAAAAATAGAGCCATAAATGTCCACATATCTCGTTCCCCCATTTTATACTTATAGCTCTCATAAAGAAAAGCAACAGCAACGCTAAATGTGACTACATACGAGAGTCTAAGAAAGTTTTGAGTCATTATTTGACCCTCTTCGTACCGACTAAGTACTTTTGAGCCCAGTATATTCTCTGTGCCAAATGTAACAGGAGCGACTACAATACCAGCGTAGAGTGAAGCTCCAGCAACAAGAGCTAAAAATATAATATAAAACATTGTTATATATCTAAAAGTTGTTGACATAAAAATCCTTCTATTTGTATTTACTTTATGGACAAAGTCCATATTTGCTATGTGTCATCAGCGTACGACTCATGGCACCTTAGATGCATCAAAACTAGCTGTAAACCCACGATTTAATCCAGCTAAGTCATCATAAAAGTGATGATATTGTACTCCAATGTTGGTTAAATAAAGCTCAAGCGACTCTTTTTGATCATAGCCCATTTCACAAGCTAGAAACTTGATATTTTTAACTTTTGCCAATGTGATAATATCTTTTAGCAATTCATCGCCTACAAGTCCACCAAAAAGTGCGTTGTGAGGTTCATGGTCTTGTACATTTGATTCTAGTACAATATCATTGGCTATATACGGTGGATTGCTTACTATTAGCTCAAAATCATCATCTATTCCATCAAGTAGATTAGTTTTTATTAGTTTAATATTATCCTCAAGCTCAAATGATTTAATATTCCTAGCTGCAATTTCAAGAGCGTCATCAGAAATATCTGTTGCTGTTATTTTTAGATTAGGAAATTTTCGTGCTAAAACAATTGAAATAGCACCACTACCTATTCCTATTTCGGCTATTTTAGTGATACAATTTTCACTAATAATCTTAGAAACTTCATCGATTAATAGTTCTGTTTCTGGTCTTGGAATTAAAACACCATGTTTTACAAATAGTTCTATATCATAAAAACTAACACTATTTGTAATATATTCATATGGTTCATTTGATGCTCTTCTTAGTACAATTTGCTCGAACACTTCTTTTGATCTAAGTTCTTTATGTTCATTTGTTGCGAGATAAATTCGCTCAACACCTAGATGATAGGCCATAAGAAGTTCTGCTTCAAAAAGTGGCCTCTCACAACTTTCTATTAGCCGAGCTCTAGCCCAAGCCAAAGCTTCTTTTATAGTCACTTTTGCTCTCCAATAAATGTAAAAATACCGTCCTTTTGTACTTCTGGTATGTTATTGCTATCATATCCAAGCTCTTTTAATCTCTCTAAAATAGGTGGGTGTGAATAATAGAAAAATATATATAACGGGTGTGATTTTGGAAAAGATTTATTTTCTCCAACAAGTTTCAATAGTGCAGAGATTAAATTTTTGTCTCCACCACCTACACTCGAGCCGTATTTATCAGCCTCATATTCATTATGACGACTAAATAAGCTTACTATTGGCATCCATACAAATGCAATTAATGATGAAACTAGCGATAAAAATGCAATCACAACTCCAGCTATAGGTTCGACTTTAAGTTCGCTAAAAATTTCATTAGGCAGATGACCTATAATAAAAAATATTCCAAAAAATAGAATACTCATCAAAGCTATATTCTTCCAAATATCTCCATGCTTGAAATGTCCAAGTTCATGCCCTAAAACAGCCAAAAGTTCATTATGATTTAGTTTTTCTATCAATGTATCAAACAAAACTACTCTTTTGCTTTTTCCAAGCCCACCAAAATAGGCATTAAGTTTGCTATCTCTCTTGCTAGCATCCATTACAAAAATACCATTAGTGTGCATACCAGAGTTGTTTAGCAGTTTTTCTATCTTGTTTTGCAGTTCATTGTCCACAAGAGGTGTGAATTTATTAAACATCGGTGCAATAATAGTAGGATAAGCAAAATTAATCAGCAATATTAGAAACATAATTGCTAAAAACCCATAGAGCCACCAAGTATCAAAACTACTAATAATCCAAATCAAAAGTGCCATTATACAAAGCCCAATCGTAAAAAACATTGTTATACTTTTTATTTGATCAAGAGTAAATAATTTTGGTGTAGTTTTAGTAAAGCCATACTTTTTATCTATGACAAATACTTGATATATCAAAAGTGGAAGCGATAATATATAATCAAATGTAAAAAATCCAACCAGAAATAAAATACTAATAAGCATTGAAGAATTAAAACCATATGACAATACTACTTCATATAATAGGCCAAAACCAATTATAGTCCACCAAATGAATAGTAGATATTCTATAATATGTGATGTTAGTGAAATTTTCTCTTTCGAAATTGCATAATTTGCAGCTTCAATATATTTTTCTTTACTCATTAATACAGGAGTTTTCGAACGTTCATCAATAATATATCCCATCTGCATAATAGAAATATAAACTTTTATCAATGTGTAGATAGTAAATGCGATTATAAGTGCTTGCAGCATCATTATCCTTTTTGTTTTGCATTCTATCAAGTTTGGCTTAAAAAGTCTTTTTTGGATATAATCTCATTTCATTCAAAAGGACACAAGTGGCGTTAATAGATTTATTCGATATAAAAAAACAGTACAATATTAAGGTGCTATTAAATGGTGTTAATTTTCATATAAATAGTGGTGAGCGAATAGCACTTGTTGGTCAAAATGGATGTGGGAAATCAACACTGATGAAGATTGTACTTGGTGAAGAAGAGCCTAGCGAAGGCAAAAGGGTCATACAAGGTGGTATACAAGTTGAGATGTTATCTCAGCACCCACAATTTAGTCCAAATATTACAGTCAAAGAGGCTATATCTTTGGAGCTTGAAGAGCTCTATAATGCTAGAAAAAAATATGATGAAGTTGGCTCAAAATTAGCAACTGATTTTGAGAATGAACTATTATTAAAAGAACACTCACAACTTTTAGCATTTCTAGACCATCATAATGCTTGGAATTTGGACGATAAGATAGATAGAGTCTTGCAAGAGTTTAAACTCAAAGAGTATGAAAATAGAGTTGTAGATTCACTCTCTGGTGGAGAACAACGGCGTGTTGCATTAGCTGGATTAGTGCTTAAAAAACCAGATATTCTGCTACTTGATGAGCCAACAAATCACCTTGATGTTTATATGGTTGAGTTTCTTGAAGAGATGCTTTTGCGTGAGAAATTTACGCTTTTGTTTGTATCTCATGATAGATATTTTATAGATACAATTGCCACAAAAGTAGTAGAAGTGGACAATCAACAGCTAGTAAGCTACAATGGTGGATATCAAAACTATCTATTACTAAAAGAGCAACGACTTCAATCTATGCAAAAGAGTCATGAAAACTTGCTGCAACAACTAAAACAAGAAGAGGCATGGTTGGCTCAAGGTGTACGAGCAAGAGCAAAGCGAAATCAAGGCAGAAAACAAAGGGTTTTTGAGCTAAGAGATAGTGCAAAAACGAACCCCACTCTTATTCGCAAAATGGTAATCGAGCTAGAACGAGAACAAAAACATTTTAATCGTGATGAGGGAGTGTCAAGAAAAAAAATGCTTTTTGATATCCAGAATCTTAGTTATAATTTGCCAAACAAACCTCTTATTTCAAATCTGACAACTAGGATTTTACAACACGATAAGATAGCAATAGTTGGCATAAATGGTTCAGGTAAATCTACCTTGCTTAAACTTATGCTTGGCAGGTTAGCACCGCTTGGAGGTACGATAGATAGAGGTGAATTTGCTATTGGATATTTTGACCAACATAGAGAAATGCTTGATGATGATAAAAATTTATTAGAGATTTTCTGTCCAAATGGTGGAGATATAATAGATGTAAATGGTAAAAATATGCATGTATATGGTTATCTTAAGAGCTTTTTATTTCCAAAGGAGTATTTAGACCAAAAGGTTGGAATGTTGAGTGGTGGAGAGAAAAATCGTGTTGCCTTAGCTCTTTTATTCACTAAAAAAATTGACTGTCTTATACTTGATGAACCAACAAATGATTTAGATATTCAGACTATTACTATTCTAGAAGAGCAACTTATTAGCTTTGGTGGAGCGGTATTGGTGGTTTCGCATGATAGATATTTTGTAGATAAAATAGCTTCAAAACTACTAATATTAGATGGAAAAGGTGGAGTGGAAGAATCGCATCAGACATATAGTGATTATTTGGCCATTGAAAAAGAGCTTAGGGTATTAGCTGGTATGGAAAGTGAGTTTAAAGATATACAAGTACAAATACCTGTCATTGAAAAGCAAAAAACAAAATTAAGCTACAAAGAGCAAAGAGAGTTTGATGTGCTTCCTGGCGAAATTGAAGAGCTAGAGAATAAGCTTGATGAACTAAATCTTTGTCTAAGTAATCCAGGGTGTTATCAGCAAAAAGGACTTAGCGAACTAACGAAAGAGCTTAATGAAACCCAAAAAGCTTATGATGATAAAAGTGAAAGATATTTAGAGGTATGGGAGCTATTTGAGTCACTCTCATAGCTACCAGTATATTGTTGCACTGCGTCTCCCCCATCTAAGTGCTTTATTTCTATCTAGCCCCATATATATATCAATATGCTCTTTATATCTTTTGTTCATTTTATCTCTAACTATATATTCACCATCTAAACCACCTATTCTTACCTTTGATCCATTTGTTAGACCATGTTTTTCTATTAAATCTCTTGATACTGCTATAGTCTTTTGACCTGGAACTAGTTTATGCCCCCATGCTGCTAGAAATGGGTTGGCTGATGTTTGATTTACATGTGAAGTGTACGCAGAGGCTGTAACTCGTAGCTGTTTCCCTGTACTTTCTATTATAATAGAATCTTTTTTTAGATTAACAGAGTTGTTTGATGATTTTAATTTTTCTATATTAGACGATAATGGCAACACAAGCGTCTTACCAGTTGTTAGCCCTTTTTCTACAGCCTCTTTGTTATATTTTTTTAATTCGCTTGTTTTTATTTTTAATTTTTTAGCAATTTTATCAAGTGTATCCCCATGACTTATTGTGTATTCTTCATTTGATATTGAATCAACTATCTCTTGGTCGACTGGCATAAAAATTTCTTTTCCTGCCTTTAGTCTTCTTTTTGAAATCTGCGGATTAATTGTTAAAATCTCACTTTGTGCAACATTAAATTTTCTAGCAATTGCTCCTATTGTGTCGCCTTCCTTAACAAGGTAAGTACTTCTGTAAGACTCTAGCGGTGCTTTTGAAAATTTAGTAATATCTAAAATATTTGATTTATTTTTATTGATTGTTAGCCTGATAATGTCATCATTCTTGTTAGTTTCTACTGTTGTATTTTTTGGTTTTATATGGATTTTTTTTTGCGTTATTGTAGTTTGATTTTGTTCATTTATTTGTGTTATATTGGTTTCTATTTCTAGTATATCAATTGATTTATTGATATCCGCATAAGCTATGCCTAGGGATAAAATCAATAAAAACAATATTAACTGTTTAATTTTCACAATGCAAACCTCCTATTGGTAATTTAGACTACACTAGCGTCAATATATTCTCTCCAATTGTATCTTTTTCTATGATAATATTGTGTTTAATTTTTTTATCAAATAAACTACTCACAACTTCTGGAACTTTTTGTGACATACTATTTTGTATCCAAGAAAGTGCTTCTTTATCATCTTTGCACTCTTTACCTAATGCTAAAGCTACTGTTGGACTAAATTTAGTCCACTCTGCTGTTGAGTATATCACGGTATAGAGTTTCTCTTCTCTTAGTTTTGTATAGGCTTTTATGCAAGTAGCTGTATGTGGATCCATTATGTACCCATTTTTAGCATATTTTGCTATCACATCCTTACATTCTTCGTCAGTTGAATAAGATGCATCAAAATCTTCCCTTACTCTTGCTATCTCTTCTTTGGTAAGTTGATAGGTGCCATTTTTGCTCAAGCTATCCATGAGTTCCTTAGTTCTGACCTCTCCAAACATATCAAAAAGAATTCTCTCTACATTTGAACTTTTTAAAATATCCATAGCAGGTGATATAGTTTGCACCAACTCCCTACTGTTTAGATTATACTCGCCATTGCAAATCCAGTCTGTTAGAATATTATTTTGATTAGATGTTATTAGAATTTTTTTAATCGGTAAACCCATTTTCTTGGCATAATACCCACCTAGTGCATTTCCAAAATTCCCACTAGGTACAACTAGATATATCTCTTCGTTCATTTCGATTTTAGAACTTTTTATTAGTGTGAGGTAGCTATGAATGTGATATATTATTTGGAATATTATTCTTCCAAAATTTACAGAATTAGCAGCTGAAAGCTTTAAGCCTTTACTCTCTAGCTGTGCTGTAAAATCACTTGATGCAAGTAGTTCTTTTAGTGCATTTTGTGTGTCGTCAAAATCACCTTTTACACCAAGTACATGGAGATTTGATGCCTCTTCTGTGACCATTTGCAATCTTTGGACATCGCTTGTTCCACCTTCAGGATATAGGCATACTACCTGTACATTTGATTGGTTTTTGAATGTCTCCAGTGTTGCTGGTCCTGTATCGCCACTTGTTGCTGCCATTATAATATAATTTTCATTTCGTTTTTTTGCAAGTGAACTTAATATATACCCAAAAGGCTGTAAAGCCATATCTTTAAAAGCCCTTGTTGGACCATGATACAGTTCACTTACACTACAATCCACTTGAATCGATACTAATGGAACCGGATTTAAAGCGTCATCAAATGCATCGTATCTATTTAAGGCTTCTTTTAAAACACTGTCATCAATATCTATATCACATAATTTTAAAAAATCAAACGCCAACTCTTTGTATGATGAGCCAATATGTGAAGTTAAAAAATCTTCGCTTAGATTTGGTAGTTCACTTGGAATATATAATCCACCAAAACTAGCACTTGGCGATAATATAGCTTCTGAAAATGTAACCATTGTTGGTTTTATTCCATCATTTCCTCTAGTCTCAATAAATCTCATAAAATCCCTTTTTATACTGTTTGTAACGCTTAATTGTTGTTATAATTATACCATTTTTGCTCTAAAATATATTAAAGCTCTATGCATGTCCCTATTCCACTGCTAGTAAGTATCTCCAAAAGCAAGCTATGCTCTACTCTACCGTCTATGATGTGAGCCCTAGTCACACCACCTTTTACGGCTTCTATACACGCATCTACCTTTGGTACCATTCCACCATGTATTGTGCCATCATCTTTTAATGCTTCTGTTTGAGCAATTGTTAGATTTGTAATCAATTTACTATTTTTGTTCAGAACTCCAGCGGTATCTGTTAAAAATAAAACTTTATTTGCATGCATTGCTACAGCAATTTTACTTGCAGCAAGGTCTGCATTTATATTAAATCCAGGATGTCCTATGGTTGCACATGAAGCTATTGGTGCGATGACAGGTATTAATCCATCTCCTAGTATATCTTCAACTAGCTCTGGGTTTACATAATCTATCACACCAGTGTAGCCAAACTTTTCAAAATTCAAAGGTGATGCCTCCAGGAAGTGTGCATCTTTGCCTGATATTCCTATTGCTTTTGCTCCTTGATTGTTCAGAAGTGAAACTATCTCTTTATTTATATCACCACTAAGCACCATCTCGACAACACGCATAACCTCTTTTGTGGTAACTCGTTGCCCATCTATAAATTCAGTACCAATATCAAGCTTGGCTAATAGGTCTGTTATACTTTTTCCCCCACCGTGAACTATGATTGGTTTTAATCCCACATAATGTAATAATACTATATCTTGTGCGAACTGCATTTTAAGCTCATCACTAGTTTGTGCCGCACCACCATATTTGACTACAATTTTTTGGTCTTTAAATTTTTTAATGTATGGCAATGCCTCCATTAGCGTCTTGACAACATCTATTTGACTCTTCATTTATACCCTTCTATATATCTATTTACAGTAGATATTACATCACTATTTATCTCTAATTTTAGCTTGATTTTAGAGATAGGTAACTTAAATGCACTCATTTTCACAAAATCTTTTTCAGTTACAAGTATACTATTGGCTCCAATTTTACTCATTTTATTAGCTATTTTGACCTCATCAAAATAAGAGTGGTCTTTTTGAAAATATCTATCTATAATTCCATTTGGGAGATATCTATCTAGTCTTGATGGATTTGCTATCGCTGTGACTAATAACATTTTTTTTGTTAAATTTTCAAATTCTACTTCTCTTTTAAAATCTACTTCATCTTTTAGAATTAAATCTGCTTTTTTAGACATAAACCAATACTCTCTAAAAGGACCTGATGGCATCGGTAAGTAGTTTTTTATGTGGTTTGGTTCCAATATTATGTCAAGTTTTTTAATGCTAATTTGATTATGTCCATCATCTAGTAAAATAATATCAGCCCCTAGCTCTTTGGCTCTAATTATCCCATTTGTTCTATTTTCGCTCACGATAACAGATGCACTAGGAAGTGAACTAGCAATCAACATAGCCTCATCGCCACTTTTTTCAACAGTTGTTAATATTTTTCCTTTATGGCTTACCTCAATAAGACCACTACTCACTCTACCATATCCTCTGGAGACAATATGGATATTTTTAGCGTTTAACTCTTTAGCCAAAGATATTAAAAACGGTGTTTTGCCACTACCGCCGACTATTAAATTTCCTAGACTAATGATTGGAATTTGTAAATCTTGTGGAGTTATAAAAGAACGGCGAAAGTATGCTATGATGCCCCAAAGTATGCTAATTGGTAACAATAAGATTGCTACTAACCAGTGATACCACTTTGGTGCAAACCATATTGTTTCAAAAAAACTTACCATCATAAAATCAACCTATTTCATATATGTTAATGCTACTTTTTTAACAGCTTCTATCACGACAGAAACATCTTTATTGCTCATACTTGGGTATATTGGAAGTGACATTGTTTGTTGATAAACTCCAAGTGCAACAGGAAAATCAAATACCTTTAATGAATATTTATTTCTATAATATTCGCTAAGATGTAAAGGCACATAGTGAAGTGCTATTTCTACATTCTCTTTGATGAGTTCTCTGGCAAAATGGTCCCTGTTTTTGTCTATTTCAATAAAAAACTGCACTACATTAGCTTGGTTATCGTCAGTTTTAATATTTATATGGGTCACGCCATTAAGCCCTTTTGTATATAAATCTGCTATTTCTCTTTTTCGTTTGATGTCTTCACTTAGAGATGCGAGTCTATTTAGACAAGCTAAAGCCGATAGCTCATTAATACTATAATCATAGCCAATATCTATAACATCATATGCATAATTAGCTTGCGAATTACTATTTTCCAACTGATTTGTTATACCGTTCGATCTTAGCATTATCGCCCTATTGTAAATATACTCATTATTTAGTACCAGTATGCCACCAGATAATAAATCCTTATGAATATTTGGAGCAAAAGAGAAAATTACCATATCCGCACCCACTGCCCCAAGTTGTTTTTTCAGATATATGCTTCCCATCGCATCAGTTGCATCAAGAATGACTTTTACATTGTATTCTTTAGCTAACATGGTTACTTGTTCCATGTTTGGAACTAAACCACCCATGCTATTTATTATTATTGCTCTTAGTTTCTTTACATCGTTGGCTTTAAGTGCAATTTCTAGCTTATCCAAATCCATTATATATGTTTCATTGTCACAATCAACAAATATAGGCTCGGCATCAAAATGCCTAACTGCTTGTGGGGTAGAAACAAATGAGTTGACACCGCACAGTATCTTATCCCCTCGTTTTATATCAAGTGCACATAATGCAAGATGCATGGCGTTGGCACCACTTGAAGTTGCAACAGTAAATTGTGTATCAAAAATTCTAGAACACTCTTTCTCTAAGGTCACAACATGGCTAGTATTAATTGTATTTAATGTTGTATTATCTATATTGATGTTGGTTGGTTTGTAAAATGGTATTTTTTCTATCATAGGGCACTCCTTTGTTTAATGTGTTAAGCTGTAAATATTATATCAAATTTATAAGCAAATATTAATTAATTCTCTATTTGCACTCTTTACTACCAAGTCTAATTATCTCTTCACAACTAAATCCAGCATTTTTTCTATCTTTATTGTTCAAGTGTGGTCTATGTTTATTAAGTAACTCATATTTCTCTAAAATATCAAAATAGACACTATATTTAAGTCCATCTTGGTCGCATAGATACTTAAACCATTTATCACCTTTATGTACATGATCAATCTCTTCATGGAGAATAATCTCAAGAGTTGATATTAGTTCTAAAATTATAGGTAATTTTTTTAGATTCTTTAATTTCTTTATTATTTGTGGATTAACATCCAACCCGCTAGCTTCAAAATATCTAGGAACAACTGCCATTCTGTCAATTACACTTGAAGTCGTATTCATTGAAACATCAAATAGTCCTTGATGAACTGGAAAATCCCCATATTTATAACCAACTTTTGCTAATAGTTCTAACAACATCTCAAAGTGCCTTATCTCATCAAGTGCAACTTCAAGCCAATCTATCCTGTACTGAATGGGCATCTCTCTAAATCTATAGACGGCATCAATAGCCAAATCAATCGCACTATACTCTATGTGTGCTATAGAGTGGATTAGCGTACCTAGACCACCCATGGTATCTAGATTTTTTCGTGCTACTAACATTTTTGGCTCTACAATTGTGCATATTGAATAAAAAGATGGCACTAAAAATATTTTTGGTGCTTTAGTAAATGAGTTATCAATCTCATTTTTGGTACAATTATCCAGACATGATAGGACATATAATTTTTTGGTATTAACATTGTTTGTGCTAAGAGCTAGTTCTAGATTTATATAAAATGACATAAGGTATTATAGTATATGCAGATTAAAATACAACCAATGGGACCATATCAGACCAACTGCTACATCGCTACCACCAATGGGATGGATTTCATAATTGACCCAGGCGTGAATGCTGCCAGCTGGGTAATAAAAAATTGCTCAAATCCTGTAGCAATTCTCAATACCCATGGGCATTTTGACCATGTATGGAGTAATGCTGAGTTGCAAAAAAAGCTAAATATTCCACTATATACGCCAAAACAAGATGTTTTTATTCTCAAAAAAGACCCATTTAATCAAGGAACACCACCAAGTATTCCAGATTTTGAAGTAAAAGAAGATGCAACGATTAATATTAATGGTGTGAAAATAAAATTTCACCATTTTGCTGGGCATACACCAGGGTGTAGCGTTATTGAAATTGGCAACTCATGGTTTAGCGGTGATTTTTTGTTTTCAGGATCTATTGGGCGATGGGATTTTCCATATTCAAGTGCTAAAGATATGCTTAGTAGCCTTCACAAAGTATCAAAAATGAGTGGTGATTTTAAAATATATCCTGGGCATGGTGGTCCTAGTACTCTAAAGCACGAACTTAAAAATATTCCATATTGGATTACGCAGGTTAAAAGAACTATTTGATGCTGTTTTTTTTAATTCTCAAACCTACTCTTGTAGCTACATTTTTGGCAAAGCTCTTCGGTAGCTTTTTTATTCATAAAATTAGCCCTTATTTTTGATACTTTATCAGATATTAAAATATCTTCTAATTTTGTATAATGTAGATTTCCAAGTTCAATCACACCTTCGTAGTCCAGACAACATGGCACTACTCTACCATCATTTAAAATGGCAATATGTGAGCTTAATCCACCACAATATCCATCTCCATATATTTGGTTAGAGAGTGATGGCCACTCAAAATAACTATCAAAATGCAGAATTATTTTAGATGCTAATCTAACACCTTTTTTCTCGTTAGTATATTTGATTTTTGTTCCAAAATAATTAGAAAGCTTATGAAATATCTGATTATTAAAATCCTCTTCACTCTTATTTGCATCAATATTCCAAAGCCTAAGATTCAAAAATGGCTCATTGAAATGTTCAATTTTAGCACCACATAGCTCTAAAATTGGATTTAGATATTCTTCAAGAGTTATTTTAGGGCTGTTTTTATTAAAACTATTAAGTGAAATATTTATTTGTTTAATGCTTGGATGGAATAGAACTTCTGGAGTATGACGCGGCATATAAAAACCACTTGTAGTTACCATCGCCTTTATATCATATTTTTGGATAATATCTAGATAATCTACAATATTTGATAATACAAGAGGATCACCCATCACATGAAGCACTATTTCGTTGGTGAATTTTTTAGCCTGCGATACTATATTTTCAAAAAAATCAAGTTGCATAATTTTATTATTGGTAGTACTTGTAGGACAGAAACTACACTGTAATCCACAAATATTTGTTATCTCTATATAGATACGATTAAATTTCATATTTTGCCTTTGTGAAATCTTATCACAAATTTTAATTTTAAGGTATAATCATAAAATATTATTTTGGAGTTTAAAATGAAAAAAAATCTAATCATATCGTCACTACTTGTAGCTGTGAGTTTATCCTTCGTCGCTTGCGATAAAAAATCAGAAACAAATCAAAGTTCAAAAATAGAAATAAACGATAAAAGTAATTTGAATTTAGTTTCAGGAAAACCAAATATTATTTTTCTCACTCGAGAACATTGTGGCTCTTGTGAAGAGATGAAAAAGACTCTGAAAACAAAAGAGATAAGTGCTATACTTGAGAGCAAATTTAATATAATATTTTTAGATATTAATAATGTTAGTTTGCTTCCAAAAGGTCTTTCGGAGCCTATCGGCACACCTACTTTATATTTTATAGATGCTGCTGGTGTGCAACTAGTAGAGCCACTTATTGGTGCAACAGATGAAAATAGCTTTATATCTATTTTACAGAGTGCAATAAGCGAATATAGTGCCAAATATCCAAGTGCAAAGTAGTCTTTTGAATATATTGTCCATCAACAAAGAGTTTAAAATTGATGGATATGTGGTTAAAAATATCACTATCAATGAAATTCCAACCCTAGAGACAATAAATGAATTTAACTATGTGATTATTACTGGTGGAGATGGTGCGATTAGACGCACTATCAAAAATTTTAGAGATAAATTTGAGATAGACAATATACCCCCCATTATACTAAATCCAACAGGCTCATTTAATGTAATAGTAAAATATTATCGCCCTATTACTATTGATAAAATCATAAAAAAGCTTATAACAAATGAAAATCTAAAGACACTAAAAGCACCTATATATGCGATAGACAAAAAGATATTTCTCTTCTCTGTTGGTAACTCTGGTGATGTGGCTCATATATTTATATCTGAAGTTTTGAGATTTGGATATCTCAAATCAGGCTTTATTAGGTACGCTATTTCTATGCTGGTTTTGATGCCTTTTCATCTTTTTATTACTCCATTTTTACTTATATCAAAGCAGAGATTTTTCGTATTTACTCCATTTGGATTTTTCAAAAAGTTTTTTAACATCTATGGCAGAGTTGATGAAGATATAGAAATAAACTTAGGTAACTATTATAATGTTTTGGAGTTTGATGGAGATTTAAGTGTTGTCAAAAAACAACATATTACAATTAAAAGAGTCGGTTCAATAGATTTAGTTATTGGATAAAGAACAATAATATTCATCTACTCTACTATCTACACTTATCATCTTATGCAGGTACGCTTCAAAGTTACCTCTATTAAAATCAATAGATAAGCCTTTTGGGCTAGTGGCACGAGAGAGTGCGACATATAGTTGGCTTGGTGCAAATATATTATCAAGATTGCATACAAGTCTATCTATGCTCATGCCTTGAGATTTGTGTATAGTAATGGCGTAAGCCAGTCTAAGTGGGAACTGAGACAAGGTTGCTAGAGTACTTGATTCTGGTTTGCCATTTTTATCTAAGTGAATCTCCGTAAGCTCAAATAAATGAGGCTCGACCCTCACTATTTTATCACTTTTTTCAACTAGTATAAACTCATCATTTATCTCTTTTACAATTCCATGTTCGCCATTAGCAAACTTACCCCATTTATTTACACAAAAAAGCACAGGAGCTCCAACTTTTAGAGCCAAGATATCAGAAACTGGAAGCATATTTTTCCAGCTTACAACTCGCCTCTCATCCAGCTTTTGTAGCTGTTTAGTCATAGAAATTAAAACCTCTTCTTTGCCACTAAGAGCTACAAGCTTTTCTCTATTCATAATATCTACTTCAGCATTTCTGCCAAATAGATATGTTGAATTTTGGGTAACACTATTATTTTTTATCTCTTGCAAATAGTTAGTCACTTCATTGTCACATACACCTTGGCGTATTTTTGAGAGAATCTGCGTAAAGTGCAAATCATCGGTTCTATGCATCTGCGTAAGCTCAACTACAACAGGAGCGAATGAAGCCCAAGCATCACTTTCAAAAGCATAGAGTCTATCATCAAATAAACCATCACTTTTGCCACTGTTTTTTTGAATCGGTGGTAACTGATAAAAATCTCCCACAAACAATATCTTACCTTTATACTTCATCTTTCCAAGACGATAGGATATCATATCAAGGACACTGCTACTTACCATAGAAATCTCATCAATAATTATCAATTCAGTCGCCTCAAGTATCTCTCCAAGCTCCTTGAGGCGACCTTTAGACCTTTTATCACCACTACTGAGTGCCTCTAAGCTATCTGCGATACCAAAAATAAAGAAACTATGTAGAGTTACGCCACCAATAGCAACTGCACTCACGCCAGTTGAGCCTAGTGCCACTACGCCTTTTCCATCTTTTTTGTATTCATTGATTATTTTATTGGTTGTGTAGCTTTTACCTACCCCTGCTCCACCTGTTAAAAATACATTTTGGTTTTTTAGTATTTCACAAATCTCATCTACGCTCTTCATCTCCAACCATCCTCATCGACAATAGCTCTTTGGCATGATGACTTTGTATTTGAACCACTTGCAAGTGCTTTAGCTAGTGAACTATCACTACCACCTAGATTTAATCTAATCTCAGTCAAAATCCCATTATCACAAACCATATCTATTTTTTCAGCACTATTTACACCAAATGAACCACTCATTAGTGACTTTATATCTTTTAATATAATTATTTTTCCTCTATTATCATTTATATATTTTGCAACTTTTGAATTATTAAATTGTGTAGTGTAAGTTGAGGCTTTTGCAAAATATTCCGTACTATTCATTCCGCTACAAGTACCGTGTTTGTACCACTCATGATTTTGCAAGCCTGAAGCAATTGCAGGCATAATAACAGCTAAATCTTGTATAGATTTTTCAGACAAACCAATATTTGGCATTTTTGACCATTGTCGGTTTTTATCCATACCGACTATTTTTTTATTCACTCCACAGTATGCTAGATTTTTAGGTTGAGGCCATAAGCCATGAAGTACAAAACCATACTCTTTATTTCCAAATAAGCTTTTTTTGCATTCTGTTTTATTTCTATGAGTTCCACAAAAACCATTATGCCAGCTTAGAGCCAAAAGTGACTGTTTTGCTAGTTTTGCATGACTATTATTTACTGTTAATGGTTGTGATATAATCTCTTTAAAGCACTCTTTTTTTACCCATCTTCCACTTGGATTTGCATTTGGCACTTGCACATATATGCTATGCGGTTTTGTATCAAGCATTTTATATCTTTGGGAGCTTATGACCGATATATTGCCACTATTTTTTGTTGATTTTAGGTTATTTGTAGCTTCACAAGATTTTGTTGCCACATAGAAATTATCGGCTATCAACAAGCTTGATATGAGATTTAAAATGACGAGATATTTCATATATTCCCTAATTTTTAATTTATTGTATTATACTTAGCTAAACTATATTTTGACCGAAAAAGAGTAGCTATGATATTAAAAGATTTGACTTTCTTGGATAATTTACAACTAGATGAGTATAAAAAGTTTTTTGGAAATAAATCTAAAGAACCAAACAAAAATCAAAACCATCGCTCATCCATGATGTTAAATCCACTAAACCTAAAGCACTTAAACTCTATTGACAATAGCATTGCTGATGTTATCACTATAAATTTAGAAGATGCTATTGCACCATCACGGAAAAAAGAGGCACTTTATAATACTGCTATGTTTTTATCTCACTTAGAGAGTTCAACTAGCACTATTATAGTGCGAATAAATCCGCTAAATAATGGTGGAACAGAAGAGATGAATATGTTAAATGAATTTAGCTTTGATGCTTATAGAGTACCAAAAGTTAGAAATAGTAGTGATGTGGAATTAGCTCTTAAACTTAGCAATCAAGATAAGGAAATACATATTTCACTTGAAACAAAAGAGGCATTTAGTAGTATATCATCACTAAAAGTTGACAATAGAGTTACTACTGCAAACCTTGGTATATTGGATTTACTCGTGTCATTAGGACTTCCGCAATCGCTTATAACTCATCATAATCCCACCGTCTCTTATATATTGTCAAAGTTTTTAGTTGATTGTAGAAGTGCAAATATTCACCCTGTGTCATTTATGTATCAAGAATATGAAAATAGAGAAGATTTTAGAAAATGGTGTGAAATAGAGAGACAAATGGGCTTTACTAGTAAAGCATGTATGGGACCAAAACAGGTAGTGATAGCAAATGAGATATTTGGCATAAACGAGCATGAGATACAACGAGCATTGGAAATTAAAAAGCTTTTTGAGGATAGCTCATCAAGTGGCATAAATGGCTTTATAAGTGATGATTATGGTTTTATTGATGAACCTATATACAAAGATGCTTTGAATATATTGATTATGAATAAAAATTACGGAATGTAATCAGTAGATACCGTGCAAAGCACGGTATGACAAGCTCAGATGAACTAACCATATCATTGTCTTTTTGTGATTATAGAGCTTCACTATCCTCTTCACCAGTTCGAATACGAATAACGCGTGAAATATCACTAACGAATATTTTCCCATCCCCAATCTTACCAGTTTTGGCAGCACTTGTGATGGCATCAATAGCGATACGAGCATACTCATCACTACTAACTACAATTTCAATTTTAATCTTTGGTATGAATTCAACTACATACTCTGCACCACGGTATAGCTCTGAATGACCTTGTTGTCTACCATATCCTTTGACTTCACTTACTGTTAAGCCAGTTATGCCTGCTGCAACTAATGCTTCTTTAACCTCTTCAAGTTTGAATGGTTTAATTATTGCTTCAATTTTTTTCAAAATGTATCCTTTTATTGTATTTAATATTATATGCAAGAACCCATTAAAGGTTCATTACTTTCTCGCCATGAATTGAATCATCTAGTCCACTCTCTTCTGATTCAGCATCTACTCTAGCACCACCAGTTAAAAGTGATGAGACATAATAGACAACGATAGTACCTACTAGTGTAAATAATCCTACTACTAGTACTGATTCAAATTGTACCAATATTTGACCCATTCTGTCATTTGCATCTTTTAATGGTCCAGCCCATAGAAGATTTTTATCATCAAGAGCAAATATAGCTGTTGCAATAGCTCCCCATAGACCAGCCAGGAAGTGAACACCAAATGCATCCAAACTATCATCGTATCCTAATTTCTTTTTCAAGACTGAAACACCAAAGAACCCTATGAGAGTACCAATGCTACCAATTATAAATGCACCACCAACTCCTACAAATCCTGCAGCCGGAGTAATTGCTACAAGCCCAGCTATAGCACCAGTTGCTGCACCAAGAAGTGTTGGTTTTTTGTATACTATTTGCTCAACAATGACCCAAGTTACTGCACCAATTGCCGCAGCAATAGTGGTTGTAAGCATCGCAACACCAGCAATTGAACTAGCACCAAACGCACTACCAGCATTAAATCCGTACCAACCAAACCATAAAAGTCCAGCACCAACAGCTGTAAGAAGTACACTCATTGGTTTCATGGCTACCTTTCCATACCCAGTTCTTTTACCAACTAGTAGTGCAAGTACCAATCCAGCAAGACCACCATTCATATGAACAACTGTACCACCGGCAAAATCCAATGCACCAGCATCAAACAAGAAGCCACCACCCCACACCATGTGAGCTATTGGGGCATAAACTATAACAGTCCAAAGAGCTACAAAAACTGCCCATGTTGAGAATTTCATTCTCTCGATAACTGCTCCAGCTGCTATTGCTACTGTAATTGCCGCAAATGTTCCTTGGAAAACAACAAAAACAAATTTAGGATACAAACCTGGTGCTGATGGTGCCAGATCTGTCCAGCCAATGCCACTAAGCATAATATTTCCAAATCCACCAATAACTTTCATCATTGCACCTTCGGTAACACCAAAAGCAATTGAATATCCAGCAACTACCCAAGCTATAAAGCTAATTGCAAATGCACCAAATACCATTGCATAAGTATTTAGAACATTTTTACTGCGTGTCATTCCTCCATAAAATAGTGCCAAGCCAACAGGCGTCATTAACATTACCATAGCCGTAGCCATAAGCATCCATGCAGTGTCGCCACTATTTAATACTTGTGCTGCTTCAGTTACATTTCCTTCTGCAAAAGCCACACTAGAAAGCAATAGCCCCATTAGAGCTAATGATATTTTTCCCATTTCAAATCCTTAATTTTAATTTACATAGCAATATTAACACTAATATGATTTAAAAACTCTCTTTTGCTGATTAAAAAATAGGCAATTACATCATGAGAGGTATTTGAAATCTTATTGAATCTTGTTTTAGAATAGAAGCGATGTGTGTTTGACTAGTTAATAGCATCATATCGTCATCACCTGCATTGTTGCGATTTGATGCTTTTAGTATTAGTTCTATAATCTGATATTTTTTATTGTCAATCACAATATACTCACCAAAAAGAAGTTTTAGTTTAATATCAATGCTCTCCACAGTTAGAAATGATGAAAATGCTTTTCTAAGTATTTTTGAGAAGTTATTTTGATCAAGCTTGAATTCTGGCAACTCTTGGTCCGCCAGTAACGATATCTTGGCACTACTTTGCATCTGAAACATAGTTAGATTTGCTTCAAGCAGTATATTTATGTCAGAAAGAATAAGCGATTCGTTGTTTATATCAATTTTGGATGTTGTGAGCGGTCTATTGTAGAGCCTTAAATATATCTGCTCCTCACATTCATACCCAATCATTATAGAATAAAATTTAAAATTATCAAATTCTAGTTCATGAAGTATATTTTTGTGTCCAAAAGTTTTGGGTGCATATGTAAGAGCTATATCGTATAACACTTTAGTTTGTGTATAGCAAAGTAGCATTTCAGCTGCACTATTGAGATAGATAATATTTCCAGTTGTGCCAAATAGAATAAATGGATTAGTGTCATTCTCCACAAATAATTTATAATCAATTAATTCCAAGTTCATTTATCTTTTTCCTTAGTGTATTTCTATTGATACCAAGTATGCTTGATAATTTGAGTTGTGAGCCAAATCTATACAAACCAGACTTTATTAATGGGCGTTCAAAAATAGGTAGAAATTTACTATAATCATTATTTCCACCTATTTCATTGCTAAAATACTTATATAATATTTTTTCTATATCTATCGCTGTTATGCTACTATATACATGGTGTAATAATATGGCTTTTTTGAGTGATTTTGTGTTATTTAATAGGTCATTAACACTTGGTGTATATGCCTTGGTGTTATTTGATCCAAATATGGATTGTGCTTCTTTTGAGAATTTTTCATTCAAATACTCTATATCTTCTGGTCTTTCAATTAGTGATGGCATGGTGTACATGAATGCGAATAGTGAATCTATTTGAGCTGTTGTATTTGTAGAATCGCTTATGGCAATTATTTTTTTTCCATTAAAATCTGAAATATTATAGTCAGCATATATATTGAAGTTATAAATTATAATTTCATTATAAGTCATAAGAGCATTTTTGAGTGCATTGCTATCTGTCCCATCGACCCAAATTGCATTCGGAAAGATAGATTCTATTAGAGTTTTTTTACCAATATTTGGCTCACCAGCGACCAAAGAAGAGACACAAAGAGATTTACTAAGCTCAAGTCCTTTTATAATATATCTAAGTTTTTGTGATGTAGTATGAAACAATATTTTTCCATCCTTTTTTATGTGTATAAAATAATCATATTTCATGATTAAAAAATCATCAATACAAAATTAAGATATTGTAGCAAAAATATGTTAAAATAATAAAACAGATAAAAAGGTATTTAAATAAAACAGCAATTAAAAGAGTTTTACAAAAACTATCCAGATTTAGATTTTGAAAGATTGATTGATTATTTCTCATTTTTTGGCGGGGCAACATCTGATATAGATTTAGAGATATCTTTTGTTGACTATATTAGAGATTTTGTTATGTCAAATATTTCATTATTTGAAGAAAACATCAAGCCGTCATATTTGCTTGATAGCCCATATCGTGAACTTTTGATTGCTATTGCCAAAGGTGATGGCAAGATATATGGTGCTGTAAAAAAAGCTCGTATAAGTGAAACACTAGGCGAGGAACTAGTAATTCAGCTTGGGAACTTAGGTATTATTTATCTTGAAGAGTCAAGAGAATCGTTGCTTGGTTCACCAAATATGCAACATAAAAGCTATAGAGCACAGTCCAAAATCAGATTTAAAATACCATTTTTTAGATTCTGGTTTGGCTTTATTGAGCCATTTAGGAATGAAATTACGAATAAAAATTATGACAAGGTTATAGATTACCTTATGGCTCATTATGAACGACTTCGTAGTTTGATATATGAACAGCTATCCAATGAGATGTTAATTGAATTTTTTAGCGAAAATGGCAAAAAAATAGTATATTCTAGTAGTTACTGGGATAAAGAAAATGAATTTGATATCTTAGCACTCACGGCAAACAATGAGATAATAATAGCAGAATGCAAATACAAAGATAGAAAAGTGTGTAGAAATGAGCTTGGAAAATTAAAATTTAAAGCTGAACAATCAAATTTAAATGTATCACATTGGGTTTTGTTTTCAAAAGATGGTTTTTCAAAAGAGCTTCTGCATAATAAAGAGTCAAGTTTGACAATTTTTGATATCAAAGATATGCAAAAATGGCTACTTAGCTAATTCCTTTCTTTTTTAATTGCACCTTTATGGTCATCAAAATTACTTGTAAAAGTATGTACACCGAAAGAGTTTTTCACAAAGTATAGATAATCAGTTTTGCTTGGATTTAAAGCCGCTTCAATAGCCTCTTTTTCAACTGAGCAAATTGGAGATATTGGTAGCCCGTTATTTTTATATGTATTGAAACTACTGTCATCGTCTTTAATCCTCTGGGCTGTAACTGCAACATGAGAATATTTACCATAATTAAGTGTTCCGTCCATTTGTAGTCGCATATTTTTATTTAGTCTATTGTAGATTACAGATGCTATTATTGGCATCTCTTTGATATTTGCTGACTCTTTTTGAATAATAGATGCTATGGTTAATATTTTTTGCCATTTTTCTTTATCATAAGTTCCGCTTTCTGTCATGGCCATTTTTTGATAATCTTTTTCTGTTAAATCAACCATTAGTTTTATAACATCTTCCTCACTCATTCCAGTTGACACAAAGTATGTATCTGGTTTTATTCCTGCCTCTGGATAAGGTGATAATTTTTTATATTCTATCATTAATTTTTCACTATTTAGACTAAGTTTTGTAGCAACATTTTCAAAAAATATTTCAAGTGTTTCTCCAGGAATAAGCATAATCTTCTCTTGCTGATGCGTGCTTGATAGTTCCGTAATTTGACATAAAAAATCAATTCTACTTACGGTAGCTTTGTCTTTAAAATCTATTATTCCAATCTTTGGCTCGCCAATAAAATAGAGAAGATACTTGTCTATTATCCCCACATCGTAGCCTTGTTTGGCTAAATCATCTATTATTACTCTTATCCCACCTGATTTTATTTTTGCATCATTATGAGTTGAAATCTCCATATTTGCATAATAAATTATATACAAAAAAAATATTCCAATTAGTGTAAGTAGTGCATAAGCATATTTTTTATATTTACCTAGTACACCGGCTCTTTTTTTATTTCTTCTTCTTTTTTTACTGTTTTTATTCATTTCTTAGTGCCATTATTGGATCTGTTTGTGATGCCTTTTTTGCTGGATATAGTGATGATAAAACCACTATAATGATAGTACCAAGTAAAATCATTCCGTAATCAAATAGCGTAATTTCTATTGGTAGTTTAGTAGTGCCGTATACATCTATTGGTAATGAGATTATATCAAAAGTCTGAAGAATATACTTACCCAGAAGACCCATAATCGAGCCAACTACTATTCCAGCTCCACCTATAATAATACCAAGCCTAAAAAATATAGCTTTTATCTCATTGCTTGTAGCTCCTAGTGTTCGCAGTAGTGCTATTTCGCTTCGTCTACTCATCACAGTCATTAGCAGTGATGATATAATATTTAGTGATGCGATGAGAATTATAAGTAATAAAACCAAGAACAGTGCCTTTTTTTCCATCTCCATAGCTGCAAAAAAGTTTCCATTTTGCTCCCACCATCCCTCAATGGTAACACCATCAGGCAACAAAGCTTCTATATCTTTGATATCTTTCATTGGTTCTTTTGCAAAAATATGAACTCCATCGTAACTACCATGCTCTCGTGCCAATAATCTCTCAAAAGCCTCTAGTGTTGTATATGCAATAGCTTTATCATATGCTTTTAATCCACTTTTGAATGTTCCATCTACTCTAAATCTCTTTTGAAGTGGCATTGTTCCAAATCCAACTGCTTGTTGTTCTGAAAAATATATTGTAAGTTTTTGATTTTTAGATACTTCCATATCTTTAGATAGTTCATCTCCAATCACAATGTCAAATGGTGATTTTAGCGTCGCATTACTATCCCTAAAAACACTATTAATGCCACCCTCTTTTTGTGGCTCTATCCCGTATAGTAGTGTGCCTTGAATAACATCGTTATTTTTAGCAATTACTTGTGTTGTGTAATAAGGGCTAAATTTAAAATCAGGAAATTTTTGTTTTAGAGTGGATATTAGATTATCATTGAGGGCATTTGGAGCAAAAGATAGTATCGTAAGTGGATAATTCATTACAAATAGTTTCTTTTCAAACTCTTTTTGAGTTCCATTCATAATTCCCATAGCTAACATAAGAACCATCACGCCAGCTGTAATACCCAAGAATGCCAAAAGAGCAGATATAAATATAAATGGATTTTCTTTGTCGTATCGCAAGTAGTGCTTTAATATGAAATTAACTACTTTAGTATTGAATTCCTTAGCCATTATGCCAAAAGACCTTTTTTTGGACCACTCTCGCCACAGCACTCTTTATATTTTTTGCCACTACCACATGGACATGGGTCATTTCGTTTTGGTTTTTTAGTTACAATGGCTTTATCGCCAATAGTGTGTGCTTCATCTATTTCTAGCTCATCTTTTATGGCTTCAACTGCTTGATGCTCTTCTTCGGGATTATTAAAATTAAATCTTACAATTTGAAGTACTTTCACGGCCTCATATTTTATTCTTAAAGTTAATTCGGAGAAAAGTTTATAACTGTCTTGTTTGTACTCTGTAAGTGGGTCTTTCTGATTATATCCTCGTAAGCCAATACCTGTTTTTAAAATATCCATCTCATACAAATGCTCTCTCCACTGTGGATCAAGCACCTGAAGATATAAAACTCTCTCTATTTCATCTCGTTGCTCTACGGCAAGAGGTTCCATTTTTGCTTCATAATCAATATGCATCACATCTGATGCTATTTTTTTTAACTCTTCATATGATTTTGAATGTAAAATATCAATTGGAAGAGCAATTGCAAGATCTTCTTGCATTAAAAGTTGTAGTTTGTTTGTCTCAAAATCTTCTTTGTTTCCACCTTCATAGATTTCACATTCACTAAGTAAGTGGTCTATATACTCTACTCTATTCTCTTCTATTTTTGATGTTATATCAAATGATGGATCAAGGAGTTGGTTTCTAAACGCATAAATTGCTTTTCTTTGATGATTTGCTACATCATCATATTCAAGAACATGTTTTCTAGACTCATAGTGCATATTTTCGACTTTTTTCTGTGCCTTCTCTACACTTCTAGTTACTAATTTTGAATCTATAAATTCGCCATCTTCAACGCCAAGTTTAGACATTATATTTCGTATTTTGTCTCCACCGAATATTCGTAGCAAACTATCATCCAAGCTAAGATAAAATTGACTCTCTCCAGGGTCACCTTGTCTTCCACTTCGCCCTCTTAGCTGATTATCTATTCTTCTGCTTTCATGTCTCTCTGTTCCTAGAATATATAAACCACCTAGAGTTCTTACCTCATCGGTTATTTTTATGTCAACACCACGTCCGGCCATATTTGTAGCCACAGTAACTGCACCTTTTACGCCAGCTTGTGAGATTATCTGAGCTTCGTGTTCGTGGTTTTTTGCATTTAATATATTGTGAGGTATTTTTTCTTTCTTTAAATATTCATGTACCATTTCACTTTTTTCAATAGAAGCCGTTCCTATAAGTACTGGCTGACCTTTAGCATGAAGCTCTTTTATTTTACCAGCTACTGCTTGTAGTTTCTCTCTCTCGGTATTATAGATAAGGTCATTTTTATCAATTCTCATAACAGGAATATTAGTAGGAATAGAGACAACATCTAGTGAGTATATTTGAGAAAATTCACTTGCTTCAGTTTGTGCAGTTCCAGTCATGCCACTGAGATTGTCATACAGTCTAAAATAGTTCTGATATGTAATCTCAGCTAGTGTTTGGCTTTCATCTTGAATGCGGACACCCTCTTTTGCTTCTATTGCTTGGTGCAGTCCTTCACTGTATCTTCTGCCATCACTAAGTCTGCCTGTAAATTCATCTACAATAATTACCTCATTGTCTTTTACCACATAATCAATATCTTTTACAAACAGGTAGTTTGCCTTGAGTGCTTGGTCTAAATGGTGAGCAAGAGATGCATTTTCAAGGTTGTACAGGTTATCAACACCAAAAAGCTCTTGAGCTTTATTCAGTCCATCTTCCGTGGTTACAATTACTTTACTTTTTTCATCAACTATAAAGTCGCCAGTTGTTTTCTCATCTTCTCCAGCTTTTTTTGGAAGTTTTTCACCTTTTATCATTTGTAGTGCTATGGAGTTTGCCAAGCCATAGTATTGTTGGTCCCTTTGAGTTGGACCTGAAATAATCAGTGGCGTTCTAGCCTCATCGATTAAAATAGAATCCACTTCATCCACTATTGCATAACTATGTTCCCTTTGGACTTTTTCTTCGGCTCTAACTTTCATATTATCTCGCAAATAATCAAAACCATATTCATTATTCGTACCATATGTTATGTCAGCACTATATTGTGCTTTTCTACTCTCTTCATCATATATATCAGCAGTTATACATCCAACGCTATAACCTAAGAATTCATATAGTTTGCTCATCTCGCTAGAATCTCTTTTTGCTAGATAGTCATTTACTGTGACTATATGCACACCTTTGCCACTCATAGCACCAAGAACAACTGCGAGTGTAGCCACAAGTGTTTTACCCTCACCTGTCTTCATCTCTGCTATGTTACCATGATGAAGGACCATTCCTCCGACTAATTGAACATCAAAATGACGCATTCCAAGAGTTCTACTGCTAGCTTCTCTAGTAATAGCAAATGAATCATTAAGTGCATCATCTAAAGTTTTGGTACCATTTATTACCTCTTCTTTTAATTTGGCAAAAGATGCTTTTAGTTCATCATCGCTCATAGCTTTATATTTTGGCTCTAAAGTGTTTATTTCTTGCGCTTGTTTTAGAAGTTTTTTGACTAATTTATCGTTTTGTGTTCCAAAAATTTTTTTAAAGAGAATTATCATATTCGTATACGCCTAAAAGTAATTTTCTATTCGTGTAAATAGATTATGAATAGTATTTTACCCAAAAAATGTAAAATTTCATATTTATTACACTATCTACACAATTAAATGCAATAATTACAACTATCTGAAACGAAAGTGAGTTTTGGATATATTACAAAATTAATTACAGGAGATATATTTGAAACAGATATTATTAATATTACTAGGCTCTATAACTTTTGCAAATGCCTCATCATTACAGTTGCCTACAGCATTTACTTCGCTATTCTCTCAAACTATAACAACACCATCAAAAAAAACTATACAATACAATGGAGTAGTTAACTATAATTCACCATCACTACTAAAGTGGAGCTATATTTCCCCGACAAAAAAAGAAGTATGTACTGATAGTAAAATAGTGCTTGTAGTAGATCATCATCTAGAGCAGGTATCTATGTTTAAAATTACAAAAGGATTTAATCTGCCTGCTGTTATTAAATCAGCTAAAAGTGTTGGTAAAAATGAATTTATAGCAAGTCATGATAATCAAAAATTTCACATACGCACAGTTAACAATCGTCAGCTTAGCCAAATATCATATATAGATGAGCTTGATAATAAAGTAGAAGTTAATTTTAATAATACAAAATACCTACAATCGCCAATTAGCAATACAAAGCTAAAGTGCAACTACCCATCAACTTATGATATTATCGAAGGATAGAGTGGTTTTATTTCATTGTGGTATAATTGCGATAATTTAAAAATGTAAGGATTTTCGTGATTTCAGCAGTAAATTTAACACAGAGATATGGCAAAAGAGTATTGTTTGACAAAATAAATATAACACTTGATGCAGGTAAAAGATATGGATTAATCGGTGCAAATGGGGCTGGTAAGTCTACTTTTTTAAAGATTTTATCAGGTGAACTTGAGCCAACAGATGGAGAAATCCAGTTGCAAGCTGGTGTAAAACTAGGCGTACTTGGTCAAAATCAATATGCTTTTGAGGATTTCACACTCAAAGATGCTGTTCTTTATGGAAATAAAGCACTATATGACGCTACAAAAGAGAAAGAAAAGTTATATATGGAAGGTAATTTTGATAGCGATGAGGTAAATAATCGCCTAGCAGAGCTTGAGATGATATGTGCTGATGAAGACCCTACATATGAGTCAGATGTAAAAATTGAAAAGCTACTAGAATCTCTAGGCTTTCCAGTCTCCGAGCATGATACTCTAATGAGTTCTCTAACTGGTGGAGATAAATTTAAAATTTTACTTGCTCAAGTTTTGTTTTTAAAACCTGATGTTTTACTACTTGATGAGCCAACAAATAATCTTGACATAGAGACAATCGGCTGGCTAGAAGATGAGCTAAAAAGACACGAAGGAACTTTGCTCGTAATATCTCACGATAGACACTTTATAAATGGTGTTGTTACACATATTTTAGACCTTGATTTCGCTCAAATTAGAGAGTTTGCTGGAACTTATGATGATTGGTATATTGCTTCTACTCTAATTAGCAAACAAGCTCAAACAGATAGAGCAAAAGGGCTTAAAGAAAAAGATGAGTTAGAGAAATTCATAGCTAGATTTAGTGCTAATGCTTCAAAAGCAAAACAAGCTACAAGCCGTCAAAAACAGCTAGATAAATTAGAAATTCAAGAGGTTAAACTATCAAGCAGACGAGACCCATCGATTGTTTTTAGACCACATAGAGATATAGGTAATGAAGTTTTAGATATTGAAAATTTGTCACATAGCTATGGCGATTTAGAGGTTTTAAAGAATATAAATATAAAAGTCAAAAAAGGCGATAAAATAGCTTTAATTGGTGGAAATGGTGTTGGTAAAACCACACTTTTACAGATACTTATGGGACAAGTAGTGCCTACAAGTGGTAAATTCGTATGGGGACAAACTATCTCATATACATATTTTCCACAAAATACAACTGATATAATTACAGGTGAAGATGTATTACCACAATGGCTACAAGGTCATGACCCGAAATGGCATATTGATGATATCCGAAAATGTTTAGGTCGAATGCTGTTCACTGGTGAGGAACAGAGCAAAAAAATATCTGCATGTAGTGGTGGAGAAAAACACCGTATGATGATTAGTAAAATGATGATGGATAGTGCAAACTTTCTGGTACTAGATGAGCCAAATAATCACCTCGACCTTGAGGCTATTATAGCCCTTGGCGAGGCGTTACATGAATATCAAGGTGGTGTAATATGTGTTACACATGACCGTGAATTAATTGATTCATTTGCAAATCGTATTATCAAGCTCAATAATGATGGAACTATGATAGATTTTGAAGGTGACTATGAAGCCTTTGTTGAGGCTTATGGACACTAAAAAGGGTTAAATGGTGGCAAAATATTTTTTATTTGATACAGAGACAACCGGAAATGGGGAGCAAGACCGCATAATACAAGTCGGTGGTATTTTGGTACACAGCAAAAATGAAATTGAAGTCTTTGACGAACTTTGTAGTTGTGATGTTCCTATTTCTATTGAAGCTATGGCAGTACACCATATTACTCCTCAGATGATAGAATCAAAACCATCATTTTTACAAACTAATTTTCATGCAAAACTTATAGAGTATAATTCGTTACAGAATTATCTAATAGCTCATAATATATCATTTGATACTGGCATGCTTCAAAAAGAGGGTTTTGTAAATAATTATACAATCATCGATACACTTAGGTGTGCAAAACATCTTTTACCTCATGAGCAATCTCATGCCTTACAATATTTGAGATATTCTCTTGGTTTGTATTCAGGGGAACAAAGCGAATGTGATACACTTAATGTAACAATTAAAGCACATGACGCAATAGGAGATGTGGTGGTAATGAAATTGCTACTTAGCAAACTCGTTCAAGAGCTTAGAGCGAAAAACAGTAGTTCTAATCCAATGGAAGAACTTGCTAGACTAACTCAAACTCCTGTGCTTATTGATATGTTTAAATTTGGAAAGTATAAAGGTCGCAAAGTAGCTGAAATTGCAAAAGAGGATAGTGGATATCTAAAATGGATGAAGAATAATATGGAACTTGATGAAGATTTAATCTATACACTAAATTACTATAATATAAACTAACCTACATACTCTATTTGATCAACGGCATTAGCTTGTTTAAATCCATTTAGTCTAAGTCTGCAACTGTCACATAAACCACAAGCTTTTTCACTGTTTTTATAGCAACTCCATGTCAATTTAAGCGGTACATTATTATCTAATGACTGTTTTACTATCTGTGCTTTTGAGAGATGCACAAGTGGCATCTCAATTGATATTTTAGTCTCAAATTTTGTACCTTGATTTATAGCATTTTGCATTTTAATTATAAACTCTTCTGTGCAGTCTAGATATCCACTACTATCTTCTTGTACTACACCAATAAAAATTGCCTCAGCACCCTCTTTTTCTGCAATTGAAGCTGCTATTGACAAGAATATTCCATTTCTAAAAGGAACATATGTCACTGGAACTCCATCCTCTACTCCACCGTCAGGGACTGGAATAGTGCTATCAGTGAGAGCCGATGCTCCAATGTCACTAAAAAATGGCAATTCAATCTCATATTTATTTTGAACTCCTAATTCTTCTGTTAAGCTCCTAAAGCACTCAAGCTCCTTTGCCTCTGTTAGTTGTCTATAATTAAAATGAACACCAATAACTTCGTAGCCACTATTTTGTGCTATTTTTGTGCTTAATGCACTATCCATTCCACCAGAAATGACACAAACTGCTTTTTTGACCATTAAATAATACCTTTAAAAACTTTTAACCTAATTTTACCAATTTTTTCGCTAAAATCAAAATATGATAGATATAGAAAATAAAACTGATACAATCATTGATCAAAATGCACTTGAAGTCATTAGTGAAGCGATGAGCGAAAAAGATATTGATTTAATGTTGGTCACTAATCAAACTATACAAGAGTATAATCTTCAGTATAGAGGCAAAGATGTACCTACTGATGTGTTAAGCTTTCCTATTGATGATAATATGCCTCATGCACCTCTAGGATCTATTATTATATCCCTAGAGTATGCCAGCAATATGGCCAAAGAGTTAGCTCATAGTTTAAATGATGAAGTATCCTTATTGCTAATCCATGGAATACTGCATCTACTTGGGTTTGATCATGAAGTAGATAACGGCGAGATGAGAAAAAAAGAGAGAGAATGGATAGAATATTTTAACCTACCTTCTAGCCTAATCGAGAGAAGTATTACATAGCTTCATTAACTAGTGATTTTTAGTAACATTTGTATCGATTATATTGCTTGAAACATTATTTTTTTTCGTAAAATACCCATGAGCAACTAGCCACCTGTATATATCTGCAGCAATTGGTCCAGATGCCGTTCCACCATGTCCACCATGCTCCACAAGAACAGTTACAATTATCTCAGGATTTTCATATGGGGCGTATGTCGTAATCCAAGCGTGTGAACGATGATAGTATTCCATTTGCTCTTCTTTCATTCTTGCTCTTTCGCCTTTGGCAATACCAACAACTTGTGATGTTCCTGTTTTTCCAGCAACACTCACACCAACCCCGTTAAAAACGCTTGATGCCGTTCCTCCACTCACATTACAAACATCATACATACCATTTCTGATTTGATTTAAATATTTACTAGGCAAATTAATAAACTTTGGATATTGGATTACTTTTTTGCCAGCTATATTGCTTGCAAAAGTTGGTGTAGGGAGTTTAGATGTTGCAATAAGAGCCGTATATCTCGCTAGTTGTAATGGAGTAGCTAGCAAATAGCCTTGTCCTATAGAAGTATTTACAGTCTCTCCAGGATACCAAGCCTCTTTAAATCTTTTTTGCTTCCACTCTGGATTTGGTACCAATCCACTTGATTCACCACTCAAGTCAACACCAGTTGGCTCTCCAAAGCCAAAAACTTTTAAGCCTTTTGAAATTCCAATAATCCCAGCAGCAAGACTTTTTTTATAATAATATACATCAACACTCTCTTTGATTGATTTTCTTAAATCCGTTACACCATGTCCATTTTTTGCCCAATCCCTAAAAATATGGCTACCAACCTTTAAAGATCCTGGGCAATTCTCAGCTGTATCTAGTATACCAGGTTTAGCCATATTCATTGATAATGCCATGCCCATCTTAATGGTTGAGCCTGGTGGATATTTGCCATTTAGAAATTTATTTGTAAATGGGTGATCTAAATCTTCTTGGAGCGACTGCCAATTTTCGGATGTGATACCGCTTGTAAACATATTAGGATCATAACTAGGAGTACTAACAGCAGCTAATATTTCACCATTTGGACGCATTACAACGGCGGCTCCAGCTTTTTCTCCAAAAGTCTCATAAATCATTTTTTGAAGTTCTGCATCAAGATGTAGAACTAATGTTCTATTCTCAATAGGAGGAACTCTTTTTACTATCTCAATTTCTTGATTAGTAGCTGTAACTTTGCTAACTATTGAGCCTGGTATACCTTGTAATGCTGTATTGTAATATTTTTCAAGTGAACTTTTTCCAGCCACACCAATTGCATTTGTTATATAGCTTGCATTATTTTCTTTAAAATTGGATTTGCCTACATATCCTACAACATGTGATGCGTATGCACCATATGGGTAAAATCGTTTTGCATTTATTTCAATTCTAATATTGTCGTCCATACTTAGTCTCGGATATACAGCCAATATATCCTCATATCTTACAAAATCTATAACTTTGATATAGTTATGATTATAGTAAGAACTCTCTTTTTTGTATACCTTTTTGATTAATGTTTGATTTAAGTCATTAAATGAATTTTTAAGATTATTAATTGTGGTGTTAAACTCACTACTGTCAATTTTAAGTCTAGGTGCGAGAGAGATAGAAAAACCTAGCTTGTTCATGGCAAGTAACTTGCCATTTCTGTCTACAATTTCACCTCTAACAGGTTTTATGAAATATGTTTTTTCTGTATTTTGTTTAGCTAACTTTTCATAATAAAAATTTGATTTTATACTAACATGATACAGTCTTATAAATAGTATTACCCATAAGGAAACAAATAATACAAGTACAATAATATTTCTTAATTTCACAGCATAGCAACCAAAAAAATGTCTAGCAACATTGATATCAAAACCAATATACCAATATGTACATACTCAAGTTCAAATGTAAAATCAAAAATATATGCAACAAGAAAATATATAATATATATTGAAATAACCATTATTGCACTAACACATATTTTACAATTAACAATAATTCTTAGTCTTGGAAATACGAACAAATAGCACAACAGTACAGCTATAATACTAGAAAATATTGGCACAGATGTATTTATATCAAGATTTAATAGATACAAAAATGATATAAAGATTTGCATTATATTATCATCCCTTATGCCAACAATCATTAAGTAACCAGCTAGTCCAATAAAAAATGGAAGAACAACATAGAGCGAAATTAATATAGGATAAAGCAAAGCCAGTAATACTAGAAGTAATGATACAAATAAGTTATCATTGCTAGCAGAGCGATGATTATATTTAGATATCATATTGTATTTCGTTTATTAATTTTAAATACAACCGCCACCTCATTACAAACTGGAAAATGAATGCACTTAATGCAGTCAGCCCATATTTTATGTTCTGGGATTTGAGATTTCTCTATCTCTACAAAACCTAATTTCTTGAAAAAATCAGGTACATAAGTTAGTGCCAATACATCTTCTCCTACGCCAAGTTCGTACGCTTCATCAAGTCCAAACTGAACCATCTTTTTTCCAATATCTTTACCTCGATAATTTTTGTCTACGATTAAGCTTCTTATTTCAGCTAGTCTAACTGAATGCAGATGCAACGCTGTATATCCAACAATTTTATTATCATCTTTTGCTATTACATACGAACGAATAGTTGTTGCCATCTCATCATTGGTTCTAGGCAAAATTACACCAGATTTTACATCTTCAATTACCAAGAGTTGCATCTCTTCAATATCTAATAGTGTTGGTTTAGATAATTGTATCAAAACTCTACCCCAAAAATACGATTTAAGATTAATTTATGCACAGGTAATGCAGTATGATTTTTGCTATTTGTAAACATAATCGCTTCTGGAAACTCTCTCCTTAAAGCAGAAAGCTCTTTTTGGTTGAGTTTATCACTTTTGGTAAATACGGCTACATACATTTGATCTGGCTTTAAAATGCTTTTTATATATTCACTCACATCTTTATCTATCTGTGCATTTGGATGTCTGCAGTCCCTTAGGTGTATAAAAATCCTAATTGATACTCTATCATGAACAAAATCTAATAGATTTTTTTGCCAAACTTCTTTGAGTGACTTTGATACTTTTGCATATCCAAAACCAGGTAGATCCACAAGTCTCAAAGGATATCTTATTTCATTATATTGATATACTGTATCAAAAAAGTTTATTAGGCGTGTTTTACCAGGCGTTGATGAGCTTTTTGCTAAACTTTTGCGATTAGTTAGTGTATTTATTGTCGAACTTTTACCGACATTGGAGCGACCTAAAAATACAACTTCACTTATGTTTTCTGGCAAACTATCATCTAGGCTTTGGGCCGATTTTATAAATTCTGCGCTTATTATTCTTGGAGTACTCAATTTTTGCCTTTTATGTTAAAAATAAATTTTACTGGTTTATTTGTTTGGCTCTTCACACTCGCATTGCCACTTTTTATATCTACATTGATTAAGTCACCAGACAGATGCCTTTTATTTATTAAATCATCAGTAGATGCGTTGCCTTGGAGCTGATATTTTGACTCCTTGGTCCAATGCTTCATTGTATTTGAGCGACCTTTATAGTGTGATTTTTTATCGCTAATTTCAAAACTTGCATTACCTTTTGCCTCATATAGCCTAGTTTGGTTCTGGTCGTCGAAATAAACTATTGCTTCATTTGCTCTCATCCAATTTTTACTATCTTGTTTCATCAGAACATTTCCAACAAATCTAACTTCTTTTTTGCTATTACTCGCAAAAACGCTATTAGCTGTTACTTCAATTTTATTTGAATAGGCTTGCGTGAATATGCCCATGAGAATAAAAATTGATAATATATTACGCATATCTTACCCTCTGATTTTTGTGGTATTATACCATATCAAATCTCTTAAAAAGATATTATAAATACTAATCAAATATCGATTATGATCTTAAAATGAATTGAAAAATTGACAATTAAGAAAAAGACTCTATAATTACATATTATAAAAACGACTTAGGAGTCAATATGCTTAGATTTGCACCATCACCTACTGGTGATATGCACATTGGTAACCTGCGGGTAGCCATTATTAATTATATAGTTGCAATGCAAAGGAGCGTAGAGTTTATCGTACGCATTGAAGATACAGATAAAGAGAGAAATATAGAAGGTAAAGATGGTGAGATATTACAAATATTAGAAAAATTTGCACTGCCTCACTCTCAACTTTTTTATCAAAGTGCAAATCTTCATATTCATCAAACTATGGCTATCCGTCTACTTGAAGATAAAAAAGCATTTGCTTGTGATTGTACACCTGATGAGCTTGAAAAAGAAAGAAAAAAAGCCAAAGAGAACAAAGTGGCATATAGATATAGTGGGAAATGCGAAAACAAAACAAAAGTTGATATTGAAAATATGAAAGCTAATAACATACCGTTTGTAATTCGTCTAAAGAAACCACTCGAAAATATAGTTTACAATGATTTAATCAAAGGTAGTTTTGAAACAGCTCCAAATGAGGTAGATAGTTTTGTAATTTTAAGAGCTGATGGTACTCCAACATATAATTTTGCTTGTGCGAGTGACGATATGACAAGTGGCGTTGATATGGTAATTAGGGGCGAGGATCATATAAGTAATACACCAAAACAGATACATATTAAAAATCAACTTGGCTACACGCAAGAGACCATATATGCCCACTTGCCAATAATACTAAATAGTGAAAATAAAAAGATGAGCAAAAGAGATGATGCTAGTTCTGTTAAATGGCTACTAGAAAACGGTTTTTTACCTGATGCAATAATAAATTATCTTTTACTTCTTGGGAACAATCCTCCTAGTGAAATTTTTACACTTCCTGAAGCAAAAGAGTGGTTCGATTTGAAAAAAATTAGTAAAAGTCCAGCTAAATTTGATATTGATAAGCTTAAATTCATAAATCGAGAACATTTGAAAATTATGGATGATAAAAAACTATCAATGCTTTTTGGATATAGTGATATTGAAATTGGAAAACTAGCAAAACTATATATAGATGAATGTAGCACAATAAATGAACTTGATGTCAAAATTAAGAGTATCTTTGCTCCAAAATTATTTGAAAATGAATGGGGTAGTGAGATGATGCTATTGCAAAGCATAATCAATAATGCTCCGATGTTTAAAACATATGATGAATTTAAAAGCTATACTATGGAAAAAAGTGAATTAAAAGGTAAAATGCTATTCAAGCCTCTACGCCTTCTACTAACAGGCGAAGAGAATGGTCCAGAGCTTAGCGAGCTTTATCCGCTTATCAAATCATATTTATTGGAGATTGTATCATGAACCTTGTATCTAATTTAATCGGTGGGCTAATTAATGTCTATATATGGATTTTAATAATTTCTTCACTAATTGGTCTTTTTGCACCACACATCAGACACCCGTTACTTAATATGGCATGGTCAATTACAAATCCACCATTAGAGTTTATTAGAAAAAATATGCCGTTTGTTGTTCAAGGTCCTGTTGATTTTTCACCACTTGTTCTTATAGTGGGACTGCAATTAATTAAGGCTATATTTTGAATATTAAAAAAATATCTACTATTTTATGCTGTTTATTGATAGCATCACAGCTTAATGCCAAAACAGTATTGCTTAATGATTTAGCCGATATGCCTGCAAGTATTGAAAAGGATTTTTACATTTGGAAATTCATTTCAAATCCTGACACAACCATAGATGATGTAAACATTGCCGTTTCCCAAGTATATAATGTAAATAGCTCTATCTCTAAAGCATATAGTGCAAAAACAGGCAATACAATAAAACACGGTATTAAATGCACAACTCCAGACTGCGTGCCACCACCTCCAAGCAAAACAACACAAGAAGCAAAGAAATATTTTGGTGCTGGGATAAAAGCAGTCATTGCCAATGATTTAGAAAATGCAAAAAATTATTTCGCATATACGAAACAACTCGCAGATAAACAATTTGCTAAAGACCAAGCAACATTTTGGCTTTATTTGGTCACAAAAGATCAAAATTACATAAATGAACTAATACTCAGCAAGGATATAAATATATACTCCCTTGTAGCAAATGATATTACAGGTAGAAATTATCCCAATGTATTATCTCCAACATATGAGAAGAGTAGCAAAGAAGGCTTTGACATCAAAGATCCTATTCATTGGGTACGACTAAAAGAGAAACTATATAAGCCAAATGCTGATTTAGGCTCACTTGCAAAAGAATATGAAACTACCGAAACATTAGCCCATAATACATTTATAAAGGCGTATGCCTCTGGATATACAGAAAACTATTTTCCTCTACCATATCGTAAACAGATGGAAAATATGCCTTTGCAAAGACAAGCTTTAATCTACTCAATTGCAAGACAAGAGAGTCGTTTTGTGCCAGCTTCTATATCAAGAGCATATGCACTTGGAATGATGCAGATAATGCCATTTTTAGTGAAACATATAGCTAGTGAAAAGGGTGAAGAACTTGACCTTGACAAGATGTTTGATCCAGAGTATGCCATATCATATGCAGATCATCATCTTAACTATCTAAATAGAACTTTACAGCATCCACTATTTGTAGCATATGCTTACAATGCTGGGATTGGATACACTAGAAATCTCCTGCGTAAACCTGAGATGTTTAGAGGTGGTGAATTTGAGCCGTATTTAAGTATGGAACGGATGGAGAATGTAGAGGCTAGAGAGTATGGCAAGAAAGTTTTAACAAATTATGTGATATACAACAATAGACTTGGAATTCCAACTAGAATGCAATCAATGCTAAACCAATTAAGTGAAAATAGATAATAAAAGTGAAAATATATGAGTAAAAAAAGTTTTTATATACCACAGCCAAGCAAAACAGATCCTGACGAGCTTGGACATTTCGGAATTTATGGTGGCAGGTTTGTTCCTGAGACGCTTATGAGTGCATTAGAACAACTTAAAGATGATTACGCAAAGATTCGTTTTGATGAAGAGTTTTGGGGAGAGGTTGATTATTATTATAAGAATTATGTAGGAAGACCTAGTGCATTGTATTTTGCTGCAAATATTAGTAAAGAACTTGGTGCAAAAATATACTTAAAAAGAGAAGACCTTAACCATACAGGTGCTCACAAAATAAATCACACAATAGCTCAAGCAATTTTAGCTAAGCGACTTGGTAAGAAAAAGGTCATAGCAGAAACAGGAGCTGGACAACATGGTGTTGCAACCGCAACCGTAGCTGCATTATTTGGCTTAGAGTGTGAGGTGTTTATGGGAGCTAAGGATGTGAAAAGACAAGAGCTTAATGTATTTCGTATGAAACTACTTGGTGCAAAAGTTCACGCAGTTGAGTCTGGGAGCAAAACACTAAAAGACGCTATGAATGATGCTATTCGTCATTGGGTTACAAATGCTAGAGATACTTATTATATAATAGGAACAGTTGCAGGACCACACCCCTACCCTATGATGATTAGGGACATTCAAGCCATAATAGGATGGGAAGCAAGAGCTCAAATACTAGAAGTAGAAAATAGATTACCAGATAAAGTAATAGCTTGTATAGGTGGTGGTTCTAATGCAATTGGTATGTTTAGTCATTTTCTGGAAGATAAAGGCGTAGAGTGCATAGGTATAGAGGCTGGTGGATTAGGCATTGATACTGATAAGCATGGATGTTCATTATTAATGGGAAGTCCTGGTGTATTGCATGGACAGATGACATATTTGCTACAAGACGAAGATGGACAGATACAAGAAGCCCATTCTATTTCAGCTGGACTTGATTATCCTGGAATTGGACCAGAGCACGCATATCTCAAAGATTTAAAAAAAGTAAAATATGACAACATAACAGACAAAGAAGCACTCGATGCTTTTGTTTGGTTATCACAAAGTGAGGGAATAATTCCAGCATTTGAGAGTTCACATGCTATTGCATATCTTAAAAAAATTCCAAGTGAAGAAATTAAAGATAAACTAATTATCGTGAATCTATCTGGTAGAGGCGACAAAGATATGATGCAAGCAAAAGATATTTTAAAAGAACAATTTTAATAATTAGGAAAAATAATGTTATTTAATATTAGCGACAAAACAACAGCACAGTCAAAAGAGATTGTAAAATTTATATTTATTTCAATAGAAGATTATGCAACTAAAACAATAGAGCATAAAGAGATATTGGAGGCTAATAGTTTTAAAGCTTTAATAGATGAAACTGTTTTTCTTATGGAATCAGATACAGTATATGTAGGTATAGACGATAGTAGTAGTGACAGCATTAGAAGCTCAGTAGCTGTTGCAATTAGAGTTATTAACACAAAAGCATATAAAGGCATAAGTATTGATATTGATGATAAATTAAGTTATGATAATATTCAAGCAATGTGCGAGGGTCTAATTCTTGGTGACTATCAATTTTTGAGATATAAAAGTAAACCAAATACATCAAAAATAGAGACTATTTATATTTATACAAAAAAAGATATTAGTTCACAAATTTCAAATGCAAAAATAGTTTCAAATGCTACAAACTTCACAAGAGATATTATCAATACAACCCCAGATGATTGCTATCCAGACACTCTAGTTCAAATAGCTAAAGATTTAGCAAAAAATAACAATCTTGAATGCAGTATTCTTGATGTAAGAAAGCTTGAAGAGCAAAATATGCACACTCTTCTTGCAGTAGCTAGAGCCAGCAGACATAAACCCTCGGTTATTCATCTTGCGCATAAGCCTAAAAATCCAAAATGCGTAGTTACTCTTGTTGGCAAAGGCTTAACATATGACAGTGGTGGACTTAGTCTAAAACCTGCTAATTATATGGTTACAATGAAAGCTGACAAGAGTGGTGCATCAGCTGTTCTCGGCATTATGAAAGCAGTAAGTGAACTTGATTTGCCTATTGAAATTCATGGTTTTATTGGTGCTGTAGAAAATATGATTGGCGGCGATGCCTATAAGCCTGATGATGTGCTAGTGGCTAAAAATGGCAAAACCATTGAAGTACGAAATACCGATGCTGAAGGAAGATTAGTTCTAGCAGATGTCTTAGGATATGCACAACAAGAGGTAAACGCTGATTATATATATGATTTTGCTACACTAACTGGTGCATGTGTGGTTGCTCTTGGTGCTTATACAACTGGTATTATGGGACATAGTGATAAACAAAAAGAGTTGCTAAAAACTGCAGCAAAAAATTCTGGTGAACTTATAACAGAACTTCACTTTAATAGACATCTGAAAAAACTTCTAAAAAGCGAAATAGCTGATTTAAGTAATATATCAAGCTCCCCATATGGAGGAGCCATTACAGCTGGACTATTTTTATCTGAATTCATAAATGAAGAAAATAAAGACAAATGGACACATTTAGATATTGCTGGTCCTGCTTTTGTAGATCATAACTGGGGCGAGAACCCACATGGAGCTAGTGGTGCTGGTGTTAGATTGATGATATCTTTGCTTTCAAATCTATAGGCGATTTAGTAGCACCAAGGGAGCAACTTAATGCTTTTTGAGTTAGTATATCAGAGATAAGCTCTCTATCATTTACTATATTTTTGATACCAATATCCATCATAATCCTCTCCTCTTCAGCATTATTAACCGTGACAATTGTATTTATATCATCACCTAAGCTCATAATATTTTCACATATTAACATTCGTTGTTTTTCGTTAGTAATAGCTATTATAATTGCCAAAGAGTTAATTGCATTAAAATGCTCCAAAACACTTTTTCTAGCAGCATTTGCAAAGAATATATCATGCTCTCCTGTTGCAATAGCCTTATCTACAACTGCTATGTCGTGTTCTAAAACTATATAGTTAATATTATTATTCTCAAGGTTTGAACTAATAGCTTTACCAATTGGTCCATACCCACAAATAATTATATGATTTAAAAAGCCATCTTTTTTAAATGCTCTTTGTCTCAAATCAGTTGGTTCAGGTAAAAAATAATCAGTGATAGATTTCATATTTTTGATAATAAATGGTGCTATTATCATAGTTGCAATAACAGATATTATAAACACCTGAGAGACAGTGGGACTAATCATGTTTGTTGAGGCTGCCAAAGTAAATATTACGAGTGCAAATTCACCAACCTCAAAAAGTGCCAAAGCACTTTTGATGGCAGTTCGTTTTTGTGACATAAACGATATGATTGAATATATTATTAAAGCTTTAGTAGTTACAACTACAAATATAATCGCTAGAATCATCTGCCAATGCTCAACAATCATATGCCAATCTATCTGCATTCCAATTGTTATAAAAAACAACCCAAGCAATATATCTCTAAAAGGAATAAGGTCTGATTCTATTTTGTATCGGTATCTAGTTTCTGATAACATCATTCCTGCCAAAAATGCTCCTAGCGAGTATGAAAAACCAACAAATTCTACAAAATAAGCTGTTGAAATAACTATAAGTAAAACTGAAACAAGAAATATCTCCTCACTATTTGCCTTCATAATCCATCTAAAATATCTATCCGTAATGTATTTACCAAGAATAAAGAAAGTAACGAATACTACAATACCACTAATAACCATATTAAAAGCTATTTCACCAAACGATTGATTATGGGAAGTGAAGATTGATATCATAATCAAAATAGGAATAACTGCAAGGTCTTGAAAAAGTAAAATTCCTAGCGTAGCTCTTCCATATCCAGAGTGTGTCTCTCGTCTTTCATTTAATATCTTTAACACAATGGCAGTTGATGACAATGACAGTGCAAATCCAATTACTAATGCACTTTTTATGCTAGCTTCAATTATATAATATGATAATATTGAAAATATAACTCCACTAGCCATGACTTGTAGACCACCATAAATAAATACCTCTTTTTTCATTGCTCTAAAATGTTTAGCAGAGAATTCAAGCCCGATTGTGAACATTAGAAAAACAATACCAAATTCTGCAATATGAGCAAGTGATATTTTATCACTTTTATCAAAATGAAATAAAATTGAAACAATAAAACCTGATAAAATATAACCTATAATGGTTGGTATTTTAATTTTCTTTAATATTACATTAAAAAGCGTAGCTATTGCAATTGTTATAATAGATATTAGAATTGTATGTTCCATTACATAATCTCCTTTATATTTATTCTTGTGCGTCGGCTAGCGTAATTGCAAAAAGGATATTTACACCATGTGAAACTAAAATAGATAGTGCTTGTTGCAAGGTACCACCAGTTGTGATTATATCATCAACTAAAATCACATCTATATCTTTTTTACCATTATATTTAAAATTTCTTGGATTATCTATTCTATACTGGAGAGATTTGCCTGCATAGGTGACTCTATTTTGTGCAATTAATGAATTATGAGCTATATTGACACCTTTGATATTCATAGCATGAGTAAGTAGTGCGACATGAGAATATCCATTTTTTACAATCTCGTCTATACCTATCACATAAATTTCCCTAGGATCATTTTTGATAAACTCTTCAATAAATGGTCTAGTTGTTAATTTTGCTAACGCTTTAAAAATTCTAAACCCTTGTGGTGTATGCTTTGTGAGTAAAATATTTTCAATATTTGAGTATTTGTAAAACGATACTACATCAAGTGTGCCCATTGTACGCATTGTAGGAGTAGGAATCAACAGAGTTTCTTGACAGTTTTTACAAAATACCTTAAGGCTAAACGAGTGACAACTAAAACATTTCACAATATATGCCTTATAATAATTGCATAGTGTAAAATCCATAGATTTAGAACAAATATTAGCAGTGAAGAACCTCTTGAGATTAAATGCTCGACTTTTGTTCTTGGAACTTTATTAGTCTTGATGGCAATCACAAAATGAATAATCGTAAAAATAATTATAGCAGCCACAAGTATCAGCTTTTTTCTTAAAGTCTCTATTAGCTCTCCATTATGTGAGCTAATTAGTATCTCCAATAGACCATTTTGTGATATCATAAATATACCAGTTGAAACCAATAAAATCAAAGATACAAGTTCAAAATAACCGAAAATAGGTCCAATTCTTGGATAAACTTCTACTTGGTCACTTTTATTTCTTAGAGTTAGACCCAAAACAAACATAAAAATTGAGCCACCGATCCACGAAATAGCCGCAAGCAGATGAAGATGTATTGACCAACCCATTAGTCCTTCTACCCGTCTAGCTTGAGTACAGCCATAAATGCCTCTTGAGGAACCTCAACTCGACCTATTGATTTCATCCTCTTTTTACCAGCTTTTTGTTTATCTAATAGTTTTCTTTTACGAGTAATATCACCACCGTAACATTTAGCAGTTACATTTTTGCCCATTGATTTAACATTTGATCTCGCAATTACTGTATTTCCTATACTTGCTTGAATTGATACTTCAAATAGCTGTCTAGGGATAAGCTCTTTAAGTTGATTTACAAATGCAAGTCCCCTATTTCTAGCCTTATCATCAGGCACTATAATAGATAATGCATCTACAACCTCTCCAGCTACTTTTATATCAAGCTTTACAAGTTTTCCAACCCTAAAACCAATTGGCTCATAATCAAAACTTGCATAACCTTTTGTTAGACTTTTGAGCTTATCATAGAAATCCATAACAATCTCATTCATTGGCACATCATACTCAAGCAACACCCTAGTCTCATTAAGGTAATCCATTTTTATCTGTATACCGCGTCTATCACTAAGTAATTTTATTAGATTTCCAACAAACTCATTTGGAGTTAAGATTGTCGCTTTTATATATGGCTCATATATTGTAGCAATTTTCGATGCATCTGGAAGCTCACTAGGATTCTGGATGGATATTTTCTCACCATTAGTTTGCTCAACTTCGTATACAACAGTTGGTGCTGTAGCAATTAAGTCAAGATCAAACTCACGCTCTAGCCTCTCCTTGACAACTTCCATATGTAGCATACCCAAAAATCCTGTTCTAAATCCACTGCCTAATGCAACTGAGCTTTCAGGCTCAAAACTAAGAGAGCTATCATTTAGTTTAAGTTTATTCAAAGCGTCACGCAAATCTTCAAATTTATCTGTTTCTATAGGATATATTCCAGCAAATACAAACGGCTTAGCAGGTTCAAATCCATGAATTACTTCACTTGTTGGATTCTTTGCATCTGTGATTGTATCTCCAACCATCAATGAATCAACAGTTTTTAAACCCATCACAACGATACCAACTTCCCCTGTTCTTATCTCTTTTGTTTTTATTGGTGCAATTGGATTTGGGTACATTAAATCTAAAATTTGGTGGTCATCTTTTGTTCCCATAACTTTAGCTATTTGACCTTTTTTTAGACTACCTTCAAATACTCTCACAAGTGCCAAGGCTCCTAAATAATTATCAAACCAACTATCATAAATAAGAGCTTTAGCAGGAGCATTTTCATCTCCATTTGGAGCTGGAATGGTGTCAATCAATACATCAATAAGATTTTTAACGCCTAGCCCAGTTTTCGCAGATACTAAACAATGCTTAGTTGTATCAATGCCAATTGCATTTTCAAGCTCTTCTAGCACCCTCTCAGGATCAGCCGAAGGAAGATCTATTTTATTCACAACAGGTAATAGCTCTAGATTATTCTCTAAAGCAATATATACATTTGCAATCGTTTGAGCCTCTACTCCTTGTGCTGCATCAATAATCAATAAAGCGCCCTCGCTTGAGGCAAGAGAACGACTAACTTCATATGAAAAATCTACATGCCCTGGAGTGTCTATAAGATTGAGTATATATGGCACACCATCTTTTATATAATCTAGCCTAACACTTTGTGCTTTTATGGTAATTCCACGCTCTTTTTCAATATCCATAGTGTCCATAACTTGGGCTGACATTTCTCTATCTGAAACAGCTCCACACTCTTGTATTATACGATCAGCAAGAGTTGATTTTCCATGGTCAATATGTGCGATGATAGAGAAATTTCTAATATTTGCTTGTGGAACTATAGCCATAGTTGTCTCCTTGGACATGAATAATTACATATCATCAAAAAGGGAGTTAACGCTTTGATTGTTATGTACTCTTCTGATGACCTCTCCTAGCATACTTGCAGTTGAGAGCATTTTAATTTTTGGTGACACTTGTCTCATTGGAATTGTATTTGCCACAACAAGCTCATCAAGTTCACCAGTCTCAATTCTTTCAAACGCAGGTCCAGAAAGTACTGGATGAGTACAGCATGCCATAACACTTGTTGCACCTAATTTTTTTAATGCTGACGCTGCTTTGACCATTGTTCCAGCAGTGTCTATCATGTCATCGATTAGAATGACATCTTTGCCACTTACATCGCCTATAACATTCATTACTTCTGATTCATTGGCTTTCTCTCGTCTTTTATCTACTATAACCATCTCAAGACCAAGTCTCTCTGCAAAATATCTAGCTCTTGAAACGCCACCAATGTCTGGTGATGCGATAATCGGATTTTTAAAGTTTTTGCTTTTTATATAATCCATAAACAAAATAGCACCATAAAGATTATCAACTGGAATATCAAAAAACCCTTGTATTTGAGAAGCGTGTAGATCAACTGTTACCATTCTGGTAATTCCAGATACTTCCATAAGGTTTGCTACTAATTTAGCAGATATTGGCACTCTTGGTGCTGCTTTTCTGTCTTGTCTCGCATATCCATAATATGGTACAACAGCAGTAATTGATTTTGCAGACGAACGCTTCAAAGCATCAGTCATAATTAGAAGTTCCATTAGATTATCGTTTGCTGGTGCACATGTAGGCTGGATTATAAAAACATCTTTACCTCTCACACTTTGAGATATTTGTACATTTATTTCACCATCTGAAAAACGATTTATACTAGCTTCACTAAGTGGCATTTTAAGGTATTTTGCTATCTCTATTGATAGCTCTGGATTTGCCGTTCCAGAAAAAAGCATATATCCGCCCATATTGTTTCCCTACTCTGTTTTATAATAATTATATTATACCAAACAAATGATAAAGAGGAGGTTTTAAGAGACTATGATGCCACTTCCAATAAGCATATTTCCATCATATATAGCAGTCATTTGTCCTTTTGCAACACCATAAATAGGCTCATCAAGAATTATTTTTATAGTCTCATTCTCAATTATAATTGAACCCATAACACCACTGGTTCTATACCTAGCCTTTATAAGATATTTTTTATTTGATATCTCATCAAATAGATTAACATCTTTTAATACTATCTCTGTAATTGATAACTCTTCATGCTTTCCAACCACAATCTGATTGGTTTCAGGTTTAATATCAACTACAAAATGAGGTTCATGAGCACCATTTACGAAAAATCCTCTTCTTTTTCCAATCGTGTAATGCATATAGCCGCTATGTGTTCCAATCACTACTCCATCGGTATTTATAGTCTCACCAGCCATATCTATGTTCATGTGACGAGCCAATATATCAGTGTATGTGTTATCTACAAAACATATTTCACTGCTTTCTTTTTGCGTTGCAAACTCTTTTAATACTTCTATTTTTTGTGCGAACTCTTTTACGGCACTCTTTTGCCAATCTCCTAATGGAAATATCAATCTAGGCAAAACTGATTTTGATATTTGACCTAAAAAATAGCTTTGGTCTTTTTCATCATCTAGCCCCATGTATATTGCATTTCCATCACATTTTACATAATGCCCAGTGGAGACGAACTCTATTTTTAGCTCATCTGCAAACTTAACCATACGACCAAATTTAATCTCTCGATTACATATCACGCATGGATTTGGGGTAATGCCTTGTTTGTAGCTATCGACAAAATAATCATAAACATTAGATTTAAACTCACTACTAATATCCAAAAAGTGTGTCTCAATACCCAAGTATTTACCAACTAGTTTTACTTTTTCAAAATTGTTTTCATGATACTTATCATTATCATGTAGCTTCATATAGACGCCAACAACATTATATCCAGCCTCTTGCAACAGCACAGCCGTGACGGTAGAATCAACTCCGCCACTCATTCCTAATAGTACTTTATTTTTCATTTATTTCCAACCATTCATCTCTTAATCTTTCTATTATATAATCACTATTGGCATCAATAATATCGTTCGGAACTTTTTGTCCAATAGAAAAGTAATCCAACTTAGCAGGACAAGTTCTTAAAAAATCGACAAGACCAGTTATACTAGAAGTTTCATCAAACTTAGTAATAATTAGACTTGTGAGATTTAAAAATGAGAAATGATTATAAGCATATATCAAATCTTCTTTTTTAAAAGTTGCAGGCATTACGAGTGATATTTCTATTTTTATATCATGAGCATCATTAATATAAGATATGGTTTCTAAAATTTTAGCTATATCCACAGGAGCAACCCCAGCTGTATCTATAAACACTACACTATTTTCAGATAATGATTGCAACTTTGAGTTAAAAGCAACCGAGTCATATATATCTTCATATGAAGCACCAGCAATATTGGCATACATTTTAAGTTGCTCACTTGATGCTACTCTATAATGGTCAAGATTTAAAAAAGATATATCCACTGTATCATATGAGTTTGTTTTGAATTTAGCTGCTAATTTTGCAATTGTTGTAGTTTTTCCTACGCCTGTTGTTCCTACCATCATTATAATTTTTGGGCAAATATTAGTTTTATTATTATTTATTAAAATCTCACTCTCAATTTCATCAATAATATAATTCATAGCTAATTTAATATCGTTCGAGAATCCATTCTCTATAATTTTATCAGAAATATTTTCAAGCCAATCATAGTCTAATCCCTTTGCAAGTAGTTTGCCCTTAAACTTTTTAAAGGCTTCATTTTCAATATGTTGCTTATTTTGATTATGTTTTGTTTCTTTAGACTCTACAGTGATTGTATATTCGATTATATTTCCATATAGTTTTTGAGTTGTGGATACAAAATTAACACCATGAGGATAAAAATATAAAATATTATTATATATTTTAACCAAACTATGTCCGATAAATATATCTTTTTTAATCATCTTAATCCTTTCATATACTTAAGTGGAATAACCACGGAATCACGCTCAAACCAACTAATATGCGGAACTTTTAGTTTTTGAGTATCAATTTTTCTATTTTCATACATTATTATATCAATATCTAGCGTTCTGGGGGCATCTTTGAAGCTTCTTTTGCGTCCGAACAGTCTTTCAATATTATGTATATGTCTCAAAAGCTCATGAGGTGTGAGCTTTGTAGATATAGAAATTATAGCATTATAAAAATATGGTTGACTGATATATCCAAATGGTGGATTTTTAATTATTGGTGAAGTTTCAATTATGACCATAAAAGACGATCTTCTAATGTAGTGTATTAGATGCTCAAATCTTCTAACGCTATCTCCTACATTTCCACCAATCCCTAAAAGCACACGATGTCTACCATGCAATGGTTGCGTTTTAAAAACAATGGGGAAAAGAGGTGTTGATATATAACTATTTACGGCATCAATCGCATATTTTATTCTCATTATAATATTATTGCTCTGCCATTTTTGATTTCAACAGTGTCTTCTATTCGTACGCCAAAATCATTAGGTAGATAAATCCCAGGTTCAATCGTAAATACCATTCCATCTTCTATAATTGTGTCTGATTTTGATGAGATCACTGGTAATTCATGGATATCAAGTCCCACTCCATGACCAGTTGAGTGTACAAAATATTGACCATATCCACCCTCTTCTATAATATTCCTAGCTAATGCATCTATTTCGCTAGCTTTCATTCCTGATTTTGCATTAGATATTGCCACATCATGTGCTTTTAAGACCAAATCATAAATCTTTTGTCTCTCGTTTGTGTAGAATAATTGAGTGTAATCTGCCCTAATATTTTCATTGCACGATATAGTTCTTGTTCTGTCAGAACAATATCTATCAAATTTCAATCCTGCATCAAAAAGCAATAAATCATTATTGGTTAATATCGTATCTGTTGGTATTGCGTGAGGCTTTGCAGCATTAGAGTTAATCGCAACAACAGGATCGAAGCTAAGAGTATATTTACCATCATTTGTTAAAATATTTTTTGCCATATGAGTTAAATAATACTCATCTTTTCCTAAGCCATTGACGGACAAAAAAGATGCAAATTTATCAAATGATTTAGCACCATATGAAGCAGCTAATCTTAGTAATTCAAGCTCTTTGGCACTTTTAATAGTTCTTTTTTGTTGTGAGAATTGGGGTAATTCTTTGAAGATTGCCTTGCAACTAGATGATAAAATGCCAAAATCAGCAACGCTCCAGTCGTTAGGATCAAAAGTTATGCTACTTATACCGTTTTTGTCTATTAACCCAGCGGCCTCTGCGGCTAATTCTCTTGTAATTATAACCTTGGAGTTTTTTACGGCTTCATTCGCTTCTATCTCATATCGACTATCTGTGAAAAAAAATCCTTCACTACCTAGACGCAGGTATATCGCATTATCGCAACTATACCCACATTCATAATAGATAGCATTTTCATCTTTAACTATATAATTTGTCATAAAGAAACCTATTTGTCTGTTGCTGCTTTATCTTGCTGCTCTTTGATTTGTGCTTGACGAAATGCCTCCACTTCATGCATTACTTGCATTAGACCCATCATTGCAAGTCTATAGCCATTTGCACCCATGCCTATTATTTGACCTATACAAACAGGAGCTATAAAAGACTTATGTCTAAACTCCTCTCTTTGATGAATGTTTGAAAGGTGAACTTCTATTGTAGGTATCTGTACTGCACTAATAGCATCTCTAATAGCAATCGATGTATGCGTATATGCGGCTGGATTTATTATAATTCCATTTGCATCACCAAGACATTCTTGAATTCTATCTACAATCTCACCCTCTAAGTTACTTTGAAAAAATTCTATCTCAAATTCATTTTGCACTGCTAACTGCTTCATTTGCTCATGAATGTCTTCTAGTTTCAATGGTCCATAAATATTTTGCTCACGAATACCAAGCATATTTAGATTTGGCCCTTGGATTACAACTATTTTCATTATTTCTACCTCTTATATATATTTGAGTATGATTGTATCACAAAAGAATTAAATCAGAGGAGAACGAATGAGGATTTTGGTTGCTGATTATATTTATACACCGAGTGGCTACTTGCAAAATAGTGCTATTTTATTCAATGATAAGATTTTAGAAATAGAAAAATCAGAAATGTTGATAAAAAAATATCCTGATGCCATAGTTGAGTTTTTGGAACCTCATAGTGTTATATACCCAGGGTTTATAAACACACATGTTCACTTGGAATTCTCTGCAAATAAGACACAACTAAAATATGGGAATTTTACAAAGTGGTTAAAATCTGTTATTCAAAATAGGGTTGAGTTAATGAGTGATTGTAGTGATGAGACAATGCGACAAGCTTGCCATGAAATGCTTAAATCTGGTATCACAACATTTGGGGCAATTAGTAGCAATGGAATAGATATGCAAGTATGTAAAGAAGCTCCACAAAGGGTTGTATTTTTCAATGAAGTTATTGGTAGCAATGAAGATTTTAATGAAAATATCTATAGTGATTTTATCCATAGGTTTGACGCTAGTAATACTTGTAAAAGTGACACTTTTATCCCTGCAGTAGCACTACACTCGCCATATTCAGTTAATAAGTCACTCGCTAAAAAAGTTATAAATTTTGCTAAAAAATCAAATCTTTTAATTACTTCCCATTTGCTAGAGAGTAAAAGCGAAAGAGAGTGGCTAGATAGTGAAAATGGAGAGTTGGGAGATTTTCTAAAAGAATCTTTTGGTGCTATTAAACCAACTAATAATATTGATGAATATATTCATCTTTTTAATGAAATAAAAACACATTTTGTCCACGCCGTTTATGCCACAAAAGATGAGCTAAATATACTTTATGCACAAGGACACTCAATTGCTCATTGTCCAAGGTCAAATAGGCTATTGGGATGTGATAGGCTAGAGATAGAAAATATTAAATGCCCTATTAGCGTAGCAACCGATGGACTAAGTTCAAATTGGAATTTGAATATATTTGATGAGCTTAGGGCGGCTTTAATGATGCACAACAAAGGAGATTTGGAGTTACTATCAAATTACCTAATTAAATCTATAACTAGTAATGCAGCAGAGATTTTTAACCTAAATTGTGGTACAGTCGAGATTGATAAAGACGCTGATTTTGCGATTGTAAAACTACCAAATGAGCCTAGCTCTATTAATGAGATTGGGTATTTGACTATTTTACACACAAAAAATGTTTCAAGAGTATATATAAGTGGAGAAAGATATGTTTAGTAGAATAAGTGAAATTATAAAATGGATAGGTTCACATTTTTTTGGGATGTTATTTTTATTGATAGTTTTAATGGTAATATGGCCAAGTAGTGACGGTCTTGCAGGAAAAGCCAATCTTGCCGAGATAAAGCTTGACGGTATAATTATGAATAGCGATAATGTTATAAAAGAGATAGAAGAGGCAAGAGATAATAAGAAAATACAAGGTGTATTATTTACCATAAATTCACCAGGAGGAGCAGTAGCTCCATCAATTGATATATCATATGCAATAAAAGAATTAGCAGCAAAAAAACCAGTTTTAGCATATTCAGGTGATGTCATGGCTAGTGGTGGATATTATAGTGCGATATATGCAACTAAAATTATTTCAAATCCTGGTTCGATGGTCGGCTCAATCGGTGTTATAATGGAGGGTGCTGATATACAGCCATTACTAGATAAAATTGGTATAAAAACTCAAATTGTAAAACAAGGCACTTATAAAGAAATCGGTACAATGACCAGAAAATGGACGGAACAAGAGAGAAGTGAATTAGAGACCCTAACTCGTGATACCTATGAGCTATTCGTAAAAGATGTGGCTATTGCTAGAAAGCTAGATCCTGCAAACAAAGCCAACTACGCCGATGCACATGTATATTCAGCGTCAAGAGCTAAAAATGTCGGTCTAGTAGACATGATAGGTACAAAACAACAAGCCAAAAAAGAGCTTATCAAAATGGCTAAAGTAAAAGAGCCAATATGGAGTGAAAAAGACAAGGTGGATAAATTTTTCGATAGAGTGAGTAGCGAAGCGTCTTCTAAAATATCTAGCTATTTGTTTGGACTAAAAGCTACAATGTAGCTTCGTCTATATATCGTTTTCTTTTCGATTCTAATATCTTATCAATATCTACAATTATAAGACTATCAATGCAATTATTAAAATCAGGATCTATATTAAAAGCTAAAAATTTAGTTCCATCGTCCTCTGATACTTCGGCATATTGCTTGTATAGTGTTGGTACAGATAGACTATATAACGACATATTCTCTTTTAATAATCTAAACTCCTCTCTGTAGTCATTTCCAGGGAAAAGTTTCTCTAAAGAGTTTTTGACATTTTCGGATATAACAAATCTATTCCTCGCTTCAACAAGCTCTTTATTGTCACCAAAAAATTTACTATAAAAATATAATATTTTTTCTTTAGCATCTCTTGGATATGCATCGCTAAGACTTACTGGTCCCCAGAGATACTTTACATCTGGATTTACCCTAAGATATGCACCAATACCTTGCCACAGGTAATCTAACGCTCTTGTTCCCCAATATCTCGGCTGAACAAAACTTCTTCCTAGCTCTATTGAATGTTCAAGCAAAGATTCAAACTCTTCATTAAACTTAAATAGTGTATGCGAATAAAATCCATCTTTGCCATATTCTTTATATATATCTTTACCTATTCCAAGTCTATATGCACCTACCATTTCATTGGTCTGGTCATCCCAAAGTATTAATTGTTTGTAGTATTTATCATACTTATCAATATCTCTTCTCTTACCACTACCTTCATTCACTTGTCTAAAGGTAAATTCACGAAGTCGTCCTATCTCATTGAGTATGGCAAGCTGATTACTATCTTCATATAGATATATTTTTTTTCCATCACTTGTTTCTCCAAGAAGCTGACAAGTTCTTAGCTCTTCCATAATCTCATCTTTTGGTCCAGAAGCCGCTATGGTTTCTATTGTTTTAAATATATTTCTTGCAAACTTCTTTTTTAAATTATATAAATGCTTTTTAAATAATTTTGCTAATGCCTGATCATCAATTTTACTATTAAAATAACTAGATGATGGTATTAATTTACCTACAGTCATTTTTATGGAATCTCCATCTTTTCTAAACATTTCATGAGCAAGCAGTAATGATGATAACTTTTTATTAATAATGGAAAGTGCATAAAATCCCCATGAGTTCCTAGCACTTATCAGTATTGGAAGTATTGGGGCTTCTGCTTTTCTTGCAAATGTTAAAAAACCTTTATTCCAAGCTCGATCCTTTATACCATTTTTTCTAAGTCTAGATACCTCTCCCGCTGGAAATATTATTACTGCTTCTTCATTGCTTAAGGCTGCGTGTATAGCTCTTATAGAATCCCTAGCTGTTTTACCTTCAAATGCATCAACCGGTAAAAATAGAGGTCGTAATGGCTCAATATGCATAAGCATTTCGTTGGCAACTATCTTAATATCTTTACGCACTGCTTTAATCATATCAAGAAGAGCCAATGCCTCTATTGCACCCAAAGGATGATTGGCAACAATTATTACTTTTCCAGTTTCTGGAATATTTAATTTATTATCAGATGATACCGTATAACCAGAACTAAAGTGATTAATTACTGCACTATTAAAGTCAAATGGTTTATATTCTTTATGGTCATTTATAAAATTATTAATCTCATCTTGATGAACTATTTTGCGAAGAACAAAACTTGTGAAATCTCCAAAAAAATTAGGAAGTTTATGCATTATTGGGATTTTATTGTGAATTACTTTTTTTACATCAATCATCATTTGTGACAGGTACCTTTTATTAACTTTTTGTTTTATATTATACACTCAAAATATTACAATTTAAAATATTTAGTTATCTATCTCGTTTTGTCTATTACATTGATATCTAGATATGCCTTCGGTAATTCCATCTGCTAATTTATCCTGATATGAATTATTTAGAAGTTTTTCTCTTTCATTTGCATTGGTTATGTATCCTAGTTCTACAAGTACAGACGGTCTACTTGCACCTACCAAAATCCAAAATGGTGCACTTCTAACACCACCGTTATGTGAATCAGTTTTACTTATAAGATTTCGTTGTATATCTATTGCTAATTTATTTGATAAAATAATTTTTGGTCCAGATAAAACACTATCTATTATGACCTGTCTACTCTTGCTGTCTGCTCCTTGAAGTACCGATGCATTCTCCCTCGCTGCAACATTTTGACTTCTAGCATCTCTAGTTTTTTGTAAAAAAAATGTCTCAACACCATGTAAATTTTTTGCTTGATTATCATTTGGAGCTGCATTGCAATGTAATGATATAAATATTTTAGCATCTTTTTTATCAGCAATTTTTGTTCTCTGTTCTAGCGTTAGAAACACATCTCTATCTCTTGTTAAATAAGTTTTGTACCCTTTCTCTGTCAATGATTTTGCCAATTTTTTTGCAACTGACAATACTATGTCTTTCTCTTGCATTTCATTGCTTATAGCTCCAGGGTCTTTCCCGCCATGACCTGCATCAATCACCACAATATCTCTATTACAACTATTTGTTATTTCTTCTTTATTTGTATTATTTTCTTTATCTTCAGTTTTGTTATTTTTATCATTTTTTGAAGTTCTATTCCTATTTAACTTTAGACTAATTCTAAATATATCGCCTTTTTTTGATAATTTCCAATTATTTGCTACTCCACCATCTATTACGATTTTAGCATCACCAGTATTCCCATTTGGGATAATTGAAACCGTTTGCATTGCGTCAATTTTCTCAAGACCATCTCCAATTTTAACATCATTGATGTCAAAAATTTTCTTATCTGGGTTAGTTGTTGTTTTTACTTTTATATCATTATTTTTGATACTGTTCTTAAAATGAACTTCTAGCACATCATCTCTATCAAGATTTATTTTAGTAAGCATGTTCTGACCATATGTAAAACAAGATATAAAGCTAACTATAAAAAATCTTTTCAAGTTTAAGTTCATTAAGCTACGCCTCTTCTCCATTGATTAACTTATGCATCAAGTCTTTTACGCTAATTAGTTCCTTGATCCTGTATCCATTTGAGCCAGTAAAAAATAGACCTGTTTCAGTTTTTCCATAGTATGCATCACTAAGTCTATCAGCAATACAATATCCAACTATTTTTGCCTCTTCACCTCTATGGCAAGGTGCAACACAGTTTGATATACAAGCCACTTTTGGTGCCGTACCATCTATTATTGATTGGTGCAAATGTGTCTTTACGCCTCTAGCAGGATAACCAACTGGAGATTTAAATAATGCTATATCTTCTTTTTTAGACTCAATAATTGTTTGCTTAAATACATCACTAGCATCACATTCATGTGTCCCTATAAATCTAGTGCCAAGCTGAACACCGCTAGCACCAAGTTCAAACATTCTTACAATGTCATCATGATCCCATACGCCACCAGCAGCAATAACTGGTATATTACCCCACTCTTTTGCTTCAGCGACAACAGGCGGCAAGATAACTTCGAGTTGATTTTCAGGTAAAAAACACTCATCATATTTAAAGCCTTGATGACCACCACTCAAAGGACCTTCTACAATAACTGCGTCTGGCAATCTACCGTGACTCTTTTGCCATCTTTTGCATAAAATTTTCAAGGCTTTAGCGGTTGAAACGATAGGAACTATTGCTACATCTGGATAGTCTTTGACACATTCAGGCATTGTTAGTGGGAGTCCAGCACCAGTTATTATGATATCAGCTCCTGCTTTGCAGGCATCAAGTACAACCTGCTTGTAGTCGTTGATGGCGTATAATACATTGCAAGCTAATGGTGCATCTCCGCATAACTCTCGTGCATTATCAAATATAACAGATAAAGCATCGGCTGAATAAAAGTTAGTTGTTTCAACAGGTCTATTTTCACCTGCTAATTTTTTAGCATATTTATAATTATCATATATGCCAGTACCAATAGCACTAACCACACCAAGCCCACCTTCTCTTGATACACTACCAGCAAGCTGATCCCAGCTAATTCCTACACCCATACCACCTTGTATGATTGGATTCTTTATTGTATGCTTACCTATTTTTAGCGGTGGAAATATCACTAGTTTACCTTTAATTTTGCAAATTTTCTCTTGCCTACTTGTATTATGTATTCACCACAATCTAGTTGCAGTTGCTCATCAGTGACTTTTACACTATCAAGCTTTACCGCTCCTTGGGCTATATCCCGTCTAGCTTGTGATGTTGATATCTCAACTTTTGAATCAACAAGTGCTTTACATATCCAAATAGGTGCTGACATATCAAATTCTTCTATGTCTGAGGGTATTTCGTTTGATTTAAAAACCTTGTCGAAATCCTCTTTTGCTATAATAGCCAACTCTTCATTATAAAACCTTTTAACAAGCTCAATTGCAAGGTTTTCTTTTGCTATTTTAGGATGAAGTGTTCCAGCTGAAACATCATTTTTGATTTTTGTAATATCTTCAAGATTATTGTCACTCAACAAATTATAATATCTCCACATTAAATCATCAGAAATCGATAGTGTTTTAGCATAAATAGTTGAAGGGGATTCAGTGATGCCAATATAGTTATTTAGTGATTTACTCATCTTTTGAACTCCATCAAGCCCTTCAAGTATCGGCATCATAAGCACGGCTTGTTCTTTGTTGATATTATATGCTCTTTGCAGATGTCTACCCATCAAAAGATTAAACTTTTGATCCGTACCACCTATCTCAATATCACTTTTAAGCTCGACACTATCATAGCCTTGCAATAAAGGGTATAAAAATTCCGATATAGAGATGCTTTGATTTGATTTATATCTTTTTTCAAAATCATCTCTCTCTAACATTCTAGCGACATTAAATAGGCTACTTAGTGCCACAATACCACTTGCCCCAAGTTTCTCAAGCCAAGTAGAATTATAGACAACATCTGTTTTTTCTCTCTCAAGTATTGCAAATACCTGATCTTGGTATGTTTGTGCATTTGCCATGATTATATCTCTGTCAATGATTTTTCTAGTTTCACTTTTACCAGTAGGGTCTCCAATTGCTGCTGTAAAATCACCAATAAGCAACTGTACTCTAGCTCCGTGTTTTTGAAAAACTTTTAATTTTTGCAATAATACAGTATGACCAAGGTGTAAGTCAGCTCCTGTTGGATCAAATCCAGCCTTTATAGTATAAGTCACACCACTTAAATAATATTCACGCACAAGTGCTTCTATTCTCTCAAAATCTATAATCTCAGCAGAACCTCTTTTTATCTCTTCTAGTGCTTTATCAATCATGTTTTGTACCTTTAATTCTAGTTATTGTATGCATCATCAAGACCGATAATCTCAATTAGTTTATGTTTTTGAGAAATTTTATATTCCAAAATAGATTTTTTAGATTCAAAACTCTCTATATCAATTTGACAATATTCAGCCTTGTCACTTCTCTTGATTCCAAGCTCAATATTTATTAAATTTAGATTCAATTTACTTAGTGTTGACAAGACAGAAGCAAGTGAACCTTTTTGATTTTGCAAACTGATAATCAATCTATATCTTGAAAGTTTAGAATCTTTCCATTCTATATAGACCATCTCTGTTTCGCTTATCATCATTTCGAACGCTTTTGTACATAGCTTATGATGTACTATTGCTTTACCATTTTCATAAAATGCAACTATTTCATCATTTGTTTTTGGATGGCAACAATAATCAAATTCTATCTTGTCAATATTCCTATTAGAATAAATATTGAATAGTTCTATACTTTTTAGCCAAGGCTTTTTGTACCCTTTTTTAAATATCTCCCAACCTCTAATCTCTTTTTTATCGAGCCTTTCAGCAATTAAGTCAACTTTCTCTTTTAATCTATCAAGCTGTCTAGGTATTTTATAAATTACACTTTCAAGCCCCAAGCTCTTTACGCTATTTACAATATCTGATTTTGTAGAGTCAAATATTCCAAATAAAATATTATATGCGGTGTATCTATCGCATTGTTTTATTCTATCTTTGCAGATATTTTTAATACCATCTTTTGCCCTTGATGTCTTTACGCTATCTAGCCATGAACAATGGAAACTTATCTCATCACCTGTTATTATTCTAACTATGTCACCATTCTTAAGAGGAGCCAAGAGTGAGGCTTTTTGTTTGTCTATTAAAGCACTAGTTGCGAACGAACCAACATGAGTATGTACAGCGTAAGCATAATCTAGCGCAACAGAACCTTTTGGTAGAGTAAAGTGGTCGCCTTTTGGCGAAAAAACAGATATATCTTCACTAAACAAATCACCTTTAGCTAGTTCATAAAACTCTTCAGCTGATTCATTTTGATATTGTAAGCCTTCAAGCCAACCAAGTTTGATGGTAGAGCCACCACTCTTGTATTTCCAGTGTGCAGCAACACCATATTCGGCCAGGTTATGCATTTCAGTCGTTCTGATTTGAACTTCAACGATGCCCTGCTCATCAAACAGCGTTGTATGAATAGTTTGATAACCATTTTCTTTTGGTAGTGCTATATAGTCTTTAAAACGAGAAATCAGTGGAGTGAAATTAAGATGCAAACTGCCAAGAACACTATAGCATTCAAGTGAATTATTTGTAATCACTCTTATAGCTAATAAATCCAAAACTTCATCTAAGTCTATACCCTTTCTGTGCATTTTAAGATATGTTGAGTAGTTATGCTTAACCCTACCTATTACTTCAAAATTTTCAATATTAATATCAGATTTTTTTAGAGTCTCTTTGACTTTAAAAATAAAATCATTTAATTTTATTTGTAAGTTTTGATTATCGCTAGATATGATTTCTTTTAATCTGCTATAGTCTTGTGGATATATAATTTCAAAACTCAAATCTTCTAATATATTTTTAACTTTTGATATACCAAGTCTATGAGCGATTGGAGCATATACAACCAAAGTCTCTTCAGCTATACGGAGTTGTTTTTCAGGCTTTAATGCTGATATTGTCATCATATTGTGCAGCCTATCACACAGTTTAATGACTAGTACTCTAACATCCTGAATTGATGCTACAAGCATTTTTCTGAAAGAGAGTGCAGATCCAATAAGTCTTTCATTTGAAGACGAAGAAATAAGCTTCTCGTCTCTAATAGATACGATTTTGGTTAATCCTTCGACAAGATGAGCTACATCATCACCAAAAGTATCAATAACATTGTCTATAGTGTAACTAGTATCTTCAACTACATCGTGCAACAAAGCTGCCTGCACCATAGTTTCATCATTGCTAACAAATGCTGTAATAGCTGCTACTAATATAGGATGAACAACATACGGCTCTCCGCTTTTTCTAAACTGCTCATTATGCAACTCTATTGAAATTTCTAATGCTTTGGCAATATGATGATTATTTCCTGTGAGTTGTGAAGCTAAAAGTTTTTTTGCACCATCAATAGTAGTACATCTAGATATTTCGTCTAAAAACTTTTTCAAAATATACTAATTCTCGCAAGATACTAATATTAATCCCTCGGCTATCTCTTGTAGTGCAATGTCTGTAAATTTGACTTTTTTACTATCAACTACTATTAGTGCTTGTGCACCATTGGCCAGTTCATTTGATCTCTTGCTTACTGCTGCTGTAAGTAGATATTTATCATTGCCTACTCTCTCAAGTGCTTTTGCTGTAACTTGCTCTATTCTTAACATATTTTACCTTTTAAATATTATTTTATTTTACTATTGAACACAAAGAATAATCACCATTTGCTATAGCAAGTAAGTTTCCAGCGTGAAACATATTGCATACAGCAATTGGCAAACCATTTTCCTTTGCTAAAGCGATAGCAGTATCATCCATTACTTTAATATGGTCATTTAACGCTTCATCATATGTCAAAGTATTAAGCTTGATTGCATCATTAAACTTATTTGGATCTTTATCATAAACCCCATCTACTTTTGTAGCTTTTACTAGCAAAGCAGCTTGAATTTCAGAAGCCCTTAGTGTAGCAGCCGTATCAGTTGTAAAATATGGGTTGCCAGTTCCACCAGCAAATACAACAACTCGACCTTTCTCAAGATGTCTAATTGCTCTTCTTACTATAAAAGACTCGCCTATCTCTTGCATGTCAATTGCTGATTGCAATCTTGCATCAAGACCAATATGCTCTAGTGCTTCTTGGATAGCCACACCATTAATAACAGTTGCGAGCATACCCATATAATCACCACTTGTTCGTTTTATTATGCCATCTGCCGCAGCATTAACACCTCTAATGATATTACCACCACCTACAACAATTCCTATCTCAAAACCATTTTCTACAAGCTCTTTAATCTCATTGGCAATAAAATTTAAAATTTTGGTATCTATACCATAACCATTCTCGCCAGCTAAAGCCTCACCAGAAAATTTTACTAAAATTCTTTTTGTCAAATCATACCCCTCTATATTTTGTCTATTATAGCAAAAAATCATTTAGATGGCGTTTAAAGTGATTATACTTGGATTAACTTTAGTGGATCAATATGTTTAGAATTTTTCGTAGCTTCAAATACTAGTTTTCTTGCTACTTTACCAATAACATAACCTTTTGGTACATTGGTTCCTGCTGTAACACTAGATGGTATGATGGATAGACCAGCATAGACAGTATGAATATTTCCAGCGTGTGCAACCACAACAACATTCCCAAGCATGCTACTACTGCCCGCAAATACAACTTTACCATTTAGAACACTAACAACATCAGAATTCGGATATGGCGCCAAAAGAGTAATTGAGTCATTAAAAATTTTGATTTTATATACTGGATCTTCATATGTACCAAATCTCTTAATAACACTGGCTCCACTTATTGGTGATATTGTTTTTCCACCACTATAGCTATAAGTTGGTTCTGCTTTGTATGACGAGTTAATCTGCTGCACTTGTTTACTCTTGCTATTTGCCTCAAGTTTTTTCACATCAACTATTTTCCCAGACTTTTTTGCATCAGCAATTTGTTTTCGAAGTCGTTTTTTTCGTTCCGTTTCAAGTTTAATAGCAAGTTGCTGCACAATAGCCCTCTTTCTGGCTTCTTCTATTTCTGATCCTCTTAGAATATTAAGCTTAACCAATGTCTCACGCAATGCATCCTGTCTATTTGATATGGCTTTAAGACCACTCTTGTATAGATCCTCTTCTTTATTTAGTTGTACAACGGCATTTACTTTAGATTTCTTTTGTGTTGAAAATTCATTTCTCATCACCTTTATGCCTTTTAGCGACTGCTTTGTTGCATCAGATATTCTTTGTTGTTCTAATCGTTTCATCTCAAGAATGGTTATTTCGTTTTTTAATTTAACCAATAACTCTTGATTGTGTTGTCTATATTTATCATATATCTCTTGTGACACTACAGATTCTTGCGTGTTATGCTCTGACTTTTTCATGGCTGCTACTAGTGACAAATTTTCACTTAGCATTTTTATTAGTGATGACTTTTTATTTTTTATTATATTAGTAGTTTTTTTTAACTGCTTATTATAAATATCTAGTTCGGATGATAGTTTCTTGTAATCTGCTTCTACCTTAATATTATTTTTTGAGAGTTCATCCAGCTTTGTATCAATCGTTGAAATGTCTTTTTCTGTTTGAAGAATTTTACCTGCTGTATTTTGTAATTTCTTATTTATCTGCTTTAATTCATTAGCACTTTTGTTTAATTCACTATTTGACACATGAATTTTTTCAACAGTAGTAGTTGCTACTAAAAAATTAGTGACTACTACTACAAGTAGAACTAATCTCATTCTTCTCCGCCATTCAATCCAAATACTACAATCAGCACAGAAGTTACAACTATTATAAGTGCACTGAATAATAAAATTAAAATATCATTATTGTGAAAAATATTCATATGATTTTGCACAACAACCTCAACTCCACTATTTTGTGCCCAAACGCTACCTAAAATAACAAAAAATATAACAATAAGTAGTGTTGCTATCAATGCATCAACTATGGCAACACGAAATAAAATACCTGTTTTTAGTATCATTGGTGCACCGAAAATTTCCATAACTTGCATTCTTTCTTTGTGAATATAACCCCAAACCTCCATCTGTTTTATAATCAAAAACAGACTTACCGTTGCCATAAAAAATATAAAAGCTTTTAAAGTAAATTTGATAAAACTAAAAAGCTTATAATTTGAGCTGTAATCACTTCCAAATGTCTCAACTCTCTTTATTTTTGCACTTTTTTCTAGATCTTTTTTCACTTTTTCTAGACTACTTGTATCAAGATAACTTGCTAATTTTAGTGTATAAAAATTAGGAAGGGCATCCAGAATAGCTTTGGTATCTGCTGGATCTTGCCCAATAGAAATTTCTTGCAGAATTTCATTTCTTTCAATTTTTGAACTTTGAGATATTTTGGCATTTAATGCCTTAAATTCATTAATACCAACCGGCTTATTTGCGACAACTAAAATTGAATACCCATCCCTCAGTCTCTCTTCATAACCACTTGTCATTCTATCAAAGACTAAGTAAAATTGGATTCCTAAAAGTATTGTCATAAGTGGCAAGATAAACATAAGATGATTTTTAATTGACTTCATATAAACCCTTATTTTCAATTATAAAATGTCTATATCTCAGAGAAAAAATAGTTGGAATTTTGTGCGTTACAACAAGTACTGTTGTTCCAAGTTGCTCACAGGCATTCTCCATCAAATCCCAAATTACATTTGATGAGTATTCATCTAGATTACCAGTAGGTTCATCAGCAAGTACAACGAGAGGGTTTCTAGCTAAAGCTCTTGCTATTCCGACTCTTTGCTGCTCCCCACCACTTAATTCTAAAGGATACCTATCGCCGTAGTCTGATAGTTTAACATGTCCTAATAGTCTCTGTGCTTGTGATTTTTGAACATCAATGGCATAACCTGCTATAACAAGCGGTAATACTACATTTTTTGACACAGTCCATTCGCTTATGAGCTTATAGTCTTGAAAAACGATACCCAAGTGTGTACGAAGCTCTTGTAACTTTGATTTTTTGACTGATGACATTTCAATGCCACCAACAGATAAACTACCACTACTTGGTTTGATTTGACCATAAAGTGATTTTAGTAGAGTTGATTTACCGCTTCCACTAGGTCCAGTTATAAATACAAAATCACCTTTGTTTATTTTAAAATTAACATTTTGTATAATATCATTTTGTCCATTGCTATAAGAAAGCGTCATACCTATTGCCTCAATGATTGTTGACATTTAGAAACTCCTTTATCTTTAAGTGGGCATTATAATTGCTTTTTGATGCTATCGGTAAGGATGGATAATATTCCACATTATTAGCTCCAAGGATAATATACTTATGTTCTGGTCTCTCAAAACTACCAAAAGCACATTTAATAACTATTCCGATAGTGTCCATCATATAAATAGATTCAAAATGGACAAAATAATCTTCATATATATTACTTTCCTTTGAAATTATATCTTTCAATGAAATATTATATCCAAAGTCACTAAACAAAAAGTTATATTCTTCCTCTTTTTTAGCAGATTTATCTTCACATTTTATCACAACATCATAGATATCTTTCTCTTGTCTTACCCATCTAGCTTCATACTTACTCATCACAGGCAATGCATGATTTTTATTTACGCCCATACTTAATCTAGGAAGCAGGCTAAATACATCAAGTGCATATTTATAGTACAAATCACTATCAGTACGAAGCTCTAGCGTTCCGTTTTTATCTAATATTCTCAAAGCCTCATTTGTAAATGAGCCACTAATAACTCTTCTGAGTGGCTTTTTGTCCCATGGAACTGGAAAATGAACAAATATTTGAGTTGCTAGATTGGATGGTAACATCTCAAAGAATAATCTTGCATCATAATTAACAACCCATATATTAGTGAGATTTTGTATCTCAATCTGTTTAAGTAGTTGTTGAGCTGATGGTGTATGTATCTCAATACCTATATAAAGCGTATCTGGATTTGTATTTGCTTGATAAAGTATATGCCTGCCACTTCCAAATCCTACTTCAATAGATACATTGTCGCAAGGAAATTCTATATCAGTAAAACTCTCTATTTTTTTATAATACTTTGAAGCAAAAAGTGGTGGTTTTTGTCTAGTTGTGGCTATATTGCTATCAATAATTTCTAAACCAAGCTCTGTACAAAGCTTTTCTAATGCCTCTTTTAGCGTAGCTAACTTTAGAGGTCTAGTAATCTTTTCATATTTTAGCAATGCACCAAATTCAATTGCACGATATACCAATAAAAACTTTTCATTTTTATAATTTAAGCCAAAAAGAATCTCTTTATTATCTTTTTCAACAGCTACAAATTCAACCATTTCAAGTTTATTGGCAATATCAATTACTTCATTAAAAGGTCTAAATTCTGTCCTAATGTGAGGCATTAAAAACCTCCTTTAAATAATCTTTTTCTATCATATTAAAACTACTCGCATCAAAATTATCAAGTATATAACTTTTCATATCATCATAAAGAGGTGCTTCAAACTCCATAAATTGACCACTAATTGGGTGGATGAAATATAATATTCTTGCATGAAGAAAAACCCTCGGCATCTCCTTACCGATATAACCATAGAGCTTATCTCCTAGAATATGTCTACCCAATGTAGCAAGATGCACTCTAATTTGATGTGTTCTCCCCGTAAAAAGCCTTGCTGCGATTAACTCAATTTTCTCGTTTGAAACTAGCTTTGCAAATGCACTTTTTGCATTTTTACCACCATCCACAATTCCCATTTTTAATCTATTGTGGGGATTTCTAGCTATCGGTGCTTCTATGATACAGTTATCTTTTAGTGGGTAATCTACTATGGCTATATATATTCTACCCATGCTTTTATCTTCGAGTTGAGCACTTAATTTTTCATGGGCTTCATTACTTTTTGCTACCACCAAAGCCCCTGTTGTCTCTTTGTCTATACGATGTACTATTCCGTGTCTCTCTTCACCTGATATTGTAGAGAGCGAAATACCCCTTGCTATTAACCAATCTACAAGCGTTGGCTCTTTAACGCTAGGTGCTGGATGGACAACAAGACCACTAGGTTTATTAATTACGAGCAGATGTTCATCTTCATAAATAACCTCTACATCAAAATCTACAACAACTGCCTCTTTTTTTACAACTTCTGGTAAAATATATGATATTTTATCTCCAATAATTACTTTTTGACTTGTTTTGGTGACCAATTTTTTACCAATATTTACACATTTACTCTCTATTAATTTTTCAATTTGGTTCCGACTAACCTCTAAGTACACTGAAAGAACCTTGTCTATTCTGCCATTTTCTGTTGCTATAAATTCATTTATATTCATATATCATCCCTTTTCCACCTAGTGCTATCTAAAAATGTATCATCTTGAATATTTGCAAAAGATGCTTGAAACATTTTAAATAGATTTTTGTTCTCTTTCTCCATCTCTTTTAGCCACTCTTTTGTTTTGGCTCTTGCATATGGTGCTTTTACATCTTTTAGCATAGCTGGACATGCCTCATCACCTATTGCTACAAATTCATTCTCTTCTACAAAAGCTCTAGTTTGTGACTCTCGTACTGTAATGAGAGGACGGATTAGATGAAAACCTCGCTCAGTCTTATATATAGGTGCCAATGTTCTCATTGTACCATTATAAAACATATTCATAAAATAGCTCTCAACCATATCATCAAGATGATGACCTAAAGCTACTTTAGTAAACCCACCCTGCTCGGCATAATCATATAAAGCCCCTCTTCTCATGCGTGAAAAATAACTACAAAATGAACTATTTGGGCGAATAGCGTCTTGTGACACTTCGAAAATATTTGTTTCAAAAACTTTATGGACAATTCCATACTCCCTGCAATGCTCACTTAATGCTATATATTGCTCATTTGGCATACCATAGTTAATTGTACAGGCTTCATACTCAAAATCAAATGGTGCATGTCTTTGCATATGGCTAATAGCATGAATAAGTGCTAGTGAATCCTTGCCTCCACTAAGACCGATTAACACCTTATCCCCTTCATTTATTAGTTTATATGTAGCGTTTGTCCTACCAATGGTTCGTAATAGTTTTTTACTAATTTTTGCCACTTTTGTTTTGTTTTCGTTCAAATCATCTCCACCATATCAAGTATGAATCCTGCACTTATTTTTGCACTACTCTCTAAAAATTTATCAAAATCCATATCTGCATTACCATCAGCACTGTCACTAATTGCTCTTAAGATAAAAAATGGAACATTAAGAGCGTTACATACAACAGCTACGCTAGCCCCCTCCATCTCCAGTGCATCAGCTTTAAATATTTGCCCTATCCATGCTTTTTTTTCGCCACAAGCTACAAACTGGTCACCAGTAGCTATAATGCCCTTATTAAGTTTAAGTCCTCTGTTTTTGGATACTTTTGAAGCTATTTCTAAAAGTTTGCTATCAGTTGGAATACAAACATCCCCCTCTGGCACAAATCCATGTGGATGTCCAAAAGCTGTAATATCAAGGTCATGCTGACACAATCCATCTGCAATAATCAAATCACCTATTTTTAAATCATTACTGATTGCTCCAGCAACGCCAGAAAAAAGCAGAGTTTTGCAACCAAATTTTTCTATTAATATAGTAGCTGTAAGTGCTGAAAAAACTTTACCTATTTTTGAGTATGCTATAACAACTTCTTTACCTTTATACGAGGCCTCATAATAAATATTATTAGCATAAGCTACCTCTTTTATGTTTTCTACTTTCTCTAAAAGTGGGGCTATCTCTTCTCTCATAGCTCCCATTATTGCGATTTTATTCATGCTTGCAACTCTTTAATTGCATCGATAGTAGCATTTAGACTTGCCATATCAAAAACATTAAATGTAGGTTTAGATGAGCTTGACTTGTTTAGACCAGCTAATACTTTGCCATGACCAAACTCTATATAACAATCGACCATATTGTCAATATTTTTTATAGATTGCTTATAAAGCACAGGCATCACAAGCTGTTTTGGCAATAAATCCAAAGCCTCTGCTTTTGTACTATATGCTTTTGCGGTTACATTTGATATAATTGGAGCTATAAAATTATCTTTCAAGACTTCTCTTAACTTTGCTTCTAGTGGAGCAGAAGCACTTTCTAAAAGTGGGCAATGTGAAGCTACTGACATATTGAGAAGCATTGCTCTTTTTGCTCCTGCACTCTTTAATATATCTACTAACTCCTCGAGATCTTTTTTAATACCAGCAATTACTATCTGACCATCACTATTATAGTTTACAGCCCAAACCTGTTTTCCATTGTCTCTTGCATCTTGACAAACTTTTTCAACAGCTTCATCGCTAAGACCTAAAGACACAAGCATTCCAACCTCTTGATTAGCACAAGCATCACTCATAAGTTTACCTCTAAGATTTACAAGCTCAACAGCATCAATAATATCCAAAGCACCCACAGCAACAAGGGCAGAAAATTCACCCAAAGAGTGACCTAATGTTAATATGGGTTTTATTGAAGTTTTATCTATAAAAAGTTTGTGGGCAATTGAAGCAACTAGCAAAATAGCTGGTTGTGTGAACTCAGTTAAAGAAAGGTTTTCATTTTCACTAAATAGTAAACTCTCAAAATCGATACCAGTTCGCTCCTCTGCTTGTTTGAATATCTCTCTAGCAACTTGACTATTTTCGAAAAAATCTTTCCCCATTCCAGTTGCCTGAGAACCTTGACCTGCAAACACAAATGCACATTTTAATGACATAAATTTCCTTTGTTAATAATAAAGGTATTATACCATTTCAAGATTAAGCAATCAGCCCTGCTCTACATCACCGCGAAATGAAGAGATTCCATATGCAAGGTTTGTGACATTAGCATATCCCATTTTAGCCATGATTTGTTGACAATATGCACTTCTGCTACCACTAAAACAATATACTATTACTTTAGTTTCTTTTTTATCTTCAATTTGTTTCAATGATTCATAAAATGAAGTTGTTGGGACCAAGAAATCTGTACCTATAATTCTTTGCGATCTATTCTCCATCCACTCTCTAGTATCTACAAGAGTAAAATCTATATTTCCATTCTCTCTTGCATCTAGTAGTGCTATTAACTCATCTCCATCAATATCTTTTTGATCAAGAAGTGCTGTACATTCCTCTTTGTTTAATCCTCTTGTGTGCTGATGTGACTCAATAATTGCACTAAGTTGCACAGTATGTTTTGATGCGTACTCTGGAGTACAAAATATACCACAGTGACAATAACCATCGTTTGGTATCTCAATTTCAAGTGCAGGCTTGCAAGGGCATATTCTGTTATCCGCAGCTTTTACCTCCTCCTCTGTTTCGCCTTCAACCATAAAGCATGGGCAAAATCTTTTGCCATATATCATTTTATTTCTAGCTAATCCCATTGTTACTGATTCATTTATCTCATTTTCTGGATTATAAACAAAGTTAAATTGTGTACACACTTTATCTGTGAATTTAACTGTTTTTGCAAGTTCGTCTTGAAACTCTTGTGAATTTGTATCTATTTTTATCATCATATTTTTGTCTCTCCATACTTTTTTGACATTATAGTGAGTTTGTATATTAAAGCGATAAAGAATTTTTGTTATTTTATGAATATTTTAAAGATATCTCCGAGTGGAGATATTTGAAGCGGTTAGTGACAATGACCACCACCACAACAACCACCGCTTTTTTCGCCATGACCAGAACTACAACTATCATCACCTACAAGTTGACCGCTCATTGATTCATCAGCAGTTGCTTCTCTAACGCTCAAAATAGTAACATTGAACATCAAATCTTTTCCAGCCAATGGATGATTGAAATCTACATTCACATCTTTATCTGTAAAACTTTTTACCATTACTTGAACAGTTTGTCCGTGTTCTCCTTGACCGTAAAGCATCATGCCCTCCGCTAGATCAATTCCTTCGAATTGATCTCTAGGAATAGTTTGAAGTGCTTCTTGGCTAATTTCGCCATAAGCATCAGCTGCCTTAACCATCACATCACCGCTTTCACCCATACTCATTCCAGTTAATGCTTTTTCAAGACCTGGTATAATATTCCCTTTGCCCGTAATGAATACTAATGGTTCAGCACCGACATTACTATCAACAACTGCACTGCCACCAGCTTCTGTTAAAGTATATTCAATTCCAACAACGCTATTTTCTAATTCAATTTTCATTTTTTCTCCATTTTATTTATATTTTGTCATTTTATCTAAGCAAACTTTATCATGCCTTATCTTTTCATTTTAAAGTTGATAATTTCTTTTTTGCTATGGTTGCGCTGTTTGAAGTTGGGTATTTATCAATAACCATTTCATAGAACAATTTAGCCTGTCTAATTTCCTTGATATTTTCAAGTGACACAGCTGTGTGTAACAAAAGCACTTCCATATAAGTGCCTTTATCATTTATACTAACACTTTTTTTATAATATCCAACAGCTTCATTATATGATTTTAGATAATATGAACATTCTCCAAGATAATAATACGATAATGCATCATTGTATTTCATAATAGCTGATTGCTTAAAATTTAACTTTGCTTCATCATATTTTTTAGCTTTATATTGACTTAAACCATCTTTAAAGTAATTTTCTTTCGTTTTGATTTTATTGCTATCAATAACTTCTGTTTTTACTTTATCATTTTTTGGAGTGATTGTTGGCTTTGTTTGTATCTTAGTCAATTCATCTTTAGTGACATAGTTTTGATTAATTTTATCAATTCTTTCTCTAAGTTCAAAAAGTAACTCTCTGTTTCTATCTGCATCTTGCTTTAGCATTTCATTGGCAGATGATAGTTGATTTACTTTCTCATTTAATCCATCAACAATACTTCTCATTCCATCAATCTGCTCACTATGCTCAACAACTTTTTGCTCAAGCACCATATTATTAACAGGAACTGCAAATATAGGATAGTACGATATGATTGCTAATATTAAAACACATTGCTTAGTTATGCCCATTAATTAGCCTTCTTTATATCAACTCTTCTATTTCTCATTTTGCACTCTTCGTTATCTTCTGTACATACGGGTGTACTTTCACCAAGGGAAACAATTGTAATACTATTTTCAGATGAGCCGCCTGATACTATAGCGTCTTTGATTGCTTTTGCTCTTTTTAGTCCTAAGGCATAATTATACTCATCAGTTCCAGATTCATCACAGTTGCCTGTTATTTTGATATTCATTGGATTTTTGGCTAAATTGGCAATATTTTTATCAACTCTAGTTTGCATATCACTACTGATACCATATGAGTTAACATCAAAATATAGGCTAACAAAACCATCACTACTGCTATTATAAACATTTCCACTATTCATCTCACTAGCACCGTTTGGTGTTCGACCTAGCGTTCCGCCACTTGGACCATCTGTTATGCCAATCATATTTCCGCCAGCAACACTATTGGCATCCGAAATCGCAGTTCCTGTTTCGCTATTCTGACCACCTAAAACTGGTGCCTTTTGCGTACATCCAGTAAGCCACAACATAACAATAGATGTTGTTACTAGTCCTAAAATTTTATTCATTTATAATCCTTTTGTTTTACCAGTCTAGAGATTGTATTTTACCATTAAAATCAAATAATTCACCTTGCAAGCTATCTATGTTTATGTACCCAATTTTACTGTGATTACCCTGCTGCTTGACATACGATACTATATTACTATTGAACAAAAACTTAGGATATTGATTATCTCCAGAGCTTGTCAAAGGAAAAGGTTTGTTGCTTTTATCCTTTAGTAAATAAATATTGAATGAATTTTGCGATTCCTTACTGGAAAATACCATTTTATTGTTATTGTAATCAAATGTATTATTATATGAGCCATAGTTAGTTGCTAGTGTCACAGATGGACTTGTAAATGATTTTTTATATATATTTGCTTTACCTGAACGATTTGATACAAATATTATTTCATTATCATTAGCTCCATATCTAGCACTAACATCTATGCCACTGTAATCTGTTATTTTTGTTGTGCCATTTGTTGCAACTGTTAATTCATATATATCAGGTTGACCATTTGGTGCCATTGTTAGTAATATTTTCTGACCATTTTTATTTACATCTGAACATACAAGCATACCATCAGATTTGATAATAAAAGTTTTTTTACCGCTATTAATGTCTACAAGGTATAAGGATGGTCTGTCGCCATTCATATCTGTATAATAAAACTTATCTTGATTTGCATTTGCCCACTTCGGGAAAATATTTAATCCACCACTCATTATAGTTTTATTGTAAGTCATAGTATAGTCTGATAGAATAATTTGGCTTTTACCAGATGAACTAACCTTTGAGAGTATAACGAATTTGTTCATCCAGCTCAAATTTCCCTTGCCCATTGCTTTGTTTATGTCACCAATAGATTTATGTATCAAAAATGGATATTGATCACTACTGCTAAGTGCATAGTTTTTACTAAACATAGTTTCACCATTTGTGGTTTTCTGGAGTAACACTTTTAGTTCTACTCCGTTTGATCCATTAATAAGTGAATATTTAAACAAATACGGTTTACTCTTTAGTTCTGGCGAAATAAGCTTAGAATCAAAATCACCAGTATGATAAATGCTATCTGAGATAAAGCTTCCGCTTAAACCAAAGTCTGATTTAAAAATTTTGAAAACCCTATCTCTCTTGCTGATATCAATAATATTACTGCAATCAACAATTGTTATCTTTTCTTTGACTCCAATACTTTTTGACATTGCAAATTCAGCGTCAACTGCACCAAGCAACCAACTGATACATCCTATCATTATTATTAAATATTTCAATTTTAATCTCCTGCTGTAAATGTAGTTTTAAAACTCCAAGCTCTTCCACCATCATGTGGTTCAAATCCTCTTGTCTGTAATCTGCTTAAGTATTCTATCAACTCTTCCTTAAAAGCTCTATTTTTAGCAGTAACTGTAAATGTAAATGCTCCACTAGTTTTAACAACATAGTTAACCGTAGCAATTTCTCCATAGTATTGCTCACTTGCTGGCCATGAATTTAATCTTTTTTTAATACCATTGATATACTCTTGTGGAACTCCATCTTGTTTCTTTTTGCCTTCACCGAAAGCGTCAGCTGTTGCACCATTACCGCTAGTTTTACTGGCGATAGATTCATTACTTTGTTTTGAAGATATTGCTGTTTCTTTATGATTTAATTTATTAAACATATCTTTTACACTTGTTTTATTTTGCTTATCATCTATATTTTGTGTTTTAATATTTGAGAACAAATCTTTTGCATTTGAGGTTTTTAAAGTATCATTTTTCACTGCTTTTATTATTGGTGTTTTAATCTCAATATTTTTTGTTTTTACCGCTTTAATGACTTTATTGATTTCTGGAGTTTTTGTAGAAATAACTGGCTCTATTTTTTCTTCTATAACTTTTTTTTGCTCTACTTCTTTTGTCTCTTGAGGCTTGTTTTGGGTAACTTTTTCTAGTTTTTGCTCTTGTTGTTTTACCAATCTATTGCTAGGTGGTGGTGCGAGGTTATTATCCACTTTTTTTTCATCTAGTGATTCAATTTTGCTCATATCTATTGCAATTATTTCTTCTGCTTTTGGTTTTTGCGTTTTATTTTTCTCGATAATAACTTCTCTATTGCTATTAAATATAAAAAAAGCAATCCAGACAACAAAAAGATATAGTGCTACTGCCATGATACCACTTGTATATGTAAAGGCTCTTCTCATTACTCTGTAATCAATGCCACATTTTGAAATCCAGAACTCTTAACATATCTCAATAGAAGCATAACATCCTTATAGGGCAATGATTCATCAGCTCTTATGGATACACTGCTAGACTTATTGTATTCTACTGATTTGACTTGAAGTTCTTTATTTAAGTTTGCAAACGAATATATACTTTTATCTATGTATATGTTTTTATCTTTATCTATTCTAATGGCAAGCTGTTTTTGGTTTTCTGCTTTTGCACTTTTTGTGCCTATTGGTAATTTTATATTCTCTTCGTAAGTCATAGTAGGGGCTACAATCATAAGTACAGCCATCAAAACAAGCATTACATCCATAAGAGGAGTAATATTCAAATCTGGATCATCGTCCCAGCTAAACATTTTAAACCTTTAGTGGTGTCTCTAATTTAGAGAATAGCATTTTTGATTGAGATGTAAGCAATGAACTGAGTTCATACGCTTGTCTTTTCAAAATCAAGTGGAATGAGTAAGCAAATATTGCAACTAAAATACCAGCTGCAGTGGCCACAAGGGCTTCAGAAATAGCAGGTGCTACAACATTTAATGCAGCACTATTTTGATTGGCCAATTTACTAAAAGTCTCTAAAATACCAAAAACCGTACCAAATAGACCAATAAATGGAGATGTGGATGCTATAATAGATAAAAGTGTTAAATTTTTAGTAGCAAGCCTTACTGCATCAGAAGCTGCAATTTCAAGTATTGTAGCAGTTGGGGATGAAATTTGTTTAATATATACACTAAAAATAGAGTTTTCGCTTGAACTATTTGCTAGACCCTTATAGAGAGATTTAAGTGATGATGCTTCAATATTAATACGATTACGAAGCAACTTAAATCTATCTATAAATACCCAAAAAGTCACGATAAAATAAACAGAAAGAACCATTAAAACCAATATGGTAATAAAACTACTTCCTGCTATATATTCAATCATGATTATAGTATTTTTGCCATTTGCTCAACTTTAGTAATTGCAGACGCAATTGCTACATTTGATGCCTCTGTACTTTTTAGCAACTCTTTTGCAGACTCAAGAGCTTTAGATATATCATTATCTTCAGCATCAAGTGCAACAGCACCATCAACAATACAAGTTGTCTTCTCTTCGTCTACTTTTACATATCCAGAATTGATTGCAACAGCTATTGTTTTATTCTCTTTTGTTTCAATCACAATAACACCAGTGGTTAGGAGTGAAACTAATGATGCATGACGAGCAAGAACACCAAATTCACCTTCACTACCTGGAAGGGTTACTTGTTTGACATCTTTATCAAAAATTACACCATTTGGCGTAACTATTTCAAGTTTTAGTAACTCCATTTAGTTTCCTTTATTTAGCTTTTGCTTTCATTTTCTCATATTTATCAACTGCTTGGCTCATATCTCCAACCATATAGAATGCCGCTTCTGGCATATCATCATATTTACCCTCTAGAAGACCTTTGAATCCTGCAATAGTCTCATCAAGTGTCACATAAACGCCTGGACTACCTGTAAATACTTCAGCAACATGGAATGGTTGAGATAGATATTTCTCTATCTTTCTTGCTCGCTCAACAACAAGTTTGTCATCTTCACTTAGCTCATCCATACCAAGAATTGCAATAATATCTTGCAAATCTTTATATTTTTGAAGTATTTGTTGAACAGCTCTAGCTATTTTATAATGTTCTTCACCAACAATTTGTGGATCAAGCATTCTAGAAGTTGAATCAAGTGGATCAACTGCTGGATAGATACCTTTTTCAGCAATAGAACGGTTAAGAACTGTTGTTGCATCAAGGTGAGCAAATACAGATGCTGGAGCTGGATCAGTTAAATCATCCGCCGGAACATAAACTGCTTGAACAGAAGTAATCGAACCTTTTGTAGTTGATGTAATTCTCTCTTGAAGTTTACCCATCTCACTTGACAAAGTTGGTTGGTAACCAACAGCACTTGGAATACGACCCAAAAGTGCTGACATTTCAGAACCTGACTGAGCAAATCTAAAGATATTATCGATAAACATCAATACATCAAGACCCATTTCATCTCTGAAATATTCAGCCATAGTTAGACCAGTTAATGCGATTCTATTTCTTGCTCCTGGAGGCTCACTCATTTGACCATAGCACAGTGCAACTTTATCAAGTACATTTGACTCTTTCATCTCATGATAAAGGTCATTTCCTTCTCTAGTTCTCTCACCAACACCAGCAAATACAGAATATCCGCTATGTTTTAGTGCAACATTGTTAATAAGCTCCATAATGATAACTGTTTTACCAACACCAGCACCACCAAATAGTCCAACTTTACCACCTTTAGAATATGGCGCAAGAAGGTCAACAACTTTTATACCAGTTTCAAAAACTTCTGTTTTTGTACTTTGCTCTTCAAATGGAGGTGGGTCTCTGTGTATAGACCAGTACTCTTTCGCAGAAAATTCACCAGCATCATCAACAGTTTCACCGATAACATTGAAAATTCTACCTAGAACTTCTTTACCAACTGGAACTTTAATAGAATCACCAGTAGCTTTTACCTCTTGACCTCTAAATACACCTTCACTCATATCCATGGCTATAGTTCTAACACGATTGTCACCAAGTTGTGCTGCAACCTCTAAAACTAATCTTTGCTCTTTCCCGTCAACTGTAAAAACAGTCACAAGTGCCTCATTTATCTCTGGTAGATAATCTGTAAAATCAACATCAATTACTGGCCCTAGAACCTGTACTACTTTTCCTATCATACTAATACTCTCCTTTTATTTATTTCATAGATTCCATACCACTGATTATCTCGATGAGTTCAGTAGTAATGGCTTCTTGTCTTGCTTTGTTATACTTAACAGAAAGAGACTTAACCATCTCTTTTGCATTAGTAGTAGCAGCGTCCATTGCTTGCATTCTAGCACTATGTTCAGCAGCCAAAGAGTCTATAAGTGCGTAATACATTGTATATTCAATATATTTCTTCACAAGTGCCTCTAAAAGCTCGTTATTATCATCTGGCTCGATTGCAAGTTCTGAAGTTGAAACTGAGTTCAACTCTAAATTACTATAATCAACTGGTAAAATTTGGTTCTGTCTTACCTCTTGAGTTATCATATTTACATATCCATTATGGACTAAAATTATCTTATCTGTTTTACCATCAAGATAATTTTTAGCCACTTCAGATATAAGTGCGGCTGCTTTTTCAAAATCAGGAGCAGCACTAAGGCCAATAACTGATTTCTCAAGTTCAACACCATTAAATCTAAAGTAATCAACACCCTTTCTACCAACAGCCACAAGTCTGCTCTCAATGCCAGCCTCTTTATGCTCTTTTAGAAGAAGATTAACTCTTTTGATTGTTTGAGAATTAAATCCACCACAAAGTCCTTTGTCTGCTGTCACAAATACAATATCAACTGTTTTTGGGTTTTCAGCATTTTTGAAATATGGTAAATCGATTCCATCACAATTAGCATTAGCCATTTTACTTGCAATTTCACTCAAAAGTTCAGTTAGCTTAGCTGCATAGACTTTAGACTTTCTAGCTAGCTCCTCTGTTCTTTTTAATTTTGCAGAAGAGACAAGCTTCATGGCACGCGTTGTTTTTTGTGTATTTTTTACACTCTTAATCTTGCGTTGAATATCTTTTAAACTTGCCATTGTATGCCCTTATGCGCTAAATGATTCTTTGAAATCTACAATTGCTTTTCGCAAACTAGCTTCAGTTTCATCATCTATTTTTTGACTGCCTTTAATATTTTCGAATATTTTCGGGTATTTACTATCAACAAAACTCAATAGACCAGCTTCAAATGCAGTAACTTTAGATACAGCAATATCATCAAGATATCCATTTGCACCAGCAAAAATAATAGTTACTTGTTTTTCGATTGGAACAGGAGCATATGGTCCTTGTTTTAGAACTTCAACCATTCTTTGTCCTCTTTCGAGTTGTTTTCTACTGTGCTCATCAAGGTCACTAGCAAACTGTGCAAATGCTTGAAGTTCTCTAAATGACGCAAGGTCAAGTCTCAAAGTTCCAGCAACTTGTTTAGTAGCTTTGATTTGTGCAGCACCACCAACTCTAGATACTGACAAACCAACATTGATAGCTGGTCTAATACCTGAGTTAAATAGATCAGTTTCAAGGAATATTTGTCCATCTGTAATTGAAATTACATTTGTTGGAATATACGCTGATACATCTCCGGCTTGTGTCTCAATAATAGGAAATGCAGTTATAGAACCACCACCAAGCTCATCATTTAGTTTAGCAGCTCTTTCAAGCAATCTTGAGTGTAGATAGAAAACATCCCCTGGGTATGCTTCACGACCTGGAGGTCTTCTAAGGATAAGTGACATCTCTCTGTATGCAACTGCATGTTTTGAAAGGTCATCATAGAAGATTACTGCGTGTCTGCTACTATCTCTAAAATATTCAGCCATAGTAACACCTGCATATGGAGCAAGGAATTGCAACGCAGCTGATTCACTAGCACCAGCATTAACAATGATAGTATAATCCATCGCACCATGCTCTTCTAGTTTTTTTACAGTTGAAGCAACTGTTGATTGTTTTTGACCAATTGCAACATAGATACAAATAACACCGTTACCTTTTTGATTGATGATTGTATCAATCGCTAAAGTTGTTTTACCAGTTTGTCTATCACCAATAATAAGCTCTCTTTGTCCTCTACCAACCGGTACAAGTGCATCAATAGCTTTTATACCTGTTTGAAGTGGTTCGTGAACTGATTTTCTAGCCATAATTCCTGGTGCTTTTTCCTCAACGAAACGAGTAATATCACTAACGATTTCACCTTTCCCATCAATTGCTTCACCAAGTGGATTAACAACTCTACCAATCATACATTCGCCAACTGGTATTTTAAGAAGCTCACCCTTACGCTTAACGCTCATGCCTTCTCTAATGCCTTTAGTGGTTCCAAGAACAACAACACCAACGCTTGCCTCTTCAAGATTAAGAACTATACCTTTGGCACCATTCTCATACTCTACTATCTCACCAGCCATAACATTGTTAAGACCATAAACATTTGTGATACCATCAGCAAGCTTAATAACTTTACCAACCTCATTTATATCCAAATCAATTTGGAAATTTTCTATTCTCTCTTTTATAATCGAACTAATCTCATCCGCTTTTAATTTAATTGACACTTTTGCTCCTTTGTTTAAAATAACTTAAATTGCTCGATTGATAAAATCAATCAAGTCACTCTTAACTCTCTCTTTAGAGAAATTAACCTCAATACCCAAATCCTCAACTGACACTTTCATGCCATCAATATTACTCTTTTCTTGAACAAGCGTAATGGTTGAATTCGTATAGCTACTAAGCTTATTCTCAAGATCTTTAATATCACTTTTACTAAGTTCATTTACACTTTTTACAATGCCTTGATATTTATTATCTAGTTTTTGAAGCTCAGAATTAATAATTTTTGATATAGATGGAATAGTATTCAGCCTACCCTTTTCTCCAAGAACTTTTATCAAATTAGAAAGTATTGTTTCAACATTTTTGCCAATAGAATCCAATATCATATTTACTTTTCTCTCTTTTGATACAAGTGGAGATGAAAGACTATTTCTAAAAGACTTTTCTGATTTTAAAGCATCAGATAAAACTGACAGTGTAATCGCACAGTTAGATACAACACTTTTATCACTGTTGCTTAAAATTGCATTCGCATATCTTTGTGCTACTAGCTCTTCCATTATGCTACCACCTTTTTACTAATTACTGATACTACTTGGTTATCATTGATTGAAATATCATCATTGCTAATATTCTCATTCAAAATACTATCAATAGTAGCTTTCGCACTCTTTCTTGACTCAGTAGTTGTCTTCTCATCAAACTGCTTGCTAAGATGCTCCAACTCAGAAGCATTATTGATCATTATTTTTTCACTTAAAACAATTGCCTCATTTTTAGCGTCAATTACTATCTCTTTTGCTTTTTTCTCACTATCTTTTAGCGTTTTGATTGCATCTTTTTTATTTTTCTCGGCAGTTTTCATCTTTTCTTCAATTTCACGAAGTTGCTTGGCAATAGAATCAGATCTATTGCTAAGAAAATTCTTTATTGGATTAGCAATAAGATAATATAAAATTCCAGCAAAAATTAAAAAGTTAAATATTCTAGGCAAAAAATCATTTTCTCTGCCAGTCATTTTTAGATACTTACTAACTTCTCCAGCCACTTCATGCTCTCCAGTTGCAAAAGCTACCAAAGGTAAAATAGACAGCAGGGCTAGCGTTACAATTTTTTTATTCATTATTATCCACCTTCCCTTATAGCTTGGCTAATTTTGTTTTGATAGTCTCTTTAAAAAGAGGTATCTGTTCAAGTAGAGATGATTTTAGTGACTCATTCTCTTTTGCCAATTTCGTAATAAAAGCTTTATAGTCTTTATCAAGCTTTTTTTGCTTGTCAACTATTTTGCTCATCGCCAATGTTTTTGTCTCTTCAATGGCCTTTTGTCTTATTGATTGTGCCTCATGCTTGGCATCCTCAATAATCTGTTCTGCTTTTGCTTTTAAATCATCACTATCTAGACCGATGCTTTTACTTGCTTCTAATTCACTTTTAATTGAACTATCTCTTTGATCCATAAATGAAACAAGTGGCGAAAATAGTATTCTATTAAGAGTGAAAATTAAAACAAGTATAGCAATTAGCATAAATAACATCAATGACGGATCAATATCTAGCATTTCTACTCCTCAAATAATTTCAAATTATTGTACCTTGTTAGTCGTAAAGCCTTGATTAAAGATTATTATTTTTTCAATAATTCTATAAAATTCTCAATATCTTCTCTATTTTCAAATGATATTTCTAGTTTATTGCCTTTAATCTTGTGTTTTAGCTTTATAATTTCAGCAATAGACTTTGAATAATTTTCAATTTTAAAAGTAGAAGATGTTATCTTTTTGGCAGGAGCTCTTTTGTGTCCTTGTATCATAAGCTCAGTATCTCTAACAGTAAGTTTTTGTCCAATAATCGTATTTAAGGCTATTAATTGCTTATCACTATCAAGAGCCACTAATATTTTAGCGTGACCTTGTGTTATTTTTCCATTTATTAGGGCATCTTGTACGTTTTTATGTAGTGTCAAAAGTCTTATAGTATTTGTGATTTGAGATCTACTTTTATGCACTACTAAAGACAGCTCGTCATGCGTAATATTATGTACATTCAATAGCTCTGCATATGATAATCCAAGCTCAATCGAATTTAAATCTTCTCTTTGAATATTTTCAATAAGTGCAAGTTCACGAAGTCTGATATCTTCCATCATTACATTTACGACAATTGCTTTTATGTGTTCCAATGATGCCAATTTATGAGCTCTGAGTCGTCTCTCCCCAGCTACTAGTAAAAATCCATCTTCTTTTCTTACAACCACAATTGGCTGTAAAAGTCCATGTTGCTTAATGGATTCACTAAGCTCTTTTAGTGCATTTATATCAAAATGTTTACGAGGTTGATATGGATTTGGTGTAATAAGTGCCACAGATATATCTTCTATAGAGGCTCTATCGTCTTTTATTACAATCTCATCAATATTGTCAAGATTATTAGCATAAGCCTCTTCTATCTCACCAAGAATAGCTTCAAGCCCTCTTCCTAATGCCATACTCTTATCCTACTATGGCTGTAGCCAACTCTTCATATGCTGTATTACCCTTGCAATTATAATCATATTCTCTGATTGGCTTACCAAAACTTGGACTTTCAGCTATTTTTACATTTCTCGGAATAACGATACATTCTTTATTTTTACCACAATGAAACAACTTGTCTTTAAAATGATGACTTAAATCATCAAGTACTTGTTTTGAAAGATTATTTTGACTAGAGTACATTGTTGGCAGGAAACCTTTGATTTTCAATTTAGGATTTATTGATTTCTTTAATAAGTTAATTGTACTAAGCAGTTGTGCTAACCCTTCTAATGCAAAAAATTCGCACTGTATAGGTATAAGTACAGAATCTGAGGCACTAAGAGCGTTTATAGTTATTGGACCAAGTGCTGGTGGTGAATCTATTATAATATAATCAAACTCATTATTAATTACATCTATTTTCTCTTTAAGCATTAGTTCGCGGTTTTGCTTTGATGGTCCATAAAATTCTTTTTCTATTGCCACTAGACCTATATTTGATGGTGCAAGAAAAAGATTTTCTACTGAACTTTTTAGGATAATTTCAGCTAAAGTTTTTGAACCATTCATTACATGAAGCATATTAAACTCATAATCATTTCTTCTAAATCCAAGGCTTGTTGTTGCATTTGATTGTGGGTCCAGATCTAGTAATAAAACTTTTTTATTTTTTGCCGCTAATGACGCAGCTAAATTTACAGCGGTAGTTGTTTTTCCTACGCCACCTTTTTGATTGGCAACACATATAATTTCGCTCATCTTAAACTGTACACCCTTTCCCCGTTTATAAGTAACGAACCATCATTGCACATGATAGCATCTCGTATTATATTTTGATACTTTTCAATATTAAAATATAATATTTTACTCTTATGAAATTCTAACTGAACCTTGCTAAATACTTGCTTCCATTTTGGAAATTGTTCAACTTCATCTAGATACATTGATAGTAATTTTATTGGTTCAATTTCTGTTTCAATAGAAGCAAGTCCCTCTGGCAAGCCCACGAAGTTAATTCCAATGCCACACACTAAACTATCATTGATTTTTTTTGTTATTATACCAGCAATTTTATTTTCATTTTTATATATATCATTTGGCCATTTCAACCAAACTTCACTATTTATATTTTTTAATATCTCAGACATAATTGAGCCAAAATATATAGATGCTGATGCTAATTTTAAATCCGTTGGTAAATCTTTGAGTGGTACTGCAAATGATGCAAAGAAATTACCTTTTTCACTAATCCACTTATTATCCCTACTTCCAATTCCTGCTGTTTGCATACTTGCCAATATTGCAACGGGAGCTTTTAATCGTCCATTTTCTATTTCATTTATCAGATAGGTTTGTGTTGAGTCAATCTCATCAAAGCAAATTATCTCCAACTTTTAGCCCCCTTCCTAATAGATAAGATTTGGCACTCATTGCTTTTTTAGATGTTGGTTGTAGTGTTTTTATTTTTATTGTACCTGTTGTGCAACTAATTGTTACACTTTCATTTTCAATATTTAATATTTTGCCTGCTGTTCTTGTACCCTCTAAATCAACTAACTCAATATCTAAAAGTTTTAATCCATTTGCTAGAAATATATCTGGCCAGCCATGGTATGCTTTGAATTTATTATACAACTCAGTTGCATTTTCAAAATCAATTAATCCATCTTCTTTCTTTATCTTCTTGCAGTGAGTTGATGCGGCTTTAGTTTGGGCAATAGGTGATAGTTTTTCATAATTCATAAGTGTTTCTATAGTTATCAAAGCAGCATCATAACTGAGTTTGCTCATCAATTCATCAACCAACATTGTTGATGGAATCTTAAAATATCTATATCCTAAAATTGGTCCACTATCCAGCCCTTCTTCCATCAGCATGGCTGTAATACCTGTAAAAGAATCGCCATTCAATAGTGCATGCTGAACGGGGCTAGCACCTCTATATAGAGGCAGTAAAGACGCATGAAGATTAATACATGGTGCGATATCAAGTATATTCGAAGGCAAAATTTGTCCAAATGCAGCAACAACTATAAAATCAGGTTTAAAATTTGAAATAGCTTCATATATTCCAGCTTCCCTAAGATTATTTGGCTGTAAAATATCTATATTATGTTCTATCGCTAGTGATTTAACTGGTGATGGCAATAGCTCTTGCTTTCTTCCTACTGGACGATCTGGTTGTGTAATTACTAGCACTACATCAAATTTACTACTAGAGATTATAGCGTCTAATATTATGCTTGCGTACTCTGGCGTACCCATATAGACTATTTTTTTCAAATCTAACTCCCTTTGTGACTTAATTTATCTTTTATAGTCTCTGCTACTGCTTCTGCTTTTGCTCCAAGAACGATTTGGATTGATTTGTCATCAGGAATAATAACACCACTAGCTCCAAGTCTCATAAACGACTCTTTGTTTAATTTGCTACTATCTTTTACGCTCATACGCAGGCGTGTAATACATGCTGAAGTATCAACTATATTCCCAGCACCTCCGAGTGCATCTATAAAAGCTTGTGCATCTGTATTGTCCAGAACATCTCTATTTTCATCTTTTGTATCAAAAAAGTTTGGCTTAATATATCCTAGTAATATATATGAAAGTATAAAGTATAAAAGCCCGATACCTATTCCAAGTGGGAGGATTAAAATAGGATTTGTTGCTAATTTATAATTAATAATATAGTCAATCAGTCCTGCTGAAAAACCAAAGCCAGCGTGAATATCAAGTATTTGTGCAACTGCAAGTGAAAGTCCAGTTAGAAGTGCATGAAGCAAAAATAGTGCTGGAGCAACAAACATAAATAGAAATTCTAAAGGCTCAGTAATACCAGTGAGAAACGATGTAAAAGCAACACCAGCCAAGATAGCACCTGCTCTTTTTCTGTTTTCTTTTGGGGTTCTTAGATAAATTGCCAGTGCCATAGAAGGAAGTCCAAACATCATAACTGGATAAAATCCAGACATATAAAATCCAGCACTTTTGTCTCCTGCAAAGAATCGATGCAAATCACCATTTGCAACAGCAGGTACACCATCTTTCACATAGCTAAAATCTCCGAGCTGAAACCAAAAAACTGAGTTTAATATATGATGCAATCCTAGTGGTATTAAAAGACGGTTTATTGTACCATAAATAAAAGTTCCGAACTCACCAAGTCCAACAATGACACGAGAAAACATATCTATGGCACTTTGTGCGTAGTTCCAATATTCACCAGCCAACACTCCAACTACTAAAGCACTAATCGTTGTTACAATTGGCACAAATCTTTTACCGCCAAAAAATCCTAAATATTCTGGTAATTTGATATTATAAAAACGATTATATAGTGTTCCAGCAATTACACCCATGATAATACCTACGAATACGCCCATCTTTAGATTCGGATCAATTCCTAAATATACAGCCTTAGCAACAAGCACTCCGACAGCACCACTTAGAGCTGCTGTGCCATCATTATTTTTTGCTAAACCATATGCTATTCCGATACCAAATATCAAATCAAGATTTGAAAATATACTTTCACCTGCTGTTTTCATAATCATTGCTATTTGACCATCAAAAATATCTCCAAAACCCAAACGAAGCAATAGTGCAGCTACTGGCAGAACTGCTATTGGTGTCATCAGGGCTTTACCTATTTTTTGTAAAAAACTAAACATCTCTTATCCTTGATTTTATATTTGAAACCATAGCAGGGGTCACACTCAATATCTCAATATTAATATCAATTAATGCTTTTATTGCCTCAATATCACTAGCTAATTCACCGCAGATACTGACTGGTTTTATCGATTGTTCCTGTATTAGCTTTATGGCATCAAATAAAACTCCCGATCGTGTATCAATTTCAAGTGAAGTGTGTGTTCTATCAACCGCAAATAAGTATTGCAATAAGTCATTCGTCCCTATTGAATAAAAATCTACCACTTTGTTAAACTCGCTTATCAAAAATAAAACTGACGGTACTTCAACCATTATTCCAAATGAAATTCCGCTTAGGTCAATATTGTGTTCATTAGCAATATCAACAGCTACACTCTTTGCATAAATAAACTCATCCACTGTTGATACCATCGGAAACATAATTTTTACCTCGCCACTACTTTTGGCCAGTAGTATCGCTAAAAGTTGTTCTTTTATTAAATCCAAATGTGTCTTAAAAAGCCTAATGCCTCTCACGCCCAAAAAAGGATTCTCTTCATTTGGAATAATTAAGTATGGTAGCTTTTTATCTCCACCAACATCAAGTGTTCGCACCGTAACTTCATCAAAAAGTTTAAATATCTTCGCATATTCACTTGTTTGCTCCTCAAGAGTTGGTTTATTTACTTGAAATAAGAACTCTGTTCTAAGTAATCCTATACCATCACATCCTGCTTCTTTTGCTTCAATTGCTGACTCATAATCTGCTATATTTGCTAAAATTTTTATTCTTTTGCCGCTTTTCGTAGCGACAATTTTAAATTTATCATTATTGTCTTTTTCTGACTTTTCATTTGACTTCTTTACGCTACTCATTGCCGTATCAATATCTTTACTAGATGGACTTATTGCAATAACTTTATTATTTGCATCCAATATAATCTGATTGTCTATATTTTTAAATCTCGCAATGTCTTTAACGCTAACTGATGGAATATTATAACTTCTCAGCAGAAGAGCGATATGTGATCTAGATGAAATATTGTTAATAATAACTCCTTTTACTCCACTTTTAGCAAGTCTTTTAATATCGCTTGGAAAGAGTTCATTCGATACTAAAATAAAATCATTAAGCGGAAATTCTTTTCTCAAAACGCCATTCATTTTATTAAAAACTCGTTTTTTTATATCTTTATAATCTACAATTTTTGATTGATTTGCCGTATTTTCAAGCATTTTAATAGCATTAGAAATTGAATTTTCAAACATCTCAAATGAAGAGTTATTTAAAGTATTGAGAATTGCTTTTTGTGCCAAGAAAATATCTTTTTCACTATTTTCTTCGTCGGCCAATAACATTTCAAGCTCACTAGTAACTTTATTTATTGCATCATGAAACTCAATCTTATTATTTACATAATTAATATCATTTTGGGTGTCGCTTTGGGTATCACTTTGATAGTATGTTTTTGCAACACAAATCCCACCACATATCACATCAGTATTAATTGTTTCGCTCTCGTATTGTATCTTATCATAAATGCTAATAATTTTATCATCATTTACTGATATGTCATGATTGGAAAGCTCATTAAGTAAAGATTTAATAGCAAACAAAGCGTCCTTGGCACCCTTACCCTTTGTTATAATAGTTATTTCACTACCATACTCAAGACCTAATGCTAGAATTTCATTCATATTTTTAGCATCAATAGTTTTATTAGAGCTTATAAAAGAAATATCAGAATCAAATTTTTTTGCCAATGTAGCTATTTTGGCACATGGACGCAAATGCAAGCCATTTTTTGCCTCAATACTCACTTTAATACTATGTTTTTTTGAAAATAAATCTTTAATTAATCCCATAATTCACTTTGGTTTTATATTTTAATTATTATATCAAATTCGTTACAAATATAAGATTAAAGGTATTTATTTGAAAATCCAACAAGACAAGAGTAAAGAGAAATATTTTCTATTCAATTTCTCTTCTACTCCATATATAGCTATTATCATCTTTTATTGTAACAATATATGGAACTCCACTACAACGCCATAAATCTATTAAAATTGAGTTTTGAATATCATTTGATTTAGAAATGATTGCTATCGCATTATGTTCGTTTAGTTTTCCAACATTTGCACCAATCTTAAGTATCGCAAATGGTTCAATATTTCCATTTAAACGCTTATACAGTTCATCTCTCCACTCCCAACATAATCCTTTTTCTTTTATGCCTAGATTAACGAGTGTATTATTTATCCACGGATATGGGACTGGATTAAATTCATCTTTAATTTCTTTTGACACTTGCAGTATTTTATTAGATATTTCAAATGCCTGTTTTTTATCAATAGAATTATTAAGTGAGATTAATTTATGACTAAGTAATTCATCTTGTTTTTCTAAATTTAGTTGTCTGGAACAACCAATAAATAAAAACATCATAAATGAGAAATATAAATATTTCATTTAAAAATTATCAATCATAATCTTAAAATATAAAAAAATAGCACAGATAATAAATATACAACCATAAATCATAATTCCATATTTTTTAAATCTAGAGGTCAAATATCCAAAAATAAATCCGCTAAGCATACCACCTATGTGTGATGAAATATCCACAATTGTAATCGAAAAACCTATTAGTGTATTTAAACCAATAATTATCCAAAAGTTTGATATTACACTTTGTCTAGACATGGATGGAATACTTCCATAAATTGCGTAATGTCCAACAAGCAATCCAAAAAGTCCAAAGATAGCCCCACTAGCTCCAACTAATAAAAAATAAGGAGATAAAAAAAGTGATAATAGCGAACCAGTAATTCCTGTTGCCAAATAAGCAAATAAATATGCTGTATTGCTATATGTTTGCTGCACTATTGAACCAATAATATAAAGTGACACCATATTTATAGCTAAATGAATGATATCTAAATGCAAAAACATACCAGCAATTAGTCTCCACCACTGATTATATAATACTATTTTTTCTGTATTTATAGCTCCAAATGAAACCAATATATTGCTATCTATTGCAAGTCCATCATTCTCTAAGGCAAACAGAGTGAGAAATATAACTGTGTTTATAATAATGAGTAAATTTGTAATATTCAAATATTTATTCATTTTAATTTTTTAAAATTACACCATCAACACCCAATTCTGCAAGTGCTTCTATTTCATCATATGAAGATATTTCAAATAACATCTTCATGTCAAATAAATAATCATTGGCTAATTTTTGTAGTTTAATGGCTTTATTTCTGTCAGAGCAAATAGCGTATGATGCACCCAGGTTGCTAGCTATTACAGCATCGGTTAGTGATGAAATAATAAATGCAAAAGGTACGCTATTCTCCTTGCAGTGCTGATGCAAATGCTTAGAGCTATCACTAGGCATATCTAAAATTATAACACTATTTGGTGGTGTTAGTTTAATCTCTTCAAAGGTAGTAATTTTAGTAAGTACTGGAGACTCAATCCATTTATGTCCAAAAATTAACATCTCTAAGCCTAAGAATCACGACATGGTTTTGAACAATAATGGTTACCATGTCCATGTATTGCCTCTTTATCAGATACGAAAGAACCACATGTGTCGCACTCAATCATATTAGTTGCATCTATTTTTGATTTTTTTGCTTTAGCTAATTTACCTAATTTTCCAGTGAAAAACAGATAAGCCAATATTCCTACCAATCCAAAAACTACTAATTTAAATAACATTCAAACTCTTTATGTGAAGATAATTTCTAAAATCTTTTTCTATTATATCATATGTAGGTTTATGAGACGATATATCTGCGATCTCATCAAAAACACGACTACCCTTATATAAAAGATACTGTGTATTCTCATCTCTAATATTACATGTCAAATCAAGCAATAACTTTGTATTTGTCACTGCTCTAGAGGTGATTAATTCGTATTTAATATCCTTCAGCTCCTCAACTTTTTTTCCTACAATCGTTACATTAGTAAGACCAATTTCCATCATAGCAAACCTCAAAAAAGCCGTTCGTTTTTGTAGTGGTTCACAAAGTGTAAAATGAGATTTTGGCAAAGCAATAGCCAAAACTAACCCAGGAAAACCAGCTCCAGTTCCAACGTCAAGTATGTTTTGAGGAAATGTCATAAAATCTATAGGCAACAGTGCATCTATCATATTATCTTCAATACGACCTATGGTTTTTGCTCCAGTTATATTGTGAGTCATATTCCACTCATTTAAAATAAGTGCTAATTTATCTAATGCATCAACAATAGTATTATCTAATTCAATCTTATGATTTTTCAGCTGGATTATAATACTCATATAGTCACCATCAAAGCATATGTCCCATCTGTTCTTTTTTAACATTTAAATATTTTTTATTGCATTCAGTAGGCTCAGTTATCATAGAAATACGCTCCACTATCTCAGCGCTCTTTATATTTGCAATCTTGCTTGGGTTGTTGGTTATCAGCTTTATTTTTTTTAGATTAAAATGTTCAAGTATAAAATCTATTGCTCCGTAGGTTCTTTCATCTGGACGGAAACCTAAATGCTCATTTGCTTCTACTGTATTGTATCCTTGATCTTGCAGGGCGTATGCATTTACCTTATTTACAAGACCAATATTCCTGCCCTCTTGACGGTGATATATAAGCATTCCACCACACTTGGCTATCATTTGCATTGTAGCATCTAATTGAGAACCGCAATCACACTTTTGTGAGCCAAACACATCGCCAGTGACACACTCAGAGTGTACTCTAACCATTGGTATTTCTGGAAGTGGGTCTGTAAAAATTGCAAGATGCTCTTGGCAACCATCCTTGAATGCTTGTATCTTAAAAGTACCATTTTTTGTTGGTAGCGTAGCTATTTCTGATATTTCTATATTTTGTTTCATGGATTGGATTATAGCATTGTATGATTAAACTTTCATACAAAGGTTTATGTTTTTATTTTATGATATAATTTAAAAAATAACCAAAGACAGCAAGAGTATTATAAAGCAAAATACTTTTGGAGTTAAAATGTATTAAGGATTTGATTTATGTTCGCAAGATTTAGAAGAAATAGAATGAATTCAACTCTTAGAGTAATGCTTACTGAAACTCATTTAAGAGTAGAAGATTTTATATACCCATTATTTACAAGAAGTGGAACTGGTATCAAAAAAGAGATTGGCTCAATGCCTGGAGTTTTTCAAATGAGTATTGATGAAATTCTTATTGAGTGTGAAGAGATTAAAAAGCTTGGCATAAATTCGATAATACTTTTTGGCATTCCAGATACAAAAGATAGTGTTGGCAGTGATGCTATGTGTGAACATGGGATTATAGCTTCAACAGTAAAATCAATTAAGGCAAAATATCCAGATATGTTTGTAGTCACAGATTTGTGCTTTTGCGAATATACAGACCATGGTCATTGTGGTGTTTTAGATCCCCATACTCATAGTGTTGATAATGATATTACACTTACCAATCTTGCACTTCAAGCAGTAGTTCACGCTAAAGCTGGCGTAGATTTGATTGCTCCTAGTGGCATGATGGATGGTATGATAACAGCTATTAGGGATGGTCTAGACAGTGCTGGATTTGTAAATCTTCCAGTAATGAGTTATAGTAGTAAATTTGCATCTGCATATTATGGTCCGTTTAGAGATGTTGCTGAATCATCACCTAGTTTTGGCGATAGACATACATATCAGATGAACCCAGCCAATCGCAAAGAAGCTATTCGTGAAAGCATTGCTGATGAAAACGAAGGTGCAGATATACTTATGGTAAAACCTGCTCTTGCATACCTTGATATAATCAGAGATGTAAGAGAAAATACATCGTTACCTTTGGCAGCATACAACGTGAGTGGCGAATATGCTATGCTGAAAGCTGCTGCTGCTGCTGGAGTAATAGATTATGATAAAGTGATGATGGAGACACTACTGGGGATTAAAAGAGCTGGTGCTGATATAATTATCACATATCACGCCAAAGAGGCTGCTAAAATTCTAAATAAAAACTCTTGATTATTGGGCAATTGTCTCTATTTGCCTAGACAAAATTCACTAAACATTTTGTCTAAAATTTCATCATTATCATACGGTCTAGATATAGACGAAATATGTCTAATAGCATCCAACATATGATATGAAAAAATCTCTAACTCACCACTTAGAAGTGGATTTTTAGACTCAATTATTGCATTTTTAGCTGATGTAACTGCTGTAATTTGTCTGCTAGATACTAGCATAAGCTCTTCACCTGCTCCTGTATCATCCAACAATTTCGCTAAAGCTGATGAAAGTGAAGCAAAGTTCTCTTTTGCACTCACTTCTATATATTTATTGGAATTTAAAAATTCATTCTCAATGCATCTAGGCAAATCAATTTTATTCAATGCTACGATCATATTTTGAGAAGAAGTTAAGCCAGAAAGTAGTCTAGCTATTTCACTATCCTCGTCTTCCCATTCACGACTTGAATCAAATAATGCAATAACTACATCAGCTTCTTCAAGCGAACTAATCGACCTAGATACACCAATCTTTTCAATCTCATCATTAGACTCTCTAATTCCAGCTGTGTCAATAAGGCGAATTGTATGAGTGCCAATGCGAACCTGCTCTTCAATAGTATCACGAGTAGTACCAGCGATATCGCTAACAATCGCCCTATCATAACTAAGAAATGCATTCAGAAGCGAACTCTTACCAACATTTGGTTTACCAATAATAGCTACTTTAAATCCCTCGATAAGCCCTTTTCTACGCAAACTAGAAGAGACTAGCTCTTCCATAATTTGTCTCAAATTATCAAGTTTTACAATTATACCCTCAATAACATCTGTTGGTAAATCTTCCTCTGCATAATCTATCATAACTTCACTATGTGCCATTATGATAAGCAATAAATCCCTACTCTCATCTACAAATTTAGCGAGTGACCCTTTAAGTTGTTTTGCTAGTAACTTTGCTGCATCAACACTTTTTGCTTCTATTAGTTTGGCAATGGCTTCTGCTTGAGTGAGGTCTATTTTACCGTTTAAAAACGCTCTTTTTGAATATTCTCCAGCTGTTGCTAATCTAGCACCATAATGCAACGAGGCTTCAATAACCTGACTAGCAACTATTAGTCCACCGTGAGATTGAAATTCAACAACATCTTCACCTGTAAAACTATGTGGATTTTGAAAATATATAACAATTGCTTGATCAATGATATTATTATCACTAGAGTACAGGGAGGCTAAATGAGCATATCTTGGTATAATATTTATATTGGGTGTAATTCTTTGAGCAATTTGTAAGGCGTTTTTACCACTCAACCTAACAATTGCTATAGATGCTGTACCATGAGCAGTAGCTATAGAAACAATTGTATCATTCATTAGGTTTGCTATTAAAATCGTTTACAATTATATATCTATCACCATTTTTATTTGTTTTAATTGCAACATATTTAGATGGGAAGGCAACTCTTAGTTGAGTAAGTGCTATTTGAATCAATATACCCTTAAATGGTCTTGTTCTCCCTTTGCCGTCACTATTTATTTTATCAATCACAGGCAATAACATACTTGCTATCATCTCTTCTTGTGATGTTACAAATGATGCTATTTCAAGTTTAACAAATAGTTCATATTTTGCATATAGCCAGTTAAAAAGCATATAAGATATAGCATTGTATCTGTATCCGTCTTTACCAATCAATAGAGCAACATCATCACCATCTATAAATATCAAAGCGTTATTATCAATAATATCAACCTCTACAACATCAACATGATAACAACTAAGTGAAAACAATCTTTTTATTTCATCTTCAATAGTTTTTGATAATTCAATATTTTGCGTAGGTGCAATAGGTAAAGAGCTACACTCTTTGTCATTATAAAATACTTTTTCATTATTATCACTACCAAACATTTTACTATCTATTTCATCATATTTTGATTGTTCACTATTTTGTAGTTTAATCTCTTCGTTTATTATTTCAACTATTGGTTGGGGTGATTCTTTTTTGGCTGTTGATGCAGCAATCTTTGTAGTAGTCTCTTTTTGTATTTGGTCCATAGCTACTGCTAATTTTTCATTTTCTTTAGATGGTAAATAGCTAGCTATAATAATAGCTGATTTTTTACCAATACCTAAAAAACCTTTTGATGGGTATTGTACTATTTCACAATTTAACTGTGATATTTTACAATTAAAATGCTCTTTTGCCAATTCATATGTCTCTTCAAGTGTTAATGCTTCTAACTTTTTCATATTCTCTCTATTTGTGGGCATTTAATGCTTTATGCTTATCGTATACTTTGTTTATATAATATTGTTGTGCAATTGTTAGTATATTATTAGTAAGCCAATATAATACAAGCCCCGCTGGAAATGAAATGAAAAATACAGTCATTAAAACAGGAAAGAATTTAAATATTTTTTCTTGTAATGGGTCTGTAAAATTAGATGGTGTTATTTTTTGCTGATAATACATTGTTATACCCATTAGTATTGGTAGAACCCAATATGGATCCATTACAGCTAGATTATTAATCCATAATATCCACTCAGCTCCTTGAAGCTCATCGGCATTAAGCAATACTCTATAAAGGGCGAAGAATATAGGTATTTGAAGCAACAAAGGAAGACAGCCACCAAGTGGATTAGCTCCATGATTTTTGTATAACTCCATCATTTTCATATTCATCTTGGCTGAATCACCTTTGTATTTCTCTTTAATATCTTTCATTTTTGGTGCTAAATCTTTTAGTTTCTGCATAGAAAGCATACCTTTATACGATAAAGGGAATAGTATTATTTTTACCAAAATAGTAAACAATACAATTGCCCAGCCCCAGTTGCCTACATAATCATGTATCCATGAAATTACTTTAAAAAATGGTTTAGCTAGGAATGTAAACCAACCATATTCGATTACATTTGTAAGCTCTGGATTAATAGATTTAAGTTTATTATACTCTTTCGCACCTATATATCCATCCAATTGTAAATCACTTGAACCTTGAACAAATATCAAAGGGTTATCATTTTTCTCTTGCATAATTGAAATTTGCAAAAGTTGCTTTGGATTTGAACTATAAAATAAAGATGTGTAGTATCTATCAAAAGCAGATACTATTTTTGCATTTTTAAAACTCTCACTACCAGCAGCATCACCATCCTCAATAGTTGTGATAATATCATCACTATCAACGATTAATGCACCTTGAGCGACCATATATTGAGTTTTATCTGCAAAAGTTCGGTATCCTGGTGTAATGAAATAATTAATAGGAGAGGATGTCTTTACACCAATTTTATAACTTCCATTTTGATTAAATGATATTGTTTTTGTTATAGTTATAGTTGCTAATTTTTGAGTTAAAATTACTGTTTGGCTTGTTGAATCAAGTTCAATATTCGCCCTATCAGCACTGTACGGAGTTTTAAATGCTTCACTGTTTAGAGTAGTATCAGCAAATCTAAGCTCTAGTGGTTTTGTCTCTGCTGGATTTAATAGTGGCAATGGCGTACCATCTTCTTGCTCATATTTTTTATCCAAAAGCGTCACTTGTGCAATCCTACCAAACTCATCTATTGTTATTATTTCACTTTTTGATTTAATTGTTGAAATTATCTTACCATTTTGAACTACTGGCACGGCAACTGTATTAGCTGATGATTGGGCTGGCGTATTTGTAGGTGACTGAACCAAAGGTGCTTTATTGCTATTTGGCTGTATAGTTTTTTCAGTAGCAACTGATGTTGGCATAATATAACTATAACCAATAAATACAAATGCCGATAATACTAATGCTATCAATAGTCTTTTATTTAAATCTGATTGTTCCAACTTGTTTGCCTTTTAATTAGAAGATGTGTATCTGTAGATTTTGTTAGTAAACACTTTTCAAAGTAAAACAGATGATCGTTTGAGTGCTTGCGTGTAGGTTTTTGAGATAGTTTCAAAACTTTCTCTAATTAGAGGTGGTTTTGCTACAAACACGAAGCTCCCTTCTTTGAGAGCTTCAATATTTGATAAAAAATGAGCCCTAAGTATTCGTTTAGAGCGATTTCTAGCTACTGCATTACCTACTTTTTTACCTGCCACAAACCCCACATTGTACCCTTTTGTCTCTTTATAAAAGAGTACAAAATATGCGTTGTGCCAAACTTTTGTTGCACTAGAATATATTTTATTAAACTCGCTCGTAGTACGAACGGTCATAAAATGTTTTATGCTGCTAATCTTTTTCTACCCTTGCCTCTTCTTGCAGAGATTATCTTACGACCGTTTTTAGTTTTCATTCTAGCTCTAAAACCATGTGTTCTTTTTCTTGGTGTCTTGTGTGGTTGGTATGTTCTTTTCATATTATATATGCGTCCTTAAAAAATATACACTCTATAAAAGTGCTTGTGAGACGGGATTATAGCTAAATGCTACTTTAAAGATATTTAAACCATTACCAAACCAAGTAAATACCTTAAATTTTGAGAGCATCAGAGGTGGTAAGATTTGGATGAAAAAAGTTAAAGGACTACCCAAAGGTAATTCGAGACTTTTTTTAACCAAAGATTGCTTGTCTATCATGCTCCCTGAAAGGTACAATGCTTTTGCACATACTCATCGTTAAAACTTCTTAGCGTAGCTTTGGCTATGCTCTCAAAGTTTCGCCTTGATTATGCACAAAATAATTGTATCAAAATTAAGGTATTTACTTGGTATGGTAATATAATAGTTTCGTGATATAATTCAAACTATGAAAATAATAATAGATAAAATAAATCTACCATCACCATGTTGGTTACTAGAAGAAAAAGCTTTACGAAAAAATATCTCAATTTTTGAAGATATTCAAAATAGAAGCGGTGCCAAGATACTATTAGCACTCAAAGGGTACTCGCTATGGAAGAGTTTTGATATTATTCGCCCTATTCTACATGGTTGTTGTGCAAGTGGATTACATGAGGCTAAACTAGCATATGAGGAGTTTGCCAAAGAAGTACATACATATTCTCCAGCATTCAAAGAGCGTGATATAAAAGAGATAGCATCAATATCGCACCATATGGTATTCAATTCTATTTTACAATTTAATACTTATGCTCAAAAAGCCAAAGAAATAAATCCACTAATATCTCTGGGCCTTAGGGTAAATCCAGAATATTCAGAATCTCCAACTGAGATGTACAACCCATGTGGTTTATATTCAAGACTTGGGACTACTTTTGCTAATTTTGATGATAGAATTATGAAGCATTGCGATGGACTTCATTTCCATGCTCTTTGCGAACAAGATAGTGATGCACTTGAAGGCGTACTAGCAAAATTTGAAGAGAAATTTGGATTATATATATCACAACTAAAATGGGTAAATTTTGGTGGTGGTCATCACATTACTAGAGATGATTATGACATAGAAAAGCTTGTTAATATTATCGCTAATTTTAAAAGTAAATATAATAACATAGAGGTATATTTAGAACCTGGGGAAGCTGTCGGCTGGAGAACTGGTACATTACACACAACGGTTCTTGATATAGTTCATAATGGCATGGACATTGCCATACTAGATAGCTCTGCAGAAGCTCATATGCCTGATACTATACTAATGCCGTATCGTGCTGATGTCAGAAATAGTGGTGAAGCTAACGAGAAAAATTATACATATAGATTAGCAGGAAACACATGTTTGGCTGGTGATATTATGGGGGATTATAGTTTTGATGAGCCTTTGAATATTGGAGATACAATAATATTTGAGGATCAAATGCACTATACAATGGTAAAAGCTACTACATTTAATGGTGTTCCACTTCCATCTATTGCCATCGAGAAAGAAAGTGGGGAGATTGAACTGCTTAGAGAATTTGGATATGAAGAGTTCAAGAATAGATTATCTTAGTGTTGTATTTTTATCCCTTGGATCTAAAGTTTTAAATTCCTTTTTATATAATATATCAGCACTACTTGATTGACTGCTAACCGATATTACGCCTTCTAGCGAGTTGCTAAAATCATATTTTATTTTTGCTCGTGAAATACCTTGTTCATTAACATATATCAATGTTGTACTACCATTTAATCTCTTACCTACCTCGATACTATTTTTAGCTCCTAATACCAGATGGTCAAAATTTATTCCCATGTCAGACAATAGAGATTTTGCCATCGCACCACCCATCATTTTCATCATCTCATCACCACTATAATTATTTGCCGCAACCTCTGAGTCAAACATAATTAGAGCCAATATCTGCTCTTTTGTTAACTTTGGAGTTGAGGAAAAATTTACAATTGGATTTCCAGGAGTTCCTGTAATAATAACTCTAATTTTATGATTGGGCGCAATATATGTTGCTTTTAGTTCAAGCATTGGTTTCTCTATGTTTCCAGTAAAGTAAATATTACTATCTTGAATTATAAATTTTTTACCTTTATAATAAAAGTTTCCACCACTTGGAATATTTGCCATTCCTAAAACTATCATATTACTGTGTGCTATCTTCTCGACACCAATATCTATATTTGCTAAAAAATTAGAATCACCATCTCTGTATCTTACTGGTCCATCGGATTTCACTTTAATGGAGAGCGAAAGGTTATCCATAAAAGGTGATACACGCTTTGTAGCTATATCTCTTGAAACTACAATATCACTATCAGTTGCAAATGATTTTTGACCAAAATAATATAAAATATCACCATCAATAACTCTAACATTACCTTTTATACTAATAGCATCTTTATTAATTATAGTATCTAAATCAAAACCTGCCCTAAATGATGCTAAACGATGTGGAATAACAACACCCGAGGAATTAAGATGGAAACTGCCTTGCTGTGATGCTAAATTGTATTGTCCAGTTGCAGTTGTTGTGTCATTTATCCATGCTTTAGTAACAAATATAGTACTATCATTCAATGTAAACAATGATGCTTTTGTAGAAAAGTATCTTTGATCATCATATTTGAAATCATAGTTATTTACGACCAATTTTGCACCATCAAAATTCACGTTAGCCCTAATGGAGTCAAATACAGTTTGATTTTTAGGATTTGTGCCATAGTTTAGTTTTGATGAACTAATATCAACGACTCCTTTTTGCATATTTTCCACTGTTGCCCTTAGTGTCGCATCTCCATTTAAAGCTGGTAATTTAAATTCAAAAAACTTTGATATTCCATGAAGTGTATTTGCAATAGAAGCTGTTTTGGTTTCTATTAAAATAGTTTTAGATATATCTCCATTGATTTTAAAATCAGTGTTGCCAATAATAATATTGCCTATTATTGTATTTTGTCCAACTGGATTTGTTAATTTTGCCGAGATATTGTTATTATCAATATTAATTAGTGTACTATTTGCCTGCATAACAATTTTGGCTTTTGCATTTGCTAATGCTTCCCACTTCAAACTAGGGATTAATTTTTGTAATATTGACACTTTTGGAACATTGGCCGTAGCATCAATACTCCATATATTATTTGTATCTCTATTTGCTTTTCCAACCGCATCTATAATATCTGATTTAGCTATAAATTCAAGATTAGAAACAATTGGGGCTTTAAAAATTATTGGTATTTTTGCGTCTATTACTCCTCTTGCATTTTGTAATGAAGTTGGCAAGGATATCCAATCTTTAATAAGTAAAGGTTGTTTTGACTTCATTAACAAATCTCCGCCATCAAACCCTATAGTTCTAATGGTTCCATTGAACTCTTCAACATCTACAATTGCATCTAATTTATCCGCGTCACCACTATATTTAATCTTTGGACTTGCTAATAATTGTATAAGCTTTGGATGCAAATTTGTCATTGCTAGTGCCTCAGCACTACCCGCATATGTCACTTCCCCATCTATATTGGTTACATCACTAATGACTTTAATATTTGGTGCATAAAAACTCTGTGCTACTCCAGTTGAATGGACAATAGTTTTATTTTTTGCAAAATCAAAAATTACAAGTGATACAGAACTTGTTACATCTATGTTATTGTTATCACTCTTGCCAAGTAGTATTTTCTTGCCATTGGCTGTTAGATTGGCAGTAAAACCAGCTTTCGTTATATTTAGCTCTTCTATCTTTGCATAACTTATATTTTTGGCATCTAGTGGAATTTTATATCTCGTATAGAGAGTTTGATTGGCTTTCACATCTCCACTACCTATTAGCTTAAAAGCACCAGCTACTTTGGCATCATAATTAATATCACCGTAATTTGTCTTAGTATTTAATTTAATATACCCATCTAGCAATTCGAATGGCTCTGTTTGTAGTCGCAACCCTTTTGCAGTTATCTCAGTATACAATAATCTATAATGTCTATGGCTAAATGGAACTATTGTAATCTTTGCTTTTTGGATTATAATCTCAAAATTCATTGGTTTGCTAGTTTTATCTTTCGAATCAAAGGATTCTATTAGCGAGACTGTTCTATTTCTATCTAGGTCATCAATGACTAAATTATGAATTAGAATCTTTTTATCAAATAACGATAGTGGACTCCATGAAAAATTTATCTTTGATGCTAGTGGCTTATTGTTGTATTTTATATCAATGGCTGTAATACCATTTAGCAAATCGCCTTTCGCACTACGATATGTTATATTATGCTCACCTAGTATATTTCCTGTTAATTTATTTAATAAAAATGGTGTATTGGTAGCTATTGTTAGTAAAACTGCAACAAAAACAATTGTTATCATTAGATAAAAAAGTATTTTACTCAAAATGATTGTCCTAATTGAAATTGAATTCCATATTGAGAGATATCTCTTGCATTCACGCCAATATCTATCTTAAATGGTCCAACAGGCGTGAGATACCTTAAACCAAATCCAACTGAGCTAATAATTGCTCCAGTAAAATCATAATTCTTTTGATTTAGCATAGTATTGTCTGTAAATATTGCACCCACAAACTCTTCATTTATAGGATAATCTATCTCAAATGATAGATTTGCAAAACTCAATGCCCCATTACTAAGATATGTTGTGGGCGTTGTAATTGTACCAAGCTGATTATATCCATATGCCCTATTTCCGAATGAACCACCACCAAAGAATAGTTTTGACTCTGGGAGCTTGTTTGTAATCTCATCGATTAAGCCAACCTTTGCTACAGTTGCGAAAGTATAATCATGCCATGTGTATATTCCTCTAGCTTCTAGTAGTAACTTTGTAAAATCACTAGCATCTGGATTATACGGTATACCATATTCAAAAATTCCTGAAAAATAATATCCATATTTAGGATTAAGCTTATCATCCCTAGTATCATATGTAGCTTGAAAATATGGATATAATAATACAAAATTACCATCTTGAATTCCAACTGTGCCAAGTGATGTTATTATAATATTCTCTAGAACAATACCAGCTCTTAGGTACATATCGTTAAATTCATAAGCCGTAAATGCTTTTATATACTCTTTTTCTTCTGTAAATCCAACGAATTCCAAATTGGAATATCCACCATTAGATCCAAAATCCAAATAATATTTATCATATGAAAAAAGTGCTGGTCTAAAAAAATCAATATCAGCCAATTTCTCTTTTAGTGAATATCTAGTAGTTAAAACTAACTTTTGAGCATTTCCTAAAAAATTTCTTTTTGTTAATTGTGCCTGAATTCTAGCCCCAGTATAACTATCATAACCCAAACCACCACTAAAGTAGTATGGATTTTCAACCAATTTCAACGATAAATCAACTGGTACTACATTATATAGTTTTCGCTCTACATTTACCAAAATAGTATCAAAAGCCTCTAAGTCTTCAAGCCTTTGATATGTATCTCTAGCTTTTTTTGTACTAAATCTTTGACCTTTCAATGCCTCTACTCTTGATAATATAACAGAATCTTTTACATCATCAGCACCAACTATGGTTGTATCACCAAAGGTACAAACATCTCCTTTTGTTAGTTTATAAACTAGCTCTACATAATATTTATCTAAATCTACATATGCTTTTGTATCTAAATTATAACTGCAATAGCCATCAAGCAGTAGCTTAGAGATTATTTTCTGTTTATCTTCTACAAACTGCTTGGCTTTAAATCTCTCTCCAGTTCTATTTTTGATAATCTCATCAATATTATAATCACTAATTACATTACCACTCTTGATAATGACTGGTTTACCTTCATCAATGTATATTTTTATTTCTTTGTCGCTATCCACAATATTAAACTTTGCATCATAAAAGCCTTCTGAATCATAAAAGCTCTTTAATGTTACAGCGAGAGAAGGAATAAGCTTTTCATCAATATATGGTTTTCTATCTTTCCAAAACTCTAAAAATAATCCTGACCTTACATCTAGTGCATCTTCAATTGCTGATAAAGGTATAGCTTCGCTAAAGCCCTCTATTTTTACGAGCTTAGTTTTAATTTCTACTTTCTCACTTTTAGTCACACTACTGTTTGTATCAGCAAGCAAAAGAGAGCTTGAAAGTATCAAAAATGAAACACTGGTTACAATAAAACGCCCACGATAAATATTATGCACGAATCTGACCGCTTCCGTATATCTTAAACTTATATGTTGTTAGCTCATTAATACCCATTGGACCTCTAGCATGAAGCTTATTTGTAGATATTCCAACCTCTGCACCAAATCCAAAAACAGCTCCGTCTGTAAATCTAGTGCTAGCATTCACATACACACATGCTGCGTCAATTTGGTTCATAAAATATTCGCTTGCTGTATAATTTTCAGTGATTATGGCCTCGGAGTGTCCAGAGCCAAATTCTCTAATATGAGCTATCGCTTCATCTATTCCGTTTACAATTTTCATATTAAGAGTATTAGCTAGATATTCTGTATCAAAGTCCTCATTTGTTGCCAACATAATATCTATAATTTTACAAACCTCACTATCACCCTTTAATAGTGTATCATTTTTCATAAATTCACTATATAACAGAGGTAGGATATCTATTGCAATTTCTTTATCAATTATAAGTGTCTCCATGGCATTACACACTCCTGGGCGATGACATTTGGCATTTATGGCAATTTTGAGAGCCTTTTGCGTATCAGCATCTTTGTGAATATATGTATGGCAAAGACCTTTGTCGTGTTTAACCACAGGAATTGATGAATTTTGAGATATATATTTTATGAGTGCTTCTCCACCTCTTGGTACTATCAAATCAACATACTTATCCATCTTAATTAGATTAGCAACGCCCTCGCGGCTACTGTTAGGAAGCAAAGAGATTATAGATTTTGATAATCCATTTCTCTCCAACACTTCCTGAAGAACAGTTGCAATTATTTGATTTGAATATTCAGCTTCTTTGCCACCTTTCAATATCGCCACATTACCACTCTTAAAACATAAAGCTCCAACATCGCTTGTTACATTTGGACGAGATTCATAGATTACAGCTACAACACCTATTGGTACTGATACTTTTTCAATTCGCAAATTATCATCATTAATCCACCCTTCAAGCACTCTACCCACTGGTTCTTTTAGTGCTGATATTTCACGGAGTGAAGTTGCCATAGCAAATACTCTTTTTTCATCAAGAAGTAGTCTATCTAGCATAGCACTATCTAAGTTATTTTCAATTCCATATTTAATATCTTTACTATTTTGGGCTATTATTCTACTGCTATTATTCTCTAGTGCGGTTGCCATTTCAAGTAAAATTCTATTTTTATCTCTGCTTTTTAGTGTAGCAATTGTCGACGCACTATCTTTTGATGCTATCAAAAATGATTCCATTTTGGCATGTCCTTTTGATTTATATTTTGTAAATATTATGCCATAAGCGATTAAAAAATTGGCTTATCTATGAAATTTTAGACCAAAAATGAGCTTACAAGCCCTATTAATCCACCAAAAATACCGCCCCACACAACTAGCCATCCTAGATGTTCATCAACTAGTGCTTTAACAAGCTCTTTAACCATCTTTGGAGTTAGTATTTCAAGTCTACTATTGACAAGCTTCTCGATTGATGCTATTAAGTCGCTTTGAACTGAACTACTTTTAAAATGGATATGTATTTGTGCATGAAACTCATCTGAAGAAACTATTGAAACAAGTGATGACTGAAGCTTCTCAAGAAATGAATCCTTAAATGAATCTATCAAACTCTCGCCACCAAACATACCAAGCATTCCACCTATTTTTGATTCCAGTACTGTACTTTTTAGGGCATCGAATGCTGGTGACATATCTGTTGATTTAATTATTGGTGCTAGGTCTATTTTCTTCTCTTCGCTACTCAAAAATTTATTTACATGAGAAGCATCAAAAAACTGCTCCATAACCATTTTTTTAACTGAATTTTTAAATGTTTCAAAGTTTTTTTCTATCACCCCAGAACCATATAGATATGGTACCCGCTCAAAAAGCATATAAATGGCAAGCCAATTTGTAATAGCTCCTGAAAAAGCATATGTACCTATATTTAGCATAGGTGTATATAAATCTTTAGGCACTACAAATGCCAACCCTATAAATAAAACTGCTACGATATTTGTTAATAATGATTTTGAAATTTCCATATTGTTAAATTGCTCTCCATATTTTAATGCTGGTATATTAACATATAATGGCTATCAATGGGATTTTAATTCTGTTTTGATATAATTAAAGCATATAAATATAAGACAAGACCAAACAAGGAAAATAATGCAATTCGAAACAGTAATAGGACTTGAGGTTCATGCTCAACTAAATACAAAAACAAAAATATTCTGCTCTTGTGCTACGAGTTTTGCAGAACATCAAAACATTAACACATGTCCTGTTTGTCTTGCACTTCCAGGAGCTTTACCAGTTTTGAATATTGAAACTGTGAAAAAAGCGATGTTATTTGGAAATGCCGTAAATGCTACTGTTAATCAAAAGTCAATATTTAACCGTAAAAGCTACTTTTATCCAGACAGCCCATCTGCTTATCAAATCACACAGTTTGATATTGCTATTGTAGAAAACGGGGAATTATTCATAGATCTAGAAGATGGGACTAGCAAACGAATAGGCATCACAAGAGCTCATCTTGAGGCAGATGCAGGTAAAAATATGCACGAGGGTGCTTTATCTAAAGTTGACTTGAACCGTGCAGGAACGCCACTTCTAGAGATAGTAAGTGAACCAGAAATGAGAAGTAGCGAAGATGCCGTAGCTTATCTTAAAAAACTTCACTCTATTGTAAGATACCTTGATATCAGTGATGCAAATATGCAAGAAGGGTCATTTAGATGTGATGTGAATGTATCTATCCGCCCAATAGGTCAAGAACAATTTGGTACAAGAGTTGAAATCAAAAATATAAATTCATTTAGGTTTGTTGCCGCTGCTATTGCATATGAAGTAGCTAGGCAAACTGAAGCTTATGAGGATGGTACATATGATACTGAAGTGTGCCAAGAAACAAGATTGTGGGATGTGGGCAGAAGTGTAACAAAGAGCATGAGAGGCAAAGAAGATAGTGCTGATTATCGTTATTTTCCAGACCCAGATTTGCGTCCTGTTATTGTAACTGATGCGATGATGGAGATTGCTAAAAATATACCAGAACTTCCAGATGCCAAAGTCATTAGATATGTGAATGTGCTTGGTATCAAAAAAGATGATGCGCTTGTCATTACGGCACAAAAAGAGATGGCGTATTATTTTGAAGAGATGATTGCTTGTGGTAGTGAGCCAAAAACAGCTGTTACATGGCTAACAAGTGAGCTACTAGGTAGACTAAATAAACTTGGTCTAAATATAGAAAATTCTCCAATAAGTGCCAAAACACTTGGTGAACTTACAAGTAAAATCTCAAATGACACCATCTCTGGTAAAGGTGCTAAAGATATACTTGATTATATGTTAGAAAATGATAGCAGGAATATAGATGAACTGATTACAAAACTTGGTCTTGCTCAAGTTAGTGATGATGGTGCAATCAACGAGATGATAGATGCGATCTTAGCTGCAAATACAGATAAGGTAACAGAGTATAAAAGTGGTAAAGATAAACTCTTTGGATTTTTTGTAGGACAGCTTATGAAAAATAGTGGAGGCTCAGTAAATCCAGCCAAGGCGAATGATCTACTAAAACAAAAACTCTCATAAAAGGTATAATGTGGTAAAAAAAGTTATAATGAAAATAGCTTTTGGGCTATATAACTCTAAAAACTATATAGATACTAAAAAGTTTTTTTATAACATCTTAGAAAATACAAACTACCCATATAAAAAATTTATTGATATATTTTTAATTACACTTATTATATTTTCTGTAGGAGAAGCAGTATATAGTATCAGACACACAGTACCACAATGGTTGCATATCTTTGATTTTTATATGATATCTATGATTTTTGCCATAGAGTATATGTTGAGGTTATGGATACATAGTGATATACATAAAACTATCATCAAAGAGTATGAAAAAGCTCAATTTTTAAAAGCACCATTATCTGTAAAAGAGTTATTTGCGAAAATACTACATGAAAAATGGAATTACATAAAGTCTCCTACGGCTATAGTAGATTTAATAGCAATTATGCCACTATATAGAGAGCTTAGAATATTGCGTATATTTAAACTCTTAAGATATACCAAAAGTTTAAATCAATTTATAGATGTTTTTAAAACCAAAAAATTTGAATTAATGACACTTTTTTTATTGTTGATGTTTTTAATTGGTACTTCTGGAATAGCTATATATGTAGCAGAGGGCAATATCAATAAAAATATCAATTCTCTTTTTGATGCAATATATTGGGCTTTGATAAGTGTTGCCACTGTTGGTTATGGAGATATAGCCCCTGTAACTACTATTGGGAGAATAATATCTATGATTATCATTGTTACTGGATTGGTACTCATTGCATTTGCTACATCAGTTATAGTTTCTGCTTTCTTGGAAAAACTAGTAGAGATAAAAGATAATAGAATCATAGAGAGTATCAATAAAGAAGATAGTTTTGTAATCATATGTGGATATGGACAGATGACAAAGATGCTTCTAAGACAAAATAATTTTAACAACAAATATGTTGTCATAGAAAAAGATCCAGAGATAACGAAACAAATCACAAAAGAAGGTTTTATCGCAATAACCGATGATGCAAGTAGATATGATGTTTTATCAAAATTCAATGTTCACCACGCCAATGTATCTGTTTTGTGTCTAGGCAGCAATGATGTAGAAAATATATATATCACACTCAATGCAAAAAGTCTTTCAGGCGGCATAAGAGTAATTGCTAGGGCTAGTGATGAGTTTATGAAAAAAAAGTTTGCTTTAGCTGGAGCTGATCACATCATCATACCAAATCAAATGGCAAATATAATGCTATTAACTTCTATTAATCAGCCTATTGTATATAATGTTATGCATGCATTGTTGACTGGTAAAAATGCTGCATATCTTGATGAAATTAGAATACTGAGTCATGATAAGCTTATAGGTAAAACTGTTAACAGTATTGGATTTAAAAATAAAAAATTGCTACTGATTGGAATACATAAAGCCGATAGCAATGAGTTTATATTTAATCCCGTGGAGTCAACCATACTAGAACATAATGATATCTTGCTTATTATGGGGCTGAAAATTAGTGTAGAATATTTTGTCAATATATTTCAACGGGGTCTAAAGTGAAAAACAAAAAAAGAGCATGGATATTTGGATACAGTAAACAATCAAAAGCCATTTCAAACTCATTAATTGCCGATAATTTTATTGTCATAATAATAGAAAGTAACAAAAAACATTTTGAAGATGCTTTGGCGGATGGATATATAAATAGTATTTTAATAGATGTCACCGAGGATTTAGAACTTGAAAAGCTAGCTATAGAGGAGAAAGATTGGATAATTTGTGCTATGGAGGATGAACATTTAAATGTATTTTTGACATTATCACTACATTCCTTTTGTGCGAAAAATGAAATCATAGCCATATCACACTCCATCTATGCTACTAAAAAACTAAAAATGGCTGGAGCTGACCGAGTAATAGATATTTACGAAGTCAGTGCCAACAGAGTTCATAATATATTTGAAAAACCAATAGCTACAAAGCTATTAGAAAATTTTATTTCCACAAATCATGAAATTTCTTTTAAAGAGTTTGTGATTGCAAAAAAATCATTTTTGGACGGGAAGGCAATTGAAGATGTTGATTTTGATAAATTTGGTGTTATTTTTATCGGAATGGTAGATAAAGAACTTGGAGATGAATTTATATTTGCAGCTACAAATATCAATCATAAACTTGATAGTGGAGATATTATTATTTGCATAGGAAAAGATAATGATTTACTGAGATTTAAAGATTACCTAGATGGAGATGCTGTATGAAAATAGCCATTATAGGTGCTGGCAAATGGGGGATGGCACTTTATCGTGCTTTTGGAGTTAAAAACGAAGTCGTTATAACTTCAAGAACCAAAAGAGACATAGATGGATTTGTTTCTCTTGATGTTGCACTGAGTTATCCATATATCGTTATGGCTATTCCAGCTCAAGAGGTAAGAAAATGGTTAGAGCTAAATTACAAAAACTATAACCAATCTATTTTAGTTGCAGCAAAAGGTATTGAAGTTTCAAGTGGTGCATTTTTGAATGAGGTTTATGAATTATTTATTCCAAAAGAGAGATTATGCTTTCTTTCTGGTCCATCATTTGCAAGCGAAGTCGAACAGTCACTTCCGACCGCACTTATTGTAAGTTCAACAAATGAGATTTTAGCCAAACAGTTTGCAGATGCGATGCCAAAATTTATAAAAGGCTATACAAGCAGTGATGTTATTGGCGAAGAGGTTGCAGGAGCATATAAAAATGTAATAGCAATCGCTGGTGGTGTTAGCGATGGCTTAAATCTTGGCAACAATGCACGGGCTGCACTTTTATCAAGAGGTCTTGTGGAAATGAGTCGTTTTGGAGTTAATCATGGAGCGAAGATTGAAACATTTTTATCTCTTGGTGGAGCTGGTGATCTTTTTTTAACTGCAAGCTCAAAACTATCCAGAAATTATAGGGTTGGTTTTTTATTAGCAAATGGAATGAAACTGAATGATATCTTACTAGAACTTGGTGAAGTGGCAGAGGGAGTACCAACTGCAAAAGCTCTGCATAATATTGCTATCAAGAATGATATATATCTTCCAATTGCAAAAGAAGTGTATGAAATGTTATATGAATCTAAAAATCCACTACAAAGCGTAAATGACCTGCTAAATTAATTTGCAAAATACCTAATTGATGCAAATCCAGAAGCACCAACTTTTTTACACTTATCTATCTGTTCTTGAGAAATTATACCGCCAAGTGCTATTACTGGTATTTTTACCAAATTACAAACATCTTGTAGCTTTAGCAATCCTAGTGGCTCACCTTTATTTGGGGAGTGGAATATTGGACTAATAGTTACCATATCTGCTCCCATGGACTCAGCTTTTATGGCTTCATCTAATGTATGTGTACTAATAACAACAAATAGTCCTCTACTCTTTGCATTAATTATCTCACCGAACTGTGTGCTTGTGAGATGAACACCATCGGCTTTTAGCTCAAATGCGAGTGCAACATTGCCATGAATAAGTATTTTATTGAATGATAATTCTCTAGCTCGTTCTAAAAATTTAATAGCATTAGTATTGTAATTAGAACTTTGCTTGTCGCGATATACAATCATATCTGCTTTTTGGGATATAGAATAAAGTGAATTAGAAAGATTATGAAAGTCTAAAGTAGAGGGATCACTAATCGCATATGCAATCATAGTAATCCTATTTTATATAAAAAATTAGTGGTGGTCAGCTTCACTAACAACAACTGCACCAGCAAGATAAACAAAAGTCAATATCATAAAGATAAATGTTTGTAGAATTGCCCCAAATGCTAAAAGAAAATATCCAGAAATTGGAACTAAAAACCATGGAGCCAACATCAAAAGAACCCATAAAAACAGATCATCTCCTTTAATGTTACCAAAAAGTCTGAATGACAATGAAACAATTCTAGATACATGAGAAACAAGCTCAATAGGATACATAAATATAGTCATAGGTATCTTAACTGCTGGTGCCATATCTCCAAGGTGAACAAATGAACCAAGATATTTAAATAGCCCTTGTGCTTTTATACCTTCAAAATGGTAGTAAAGAAACACGATGATTGCAAGAGTCAAAGTTATATTTATATTTGAAGTTGGTGCTTCAAATCCTGGAATCATGCCAACAATATTTGAGAAAAATACAAATAGACCAATTGTTGCTACAAGTGGCAAGTATTTTCTTGCTGCTTCTTCGCCAATAACATCCCTGCCCATAGCCATAACACCGCCAACATATGACTCCATAACATTCTGAGCTCCAGCTGGAACCAATTTCATCCCTTTTGTTGCAAAAAAAGATACCAACAAAACCAAAATAGAAACCAAAACAATATGACCCATCATCATACTACTTCCATGTCCCAAAACTGAACCTATAAAGGTAAATACACCATCCATAAACGAACCCCTGAAATTAATTTGTTATATTATATAAAAAAGGTGCTAAATGGCTCTTTAAAGAGTGTTATTTATTCTCAAATTCTCTAACATAATATCCAATTTACCCTCTTGTCCTATACGATATAGTGCAAAGTCATACTTTATTGGGTCATTTGCGTCAAATAACCTTAGGCTCTGTGTAGCTTCAATTACGGCTTTATAGTCATAACTTTTCCTCTGTAGCAACCCAAGCTGTTTTGAGATATTAAATGTATGCACATCTAATGGCAATAGCAAATCTTTTTTATCTATTTTATTCCAAAGTCCCATATCGAGGCTATCTTTTCGCACCATCCATCTAAAATACATCATATATCTCTTGTAAGCACTGCTTGGATTTTTGGAAGGTATTTTACCTATCAGAAAATCGTAGCCTTGGCTTGTTGCAGCATTAACTAACTGCATTTTTGAAATTAGATTTGAAATGCCATCTAGTAAATTATTATCATTTTTATACCCATCATAAACTATATTCTCTATACTGTCTATCTCTTTTAGTCTTTTTAGTGTCAAAAATATAGCAACAACATCTTTTGGTTTTTGAAATCTATAATAGTGAGATTTAAGTGATATTCTAATCTCATCTTCGGAGCAGTCAAGCAAATTAAAATCAAGTGAGTTTAAAAACTTAACGATCAATTTAGCATTTCCATAAGCAAACAAAGCACAAATTAATGATATTGTCTCATCATTATATCTCTTTGCTACCATAAGTGGATCTGGCTTATCTTCGCTTAGCTCGGATATGCAGTCTCTAGCTAATATTTCACTATTCAGATATTGCTTCAGAAGAACTTTATCCACTATTTCTTGTTGCATATAGTACATAGTCCATGTATAGTGATACTTTGTATCTTGTACCCAGGAAGCTCAATAACATGGCTAGAATTAATACACTCTATTGCATGACATATATTACAAGAGAAGTGACTATGTGGCTCTTTTTTAAGTTCAAAATATCTTTTTTTATCGCTTGAATCTATCGTATCAACTATATTTGCCTCTTCAAAAGAGTTCATTGTGCGATAAAAGGTTGCCTTATCCATAGATATATCATTTTTTATATCATTATAGCAGAGTGGTTTTGGGCTTTTATTTAATAACTCTATTAGCACTTCTCTTGGTGATGTTATCTTTAAGCCACTTAATTTCATAATTTCTTTTGGATTTATATTATTCATACTAAAATGTAAAATTCTCACCCAGATAATATTTACGAACATCCTCGTTGTCTATAACTTCACTGCTAGTACCTGAAGCCAACATCTCTCCACTTCTCATTACAAATGCTCTATCACAAACACCCAAAGTTTCACGCACATTATGATCTGTGATTAAAATACCCATATCCAAAGTAGCTAGTTGTTTTATTACATTTTGTATATCGATAACAGCTATTGGATCAACTCCAGCAAATGGCTCATCAAGAAGCAAAAATTTTGGCTTACCAACTAAAGCTCTCGCTATCTCTACTCGTCTTCTCTCGCCACCACTAAGCCTAATACCTTCACGGTCACGAATTGGTTCAATATTAAATATCTCAAGCAACTTTTCTATTCTTTCCATGCTCTCTTTTTTTGAAAGTTTAAGTGCCTCTGCTGCTATTAGAAGATTTTGCTCTACAGTAAGGTCTTTTAAAATACTAGATTCTTGAGGCAGATATGCAATGCCTAGTTTAGCTCTACTACTTAAAGACATGTTTGTAATATCATTATTATCTAGCAAAACCTTACCATGAGTAGCCCCAGTAAGACCACAAAGCATATAAAATGTTGTTGTTTTACCAGCACCATTTGGTCCTAGTAGCCCTACAATTTCCCTAGTTTTAATCTCCAAAGATATATCGTGAACTATTTTAGTAGTTTTAATAGTTTTAGTTAAATTGATAGCTTTTAAAGTATGCATTCATCTCCGATTATATAAAGCCTATCATTGTCATGAGGCAATATTGTTACTCTACTCGTATTATACCCTGCTATCTTCAAAAACTCTTTAAGTTTACTTCCGCCCCACTCTATTAAATGCCAACCATCTTTGTCTAGCTCTTCATGTAGTCCAAGATTTAAAAACTCATCATCATCTAAACGGTATAAATCGTAATGGAATAGCTTATCTCCATATTGTTGCTGAAGCGAAAAAGTTGGAGAGGTAACACTATCATTTATATTAAATTTTTTAGCAATTTCTTGCACTAAAGTTGTTTTTCCAGCTCCAACCTCTCCATCTAAAAAAATTATTACATTTTCAGGTAATTTATCAATTAAAAAATATGCTATTTCACTTATATTTTCTAATGATACTATAATCTCGTTTGACATTTATATCTTTTTGGAAAATTCTATAAGTTCATCTAGATATTTTGTTGCTACGCCATTCTCAATGGCTCTTTTTGCCATAGCTATGCCCTCAGCTATATCAATCGCCTTGCCATCAACAAATAGTGCGAATGCAGCGTTTATAAGCACGGCATCTAGTTTGGCTCCACTCTCTTTGCCACTAAAAATATCTCGGATAATTGTAGCATTATGTACGGCATCTCCACCCAATATATCTTCTGGTTTTGATAGGGTAAAGCCAAGCCCTTCTGGATCTATCTCTCCATGTGAAATATACCCATCTTCTACAAATGCAAAAGCTGTTTTTGTGGACACAGATATCTCATCTGTACCATCAAGGCTACTTACTACAAATGCTCTTTTTACCTTAAGCTCAACTAATGCATTGGCAACTGGCTCAATAAAAGACTCATCAAATACACCAATTAAATATTTATTAACCCCAGCTGGATTTGCGAGTGGTCCTAAAATATTGAATATTGTGCGATGAGGAATAGATTGACGAATTGGCATAATATGTTTCATAACTGGATGATGATTTGGTGCAAACATAAAACAAAAATTCATCTCTTCAAGCATTTTAGCTTGTTGCTCGAGACTCAAATCAAGCCTAATCCCAAGAGCCTCTAAAGCGTCAGCCGAACCTGATTTGCTAGTTACGCTTCTGTTTCCATGTTTTGCTACTACACAACCCATAGATGCGAGTAATAAAGAAACTGTTGTAGAGATATTAAATGTCCCACTTTTATCTCCACCAGTACCAACAATGTCTATTGCTTTATCTTGCAATTCTTGACTTATTGGTAATTTTATAGAGTATTCACGCATAAGTCTAGCAGCTGTTGCTATCTCACTGGATATCTCACCCCTATCATGCAAAGCAACCAAAAAATCTCTAGCCTCTTCATTTGATAGTTCGTTATTAAAAAGCTTTTCAAATTCAATTTGTGTCTTCATCTTCATTCTCCTTTATGGATATACTTTTTGTTTCTTTAGAGTATAGTTCATTTTGGCTTTTTGAAATAGTTTTTGTGGCAGGAATTGCTAATACTTCATAAAATTTATGGCTTTTAAGATACTCAATCCTGATTTCATCACCAACTGATACATTTTTTGATGGCTTAGCCTCAATATCATTAATGAACACAACACCATTTCTAACCATATCAACAGCTACAGTTCGTCTTTTTATGATATTTACGCTACTTAGCCACTTATCTATTCTCAAGTTTAACCTTTACAGCATTGGCTTGTCGTTTGCACATATTCAAGCAATAGATATGAAGCATCAAGACAACCTCTTTTTGCTGATTTTTTTAAAATAGAAATTGCTTTTTCAACATCTTGTTCTACTCCAAGTCCATCAATATAATGTCGTGCTAGCATATACAGAGCATCTGAATCGTTATTATTTTTAATCATCTCATTGTATAACTTGAGTGAGACATCATATCTATCTTCATTAAATGCAATATTTGCCAAAGTTTCTATGTCATCTATTTTTTGTTTCTCCATTATACTCTCCATTTTTAGAGCTTAAATGTCTCTTGTGCTTTTTGTGCCAAAGCAAGTCCCACAAAAGACAATTCACCATCTACTATCATACCATCTTTTTGTAATACTAAAACTATTTCATTGTACTCATCCAAGCTCATGGCTTTAGAATCACTTAAAATGTTTCCAACATCGACTATGCTTTCACCAGCTTCTTTGTACATTAGTGACATCAACACAACCTGTGTTAAAAGCTCGTTATCCTCTGACATTTTAGTGTAACTCACTATTTAATTTTACTTCTCTTGTGCTTCTTCTAGCTTCACTATCACCAGTCATAGAGTTGTGTCTGTAGTGAATACCATGCAATCCTTGAAGCTCACTACCTTTAAAGGTTGTTTTATTTTCTAGCTTTATATTTGGATTTGCAACTTGAATTTTCTCTAATTCAAGTGGTGCAATTTTAATTTTTGTTCCAGCAAGCACTGTCATGCCCGCATCCACAATACAGCCATCACCAAGTGGAATTCCAGTAACTGAGTTTGCCCCAAGAAGTGTATTTTCACCTATACTAATAGGATTTCCATCTGTACCGCTAAGTACACCTAGGATACTAGCTCCACCACCAACATCACTACCAGCTCCTACTATTGCAGAGCTTGATATTCGCCCTTCTACCATAACCGCACCTAGCGTTCCTGCATTAAAGTTTATATATGATGCACCTGGCATTACAGTAGTTCCAGCTGCGAGTTGAGCTCCCATACGCACTCGACTTGCTTCAAGTATACGAGTGTTATCAGCAGGAATGATATGCTGTAAATATCTAGGGAATTTATCAACACTATCTATCAATGGATAAGTTCCTGTGAGCTTTAGAGTTATCTCATGCTCTCTTAGATATTCAAGCTCATATGGTGTATTTCCTACCCATGCTACATTACTAAGCACACCAAAGGCACCGTTTAGATTAACACTTCTAAGTGCTGCTTTTGATGTTGAGAGCGCATATAATTTTAGATAAACTGCCTCTACGCTTTGTGGATTTGTATCTTCAAACAAAAATACAATCTTAAAATTTGAACCAAGTGTCGCCATTGAACTTAATGTTTTAATTACTTGTACATTTAGGTGTGCATCACCTTTTGCTTCATCCAAATATGGAGTAAAAGCACTAAGTGCATTTTTTACAAACTCATCATTCACTGAAGCTACAAATTCACTACCACTAAAATCAACAGCTCGTTTTGATGACTCAAGTGCAGCTATAAAAATAGCTGCTGAGCCATAATTTTCTTTCCAATTGATAATAGGAAAACTAGCTTGCAAAATTTTATCAGCATTTTTCTGACCCCTGTCAACTCTACAAATACCAAATGCTATTGGCTCTTTGTATCCTGCAATTTTTTTTGTATTCTCTACTAATGCTTTAAAATTATCTGTTGTTACTATGTTGTTTATCATATATTGATACTCCGTATTTTCTTTTTGTTATTATACAAGGTTTTATTTAAGATGTCTGAGATTATGTCGCTTGAATTAATCATCCACCCTTAGTCTTTGTTCTATTTGGGCTATCTTTTGTTGCTAAAACTTGTTTTTCTATAACATCAATCATTAGTCCAGCTATATCTTTCCCACTAGCTCTCTCTATTCCTTCTAATCCAGGAGATGAGTTTACCTCCATAATCAAAGGTCCTCTGCTTGAGCGAAGCAAATCAACACCACAAACATTTAAACCCATTATTTTAGCTGCCGCAATGGCTGTTCTTCTCTCTTCTGCTGTGATTTTTACTAATTGTGCAGAACCACCTCTATGTAAATTTGAACGAAATTCACCCTCTGCTCCTTGCCGTTTCATTGCAGCCACAACTTTTCCGTCTATCACCAGACATCTGATGTCAGCACCTTTGGATTCAGCTATAAATTCTTGTATCATAATATTCACGCTTAGACCCATGAATGCCTGAAGAACAGATTCTGCTGCTTTTTCAGTCTCCGCTAAAACTACACCTATCCCTTGTGTGCCTTCAAGTAGCTTTATTACAAGAGGTGCACCTCCAACTTCTTTTATAAGATCAGGTATATCATCAGGATTTCTAGCAAATCCAGTCACTGGCATTCCAATACCTTTTCTTGAGAGTAGTTGCATACTTCTTAGCTTATCTCTTGACCTTGATATGGCAACAGATTCGTTTAATGGATAGACTCTCATCATTTCAAATTGACGCAAAACAGCGGTACCATAAAATGTCACTGATGCACCTATTCTTGGTATTACTGCATCTATATCGTTTACCAATTCACCTTTGTAGTGTATTGTTGGATTTTTAGATGTTACATTCATATAGCACTTTAGGTGGTCAAGGACAACTACCTCATGACCCCTTGCCTCTGCAACCTCTATTATTCTTCTTGTAGAGTACAGTTTTTTGTTTCTTGATAGTATTGCTATTTTCATCTTTTACTCCTAATTATGATAATAATTTTGCATTTTGATATGATAGATTTGGATCAACTACAAATTCGTACTCCATTGCTCTTCTACCTAACAACATTGGGAATCTCATTGTATCTCTATTGGTAAGTGTTATCTCTATATCTTGGGTTGTATCACCTAAAATCATCTTTGTTTTTATAACATATCTCATTGTCTTGTTACCGTCCGAGCTAGTGACTACTCTCTCGTCAAAGACGACTGCTTCACAATGTGAAACAGCAGTCAAATCTCCATATATTGGATGAATTCCAAATCTAACCATTTTTTTACCATCATGTATAAAAGAATCAACATAAAAAGCATGTAATGCTGATGTTTTAGCACCAGTATCCACTTTGCACTTCATCTTTTCTATTCCAAGGTCAGGCAAAGATATCCACTCCCTCCAGCCCAATAATCGTTTTTTTATCACTGTTTTACCTTATTATTTTTTCATTTCTGATTATATCTAAAATTATATATCTAATTTCCTAAAGTGACAACGAGGTCAAGAATTAATTTTACTCTTCAAAAATGATAATATCATAGCGACTAGTAGCGACAATAGCTTTGCTAGTATGCACTGAGCCTTGTCGATTGGTACGACTAAGTTCATCACGCAAATTACCAACCTCACTTTTAAGTTCATCTATTTGTGATTTTAACTGCAATATTACATCAACTCCTGCTAGATTTACACCCATTTGACGAGTTAATCTAAGTATTAGCTTCATTTTATCGATGTCTCGCTGTGAATATAGACGAATTTTACCTTGTGTTCGTGAAGGCTCCAATAATCCCTCTCTCTCATATTGACGAAGAGTTTGCGGATGAATATCAAGTAGCTGGGCTACCACAGAAATAAGATAAACAGGTTCATCAAAACTATGCATCATAATCCTTTATAATTTTTCTTTCATAAGTTCACGAAGCTTACTATCTATGCTATCAACATCTGGTAGTATGATATTGGAAACCAAAAATAAATCACCTCTAAGAGCAGTTTTTCTATCAACTACACCCTTGCCTTTTAGTCTAAATCTCTGTGAATTCTTTGTATTTTGTGGAACTTTTAGAGATACTGTTTTTTCAGGAGTTTCAATCTCAACTGTGCCTCCAAAAAGTGCATCCTTGAGTGACAAATCAAATGTCTTATAGAGATCATCTCCTTTGCGCTCATAGGCACTTGATGTTGCTATGTCAATTTTTAGTATTAAATCACCGACTTGTCCTTGGAAATTTTTTCCTTTTCCACGCACACGCATACTCTCGCCACTTTTTATACCTGCAGGGATTTTCATATCAAATGTAGTACCATTGGCATTCACAGAGTGGGTGCCGCCAACGATAGCTGTGATAAAAGGCACCGTAATAGTAGATTGAATATCCAAATCCATACCCCTGCTACCACCAAATCCACCTCCGCCACCAAAGCCACCAAATCCGCCACCGCCACCAAACATGCTTCGTAAAATCTCATCTAGATCCACGCCACCACCTTGACCTCGTGCGAAATCATGGAAATTTTGACCACCAAACATAGAATCTCCATGCTGATCGTATTGGGCTTTTTTCTTCTCATCGCTCAATACTTCGTACGCAGCATTAATCTCTTTGAATTTTTCTATTGCTTCTGGGTCTTTATTGATATCAGGGTGGTATTTTCGTGCTAGTTTTCTGTATGCTTTTTTAATCTCCTCAGGAGATGCACTCTCGCTCACTCCGATGGTTTCGTATAAACTTTTTGCCATAATTTAAAATCCTCAATTCTTCTTTAATAATTATTTTAATTATATCAGAATAGTTGAGCCTTTGTCAATCAACTTTGATGAGTTCTTGGAGTTAAAATAAGGTTTTAATGCATATTCTAGATTTACCATAGATGGTACTTTGACTGCTTACACATGAATGACAGTTTATTTTATTCTCCATCACTTCATAGACTATTATATACTGGATATTTATCCTTCTTGAATATAAGCCATCAAGATTTCCCACTGGCTTCTCATAAGGTGGTGGATTTTGAAATGGATTT
>DHVW01000013.1 GCA_002412865.1 Sulfurovum sp. UBA5198
TGTCCTATAAAGTGTTGACAGATCAGGGTGACATGTGGGATAAAGTGAATAAAAGATGGATAAATGCGTATGATGATATGCTTGTTATCAATGGTAAAAAAATACTACTTGTTCCAAAGTCTATCGTTTCCTATGCCAATAAATATACACCTGATTACTATACTCAACATTTTGTATTGAATTACCTTCAACATGAACATTTGCAATTAAATTCAGTATTAGTTCAAAGAAGTACTCGTAAAGATGGGTCAGAAAGAGTTTTTGTCACTAAGCAAAGCATAAAAGACACTATGCAATTTACAAAAGAATATTTAAAAAATTTCACCATCCAGCATCCTGATGTATTTAGAAAATTCAAAGATGAGTTACCAGAAGAAATTAATGAAGTATCGCAGCATGAGTTTGCCAATGAGGATATTTATTCAATAATTGATTATCTCATTGAAACATTAGAGAGTATTGATACTGGGGCAATAGAAGCCACTAGATACCATAAAACCGTTACTGGTATTTTAGAATTAATTTTTTATCCTTATTTGGTGTCACCGATAGTTGAAAATGAGATACACGATGGTAGAAAAAGGATTGACATTACTTTTGATAATGCATCTGAAACAGGATTTTTTTATAGACTATCAACCGTATATGAAATACCATCTCAATTTATTCATGTGGAATGTAAAAATTATTCAAAAGATATAGCAAATCCAGAGTTAGATCAATTATCGGGAAGATTTTCCCCCAATAGAGGTAAATTTGGACTTATGCTGTGTAGAACCATCGATAATATGGAACGATTTTTAAATCGTTGTGCAGATACTTATCGTGACAGTAGAGGCTTAATTATGCCTCTTGTGGATGCAGACTTAATATATTTAATGAGAGAGATTAAAGCAGATAGACGAGAAAGCGTTGATGACTTTTTAATGGAAAGATATAGGAATATAGGATTGAATTGATAAAACAGAAGTAGAAGACAAAGAAGATACACTAAGAAGATTTGAGTTTATCAATAGTTTTAGTCCTGATTTTGTAGCAACTGGTAATGGTGGTTTTAACGATTATGTTGTTTTTGGATTTGAAGATAGAAATTTATATGTATTAGAAAATTCATTTGCAGGGAATGCTACATATATATTTAACAATGATTGGGAAACTCTTTCTCAGTTGTCCAAAGCCGAAATATTGGCAGAAAACCTACAGGAACATAGGCTTATTCATAAAAAATACTGGAAGAGAAGTTTCAAGGATATAATAGTAAAACAATAGGAATTAAAATGAACAAACGATTTTATAAGATAGTAATTGTAATCGAAAAGGGATTAAATGATTTATCCACTCCGTGAAACACAGATTTACCGTATTGATAAAATCGTCAAAGATGCTGGATTTGGTGGAACATGTCCTATTATTGTTCAAGCCAATGGGAACTGAATATGTTTTAAAAACAAAAGAAGAAAAAGAAAGATTAATATCCCAGTAGTTAGCTTTTTCTAAAGGCTCTAACTACAAAAAACAGTACCATTATTTGAACTAGTATAAGCAGATAGTGCATATCATATACCTGTTCTATATTGCTTTTTTCATTTAATATTTGATAGACAAGATAGCCAAAACCCATACCAGCCAAAGTTCCAATTTGTTTAACAATATCAATCTTTTTAAGCATGTTTGGGTCACTCAAAAAAAGCGTCTCAGCCCTAACTAAATAGCCGCCAAATATAAATGTCAATTGATAGCCTATATATATCATCAGAGCAGTTTTATAATCGAAGATAAATATTAGAAATATTAGTATAACAGCTACCATAATTGCTTCAACTAGAATACTAAAAAATGCAAACCACTCTATGGTTAATATTTTTTCATATAAAAGAGCTAGTGCCATCATTCCAAGTGCCAAAGCAATGCCACCAAGAGAATATATAGATGGTTGCAACGGTGCATAAATAGTCATAACCGTACCTATCGATAACCCCAAAAATATGGAGTTAAATAGTCTATATAGAAGATAGTAGTTATGATTGATATTCATCTATACTCCTAGAATTTATAGGTTAATTTGCCAGTTAATGTTCTACCTTCACTATTGTATCCATATACGCTTTGGTAATCTTTATCGAACATATTTTTAAAATACATTGCAACAGAAATACTTGGTGTCACATCATAAGTGACCGAAGTGTTCCATAGTATATAGTTTCCTGTTGATACTATACTTGCCGGCCATGTGCTGTAATCATTGTCAAATCTGTCTCCTATGTATTGAGCTGATACTAGAGTAGTTAGTTTTTCTATTGGTTCATATGAAAGAGATATATTGGCTGTCTCTTTTGGTCTACGAGTTTTTGGGCCGATAGACCCATTTGCCATAACGATTTGTTCGTTAAAATCAAAAAGTTTTGTATAGTTTGCACTTAACAATATTTGTTCTGTTAGCGTGGTATTGAGAGCTATTTCAATACCATTATATTTTGTATCTCCATAACTATTTGCATAGCCAGATGTCGGCCATGAGCCAGTATAAATAATCTCGTCTTTTACAGTATTTGAGAAATATACTACATCTAGTATTTTCGCATATTTTAGCCCCAATTCATACCCTTTAGTTGTGCTTGGATTAAGTGAACTAGCAGGATATGTGTTAGCAAGTTGATAGCCACTTGGTGCATCGAATGATTTGCCATAATTAGCTCTTGCTTCAAACTCTCCTATTTTTTGCTTTATACCAACTTTATAGCTTGTTTCATCATCAAACTTACTGAAATGGTCATATCTTAGATTTGTCTCCAGCAGTGTAGTGTCTGTAAGATTATACAAATTGGACATAAACACACCTTGATCTATGTATTTATCTTGGCTTGGCGTGTATGTATTATATTGATTCAAACCATTTACACCTAAATACTCCAGCCCTCCAATAAGAGTTCCATCTGTGTAACTGTATTTATTAATCCATGAATAGTTATCAGTAGAGAATTTATAAATATTTTCATTGTCCCCGAATGATCCAGTTGTATAATATTTTCTTTCCCCATCTGCTTTTGTTGCTTGTAGTGTGCTTTGATAATTCTCATCACTAAAAGTATATTTCGCTGATGTGAATTTTCCTGTTCCATTGCTATAACTATAGGCATCGTTTGCTAGTAGTGCACTATATGAATCATCAAAATCTGCATCTGTGTTTGTTTGATTAGCTGAAAAACTAAATGAGTGATGTTTATTTGGTGTGAAATCAAATGAGCCATAAAAGTTATTTTGCCCCATTCTATCTTTTTCGCTTTTCAGTGGAGCTAGAGCAGAGATGCCATTTGTAGCGAGTCTAGACCCACCAGCACGGATACCAATAGTATCATTTTTATATGATACATCGCCACCTACATCGTATGTGCCATAAGTGCCATAGCTTCCATTTAGTGAGCCATGTACTCCATTTTTTGGTGTTTTTGTGATGATATTAATAACTCCAGCACTTGCATTTCCACCCCATATACTGCTCATTCCACCTTTTATAATCTCTATTTGTTTTACATTATCAAGCGATATATTCTCTAAAATAGCATTGTTTGCCGTAGTGCTTGCATCATTAAATCGTACGCCATCTATCATTACAAGCATACTTCCACTTGCCATACCTCTAGTAAAAATAGATGTAGTTTGCCCTAGTCCACCACTTTGCGTAGTTGCTAATCCTGCAATATCATTTAATGCTTGAGCTAAATTGTAGTATCCTTTTTGCTCTATCATGGCAGATGTTATAACCTCTGTTGTAGATATAGTTTTGCTTAGTTTTTGTTCATCTCTATTACTAGAAACTATCTCAATTTGTTCTAATGCAACCTCTTGTGCATTTGCTATTGACAATAGTGTGATTAGCACCATACTGTATTTTGTTGTTTTCATTATATTCCCTTGTTTGATTATATATAATCAAATTTGAAGCAAAGCTACAAATTTGGTCTTTAGCAGACTGCTCTCGCGACTAGTCACTCTTTTAAAGCACTCTATTTTATAGAGGTGTATATTATTTATATAGGGGAGGGGAAGTTTTAGGTACTTTGAGGATATGTGAGATATTATGATGAAGATAGTTGTTATTATTTCTGCACAATTTAAATAGTGTAGAAAACATAGCAATAACTGCTAAGCTAAAATATCGTTTGCCAAATCCATTGAGGTGTTTCATATATATATTATAACATATAGAGGCTTTTTTTGTGATTTGGCAACTCTAAAGTCCAATTAGGGTAAAATATATCAAAATATTTATCAAAAGTAGTCCATGAAGATATCTACAAAACAAGCACATTTCAGTAGTCCACTTTACCTAGAGAGTGGACGCATACTTGAGCCATACACTATAGCATATGAGACATATGGTGAACTTAATAGTGACAATAGTAATGTTATACTCGTATGCCATGCACTAAGTGGTTCACATCAGGCGGCTGGCAAAGCTGATGGCTCAAATAAAGTAGGGTGGTGGGATGATTTAATAGGTGATGGCAAAGCCGTTGATACTACAAAATATTTTGTAATCTGTACAAATGTACTAGGTAGTTGTTTTGGAAGCACTTGTCCTATGAGTGACAATTATCCATCACATCAGCCTTTTAGATTAAAATTTCCTGTTTTGACCATTAAAGATATGGTAAAAGCACAAATGCTTCTACTATCAAGCCTTGGTATTTATAAACTCAAAGCAATAATTGGTGGTTCAATGGGAGGAATGCAAGCACTTCAGTTTGCAGTTGAATACCCAAATCTAAGCGAACATATCGTTTCATTAGCAGCAACTGACGAGACTAGAGCTTGGGCGATAGCGTTTAATAAAGTTGCTATTGAGGCGATTAGACAAGACCCTAGATTTCAAGATGGCAATTACGAAAAAGATGCATTTCTTGAGAATGGTCTAAGTGGTCTGGCAATAGGTAGAATAGCTGGTCACATATCATATCTATCGCCAAAATCTATGGATAAGAAATTTGCTAGGGACTATGTGAGCAATGATGGGCTTTTTGAACTTTTTGGCAGGTATGAAGTAGAGCGATATATGGAGTATAATACGGCTAATTTTAGTAAATACTTTGATCCACTAAGTTATCTCTATATAGTCAAAGCGATTAATACTTTTAGCTTGCAAAGAGGTTATGATTCCAAAGAAGAGGCTATTTCTAGAATCAAATCAGATATTCATCTGATATCTTTTAGTTCTGATTATCTATTTTTTCCTTCAGAGATGAAAGAATTTCATGAGTTGTTAATAGCAAATAATATATCATCAACATATGAAGATGTACAGAGCGACTATGGACATGATGCATTTTTGGTTGAAGTAAATAAATTTGAAGACAAAATTAGAACAATTCTAAAATAAAGGAGCAGAAATGGCAACTGATGGTTTTGAAGCAAGCTTTGAAGATAGTCTAGCAAAAGCAAAAGAGACTATGGAGAAACTTATGCGTCAGGATATTACGCTAGAACAGAGTATAAAACTATACGAAGAGGGTTTAAACGCAATACAAAATGCCAGTAAACAACTTGAAGAGGCTAAAGTAAAAATATCAAATATTTCTCAAAGTGAAATAATGCAAAACGAAACAATGGAGAACGCTTGAAAAAGCTTACCGTGGCTGCACTCCAGCTCTCTACTTTAGGTATGCATGATAATAGACTTGATTTTTATTTTAAAAATGCTCAAAAGAGAGGTGCTTCTATCGTTGTTATTGGTGAGTATGTACTTAACCACTTTTTTAGAGAGTTAGAACATATGCCACCGATGATGGTTGAAGAGCAGACTGCAAAACATTTACTTTTACTTCAAAATATGTCTAGAACTTATGATATTGTTGTAGTAGCACCATTTGTCATACTCAAAAACAAAAAATTTTATAAGACTATTGCAAAAATCACACCCAAAAAAACAACTTATCAAGACCAACAAATTTTGCTTCCATATGAACATTGGAATGAGCAAGATTTTTTTGCCAATAAAATTACAAAACTAAAACAACCAATGATTTTTACTCACAATGGCTTTAAAATAATGGTCTTATCTGGATATGAACTACATTTTTCATATTTCTGGGATATTGTGCGAGAAAAACAGGTGGATTTGGTGATATTACCTACCGCCTCTACATTCGAATCTCACAATCGCTGGAGAGAAATTATAAAAACACAAGCATTTTTAAATGGTTGTTATGTACTAAGAGCAAATCGTATAGGTGAATATGGCGACAAAGATATGAAGTGGCGTTTTTATGGAGACACTATGCTTGTAGCTCCTAGTGGCGAGGTAGAGATGATGCTTGAAGACAAAGAGTCAATGCTAGTTGAAGATATATATAAAGATGAAGTTAAAATTCACCGTAAAATTTGGCAATTTGAAAAAGCAATTAAAATTCGTAAAACAAAGGAGCTATCGCAATGACAAAAGAACTGTATTTTAAAAGACAGATAGAGCTTTGGGGTATCCAAAAACAAGAGCTTCTTGGTGAAAAAAAAATAGCGATTATAGGTAGTGGAGGACTGGGCTCATCACTGGCACTAGCTCTTGGAACTAGTGGTATTGGCGAAGTAGATATGGTAGATTTTGATAAAGTTTCCATTCATAATATCCATAGACAAATAGCTTTTACACTAAATGATGAGTTTAGATATAAAGCAAAAGTTGTAAGTGATTTGCTAATCTCAAAAAATCCATTTCTCAAAAGCAAAAGTTTTATTTGTGATTTTAAAGAATTTAGTCAGTTAGACAAAAAATATGACCTAATACTTGATGCTACTGATAATTTCAAAACTAGACACCAAATAGATGAATACAGTGCATCTAGTGGTATTCCATGGATATATGCAAGCGTGGAAGAGTTTGGTGGTCAGGTATGTTTTTTTGAGCATAGCAGATTTACAGCTTTTAATACAGAAACAAACCACAAACCAGCAGGAATAGCCGCTCCAATGGTAATGCATATAGCATCACTTCAAGCAAATATAGCACTTAGGTATCTAGTTGGCTTGCCTATACTTAGAGATAAGCTCTATCATCTCTATTTTGATAGTGATGGAGATATTGTAACCAAAAAGTTCGGAATATAAAATTATGCTATAATATCAAAAAAGATTAAAATGCAAAAATTTGACGATTTAAATATCTCACAAGAGATGAAAACAAGACTACAATCACTTGGATTTGAAACCCTAACTGATGTGCAAGAACAATCAATTCCCCTAATCATTGATGGTAAAGATATAGTATCAAGAGCTAAAACTGGTTCTGGGAAAACATTGGCTTTCTCATTACCAATAGTAGAAATGATAAAAACGCAACAAAAACTACCACAAGCTTTGATTATAGCACCTACAAGAGAACTTTGCGAACAAATAGCTGGGGTCATTAAAAGCATAGCGATTCACAAGTCAAATCTAAAAGTAGTTACATTATACGGTGGAACACCACTTAAGGGACAGCTTTTATCTCTAGAAAAAGGTGCAGATATTGTAATAGGTACTGCTGGTAGGCTTATTGATCATCTCTCTAGAGAAACTTTAATACTATCTAATATCGAGATATTGGTACTTGATGAAGCAGATAGAATGCTAGATATGGGATTTTATGATGATATAATCAAAATAATATCAAATATCAAAAAAAGACCGCAAACACTTCTATTTTCTGCTACATATCCAGATAATATAGAAAAATTAGCAAAAAGCATTCTAAAAAATCCAACAAAGATAGAAATAGAAGATGAAGAGAAGAATGACATTAAACAAATAGCATTTCAAGCTAGAGACAAAAATAATGCCCTTTTATCGATACTTAAATCATATAAGCCAAAATCTGTTGTTATATTTTGTAATACAAAAATACAAACTGATGAACTTTATGACTTCTTGTATGATGAGGGATTTAGTGCTATATCCATCCATGGAGACTTTGAGCAAAGAGATAGAAATGAGGCTATAGTGCAGTTCGCTAATGGCTCAAGACCAATACTCGTAGCTACTGATGTAGCATCTAGGGGTCTTGATATTGATGACATTGAGCTAGTAATTAACTATGATTTGCCATTTAAGGCTGAAACTTACACGCACCGAATTGGGCGAACAGCAAGAGCAGGTAAAGATGGTATAGCTATATCAATTTTTGACTCAACATACAAGCTAGAAGAGATAGCCCCGGAGGCAATAATTACTAATATTGCCATTCTAAAAGTAGATGAAAATTTCACAATATCTGGACGATATGAGACAATTCATATAGATGGAGGAAAAAGAGATAAGCTTCGAAAGGGTGATATTTTGGGTACTCTTTGCAAAGATCTTGGTTTAGACAATAACAATATAGGCAAAATTGAGGTTTTAGATAAAGCCTCATATGTTGCTATTGACAAACACTTTGTAAAAGATGTGTTCAAAAAACTACAAAATAGCACTATCAAAAAGAGGAAATATCGAGTTTGGCTACTCAAATAGTCAATCAATTAAGCTCAATCAGCACTTTATAATTGCTTTTTGAATAAAATAGTGTTTTATATTCTAGCATTAATTTAAAGGTAAATAATTATTATGATAAACAAAACAAAATCACTAATTGCTTCGAGCGTTGCAATAGCGCTAGCTGGATTTTATATAGGCTCACAAGCAAGTGCAGAGGAAAACAAAGTAACTGCTGTGCAAAATACTCAACAAATATCAAAAGATAAGCTAGATGCTTATATTAAATTTACAAAAATATTAAATCTCATAGAAAATGAGTATGTCGATGATGTCAATACAACAACTCTAGTAAACAAGGCACTAAAGGGTTTAGTTAGTAACCTTGATGCACACTCATCATACATGAATAAAGACGAATATAAAGATCTAAATGTACACACAAAAGGTGAATTTGGAGGTCTTGGTCTAAGTGTAGGTATGCGTGACAATACTATAACCGTAATAGCACCAATCAAAGATACGCCAGCTGATAAAGCAGGTATAAAAGCTGGGGATTTGATACTTAAAATAGATGGAAAAGCTACAATGGGTATGAATATTGATGAAGCTGTAAAGCTTATGAGAGGTAAGCCAAAAAGTAAAATTGTATTAACAGTTGTTAGAAAAGATCAGCCAAAACCACTTGATTTTACAATCACGAGAGATATTATCAAGGTACAATCTGTATTTACAAAAAGTATACCAGATGGCATACTCTATATCCAAGTAACATCGTTTGATCAAAATGTAGTCAAAGAGGTACAAAAAGTAGTTAAAAATAATCCAACTACCAAAGGCATTGTTCTAGATCTTAGAAATAACCCTGGTGGACTACTAGACCAAGCCATTGGACTAACAGATATATTTGTAGATAATGGCATTATAGTGTCACAAAAAGGTAGAGCAAAAGGTGAAAATATAACATACAAGGCAACTGCTGGTGGCGTTGAGACAAAAGTACCAGTTGTGGTTTTAGTTAATGGTGGAAGTGCAAGTGCGAGCGAAATAGTAAGTGGAGCATTGCAAGACCTTGATAGAGCAGTAGTTGTTGGCGAAAAGACATTTGGGAAAGGAAGTGTTCAAGCCGTACTTCCAATCGGAAACGAAGAAGGACTTAGACTAACAGTTGCTAGATATTACCTCCCAAGTGGTCGTTCAATCCAAGCCAAAGGCGTTGAGCCAGATATCATTATTCATTCAGGAGCTATAAGCACGAAAGTAGAAGATACAATGATAAAAGAGAATGAACTATCAGGTCATCTTAAAAATGGCGATGATAAAAAATTAGAAAAAGTAGTAGAGAAAACTGATAATGGCAAATCAGATGATACAAGAATAAGTGAAACTGAACTATATAAAGATGCACAACTCAAAAGTAGTGTTGATATACTAAGAGCACTTATGATAACAAAAAAAGGAAAATAGAGTGACCAAACAAAAACTTATCTACGAAGGCAAAGCAAAAAAAATATGGAGCTGTGAGGATGAAAATCTTTACATTTCTGAATTCAAAGATGAGCTTACTGCATTTAATGGTGAAAAAAAAGCTACCGAAGAAGGCAAAGGTGCTTTGAATAATAAAATTTCAGCACAACTATTTGAGTTTCTTGAAAACAAAGGTATACCTACACACTATAAATCGATGATTGATGATAATAATATGCTTCATAAAAAAGCTGAGGTAATTCTCATAGAAGTAATTGTACGAAATATTGCTACTGGTAGCTTAAGTCGTAATCTTGGGATTGAAGATGGCAAAGTATTGCCTTTCACTCTTGTAGAATTTGACTATAAAAATGATGCACTTGGAGATCCTAAACTAAATGATCAACATTGTTTGATTATGGAGTTAGTCAAAGATGAGAGTGAACTAGAATACATTAGATATATGTCTAGAAAAATAAATGTATTATTACAAGATTTTTATGCAAAACTAAATCTCAAGCTTGTAGATTTTAAATTAGAATTCGGTAGAGATACGAATGGGAATATTATCCTAATTGACGAGCTTAGCCCAGATAACTTTAGACTTTGGGATAGTATAACTGGAGAGAGTATGGACAAAGATAGATTTAGACAAGGTTTAGGTGGACTAAAAGTAGCATACGAAGAGGTTTTAAATAGAATTTTAGGGAGTAACAAATGAAAGCAATAGTAAATGTATATTTAAAACAAGGGGTTCTTGACCCACAGGGAAAAGCAACTCATCATGCACTTAATTCTTTAGGATTTGATGGAATAAAAGATATCAGAATTGGTAAGCAGATAATTATTGAGCTTGATGGACTAAGCAAAGAAGACGCGATGAAAAAAGTGACTCAAATGAGTGAAACACTCTTGGCTAATACAGTAATAGAAGACTACACAATAGAGATAGCATAATGAAAGTAGCAGTACTTAGATTTCCTGGGACAAATTGTGAGTTTGATACACAGTATGCATTTGAAAAACTTGGACATAATGTAGAAATCATTTGGCATGAAGATACTACCATTCCTGCTGATTTGGACCTTATTGTAGTTCCTGGAGGGTTTTCATATGGGGATTATTTGCGTTCTGGTTCAATTGCACGATTTGCTCCAGTTATGAAAGCAGTAAGTCAATATGCAAATGATGGTGGTAAGGTTTTAGGAATTTGTAATGGTTTTCAAATTCTAACAGAAGCTGGATTATTACCTGGTGCATTAAAAAGAAATGCTGACTTGCACTTTATCTCAAAATATCAATATCTTAAAGTAGAAAATAACAATAACTCTTTTTTAAATAAGTATAACAATGGCGATATACTGCATATACCAATAGCTCACGCTGACGGTAATTATTATATTGACAATATAGGTCTAGCGGAATTAGAGAAAAATGGACAAATACTCCTAAAATATTCTAATTCGAATGGAGAGATTGAATCTATCAATGGTTCTGTTGCTGCAATAGCTGGTGTTTGCAATAAAAATAAAAATGTTTTTGGTCTTATGCCACACCCTGAAAGAGCGATAGAGTTATTACTTGGTAGTGATGATGGAATAAATATGCTCCAAGGCTTTGCCTCGTAATGGAAATTGGCTTCCATAATATCACAAAGGCTATTCTGTCATTTATGATGTTCAATGTCATATTATTTGCCAATTCATTTAGTTATGAAAAATATCCAAGTATCGTCTACGAAGAACAAATTTTTCCAATTACAATAAAATCAGACTCTTCAATGAATGACCATACTGAATTTATATTTGATATTGATGGCGGTATGCAACCTATTTCGGACAAGCCAATAATTAAGAATATTGGTGATTCAAAACAGTATAGATTCTTTTTTAAGGGAAGCCAAAATAAAGTTTTTACACCTAAAATATCAATATTGCACGATGGTAAAATAGAGACACTTGATGGTATAAATATAAAAACAAAAAAACTTCCATTTAATTCAAAATTCAGTGGAATTATTGCAAAAAATCTAATAGTCAAAACATATCAAGTCTCAAAGTACGACAAAACTAAAAATATAATTATGCTATCACTCATTGCAATAGATGGCAATGCAAAAGATATGCATCTAGATTTATCAATTAAAGAAGCAAGTGAAAATATTGTGCAAGAGTATGACAAACAGAGCTGCAACTATTATGCAGTGATTGACTCTTCTGTAAAAAGTATTTATTTTACATATTACAACACCATAGAAAATAAATTTATTGACACAACAATATCAGCAACAGTAAAAGATTCTACAGTAGCGGCACAATCAAATCTAAATCCTGATTTTGACCAATTTGAAAAACTTAAAAAGATTATTTACGGAGTTGTATTTATTCTGGCAATAATTGTATTTATCAAGAGAAGAAAGATGATTTATATTGCAATAGGCTTATTATTTTTAACTTTTTTGATTATATCAAATTTACCAAGAAAGTCTATCTGTATTCAGCAAGGAACGGAAATTTATGTTTTGCCTGTTGGAATAAGTAAAACTAGCGAGACGATAGATACTAATATTTCAACAGCTAATCTTGGAGAACAAAATGGATTTGTTAAAATTGCTTATAAGTCAAATAAAATAGGGTGGGTTAAGATTGAAAATATTTGCAAAGATTAAATTTTACTTTAGTGCTTTTATCATAGCTTCAGTTACTATGCTTATTACAATTCCGTTTATTGCTATATTCAAAAGTAATAAAGGTATCATAATACACTATGCAAATAAGTTGATACTTTTTCTTATAGGTGGAAAAGTTATTAGCAATGGGGATATAGATATTGGGGCTGATATGTATATTTTTAACCATCAAGGTATTATTGATATTATAGCCTTTGAGGCACTTCAAAAAGGACATTCGCGATGGGTAGCCAAAAAAGAACTTTTCAATATTCCATATATTGGCTACTTGCTTAAACTTGGTGAGATGATATCAGTTGATAGAAGTGATAAAAGAGGCTTGATGCAACTAATGAAAGATATAGAGCAATCAAAAACATTATTCAAAAGACCAGTTGCTATTTTCCCAGAAGGAACAAGGGCAAAAAGTCAGAAACTAATACCATTCAAACAAGGCACAAAGGTAATAGTAGAAAAACTAAAGTTAAGAGTTCAGCCAGTTGTAATTACAGGTAGCAAATACCTACTAAATGAGGGCAATAAAACTGCTCATAGCGGAACGGTTAAATATACTTTTCTTGACTCGATTGATATCTCTAGTGTAAATGAGGATTGGTATACAGAAGTTGAAATAAAAATGCAGGAGGTTATCAATGATGAATTTAAATACTCTAATTGCAGTCGCTAGTGGTGGTGCAATTGGTGCAACCACAAGACTTTATGCGAATGATATTATCAACAGGTATTTTGGATCTAATTTCCCATACGGAACAATGGCTGTAAATCTCGTAGGTAGCTTGACTATAGGTCTATTAATGGGGTACTTTATGCATCATACACATATTTCACCATATATAAAAACATTTCTAATAACTGGCTTTTTGGGAGGATTAACAACATATTCAACTTTTGCCATGGAGAGTTTTTTTATGCTTGATAGTGGTAGATACATTCATGCACTAGCAAATATCTCAGCCAATCTACTAGGGACAATTATACTTGCAGGTGCAGGGTATATAATAGCTACAAATTTAATTAAATAAGGAAAAAAATGAACCAACTACAAACAGAGATAAAGAATAGAATAACTACGCTAATAAGACCACTTAGAAGTGATGAGCAATTGAGTGAAGTTTTAAGAAAAAGATTGACAAAAAAAGAGTATAAACTACTAAAATTAACTTCAATTCAAAATGATACAAATGCTACTTGTGCCCAGCTTAATATTGACGAAGAGCAATATACAAAACTAAATGGTGTACTAACTAAAAAGCTAAATCAAGAGAAATTAAAACAAGAGATGTGCTCTTAACTGGTAAATCTTCCAAGCTGTCTATCTTTCTTGATATGCTCATAGCTTCCAAAGTTACCATTCATAGCGATGTAAATACCGTTTTCATTAATATTGGTTGCATATCCGATTGCAGAGGCTAAATTTGCAGTGGCTTCAGTTGAATCAATACTATAAGGCATCATAGCTCCTGTGAATACAATAACCAAATCTAATTTCGCTTTAGCTAAAAAATTAGCACTAATATTCATCGTATCAGTACCATGGATTATTATAATTTTATGATATTTACAAACATTTAGTCTCGCGGTTTCCAAAAGCAAATCTCTGTCATTATCATTAAAATCCAAGCTATCTTTACCAATTATCTCAATAACTTCAAATACACAAAGCCATTTTTTCATTATCTCTAGTAGACTTTTAGAGCTTGTATCTATATTTAGTTCACCACTAATTGGATTATATATTTTATTAAAAGTCCCACCAGTATTTATAATTAGTATATTTTTTGTATTCATTTCATAATCATATCTAAAAGATGATAAAATGCTATCAATTATTAATTACAGGAGTTCTCATAATGGTTATGCAAGGCAAAAAAGGCGTTATTCTAGGTATCGCAAACAAAAAATCAATAGCATATGGGATAGCTGAAGCATGTCGCAAACAAGGTGCAGAGGTAGCAATCACTTTTCTAAATGAAAGATTTGGAGAAAAACTTGCTCCAATAGCTGATGAGCTTGGATGTGCGAATAAATTTTATCCATGTGATGTTAGCAATCCTAGCGAGATAGTTACTTTGAGAGAATCATTGGCTCGTGATTTTGGAGAGATTGATTTTATTGTTCACTCAATTGCTTTTGCACCAAAAGATGGACTAACTGGAAGATTTGTAGATATTCCCAAAGAATCATTTGATATAGCTATGGATATATCAGTATATTCATTGATAGAATTAGCTAGGGAATTAAAGCCTATAATGAGCAATACAAGCTCCATATTGACTCTTAGCTATTATGGTGGTGTGAAATATATACCAAACTATAATCTAATGGGTGTAGCAAAAGCGGCACTAGAAATGACAACAAAATATCTTGCCGAGGATTTAGGCAAAGATGGCATTAGGGTGAATGCCATTAGTGCAGGGCCCATGAAGACTCTAGCCTCAGCTGGAATAGGTGAGTTTGGTTTTATGCTAAAATGGAATGCAGCACACTCACCACTCAAACAAAATATAACTCTAGAACAGGTTGGTAATAGTGGTATGTATCTACTAAGTGACCTAAGTAGTGGTGTAACGGGCGAGGTTCACTATGTGGATGCTGGGTATAATGTAATGGGCATGCCTTCAACTACAACTGATGAAAATGGTAAGGTTAAATTAGCTTGGAATGGCGAGAGTTAATTGCAAGATTCTCAAAATTATATAGCCAAAAAATCACAATTTGCTAAAGTTTTAACTATTTATGGCAGAAATGCTGTACTGGAAGCCTTGCAAGATAAAAATATAAAATCTCACAAACTACACCTTGCCAATTCCAATCAAAAAGCTCCTGCTATTGATGAAATGGTATATATTTGTGAAAAAAATAGTATAGAAATAGCATATCATGACAAGTTGGGTTTATCAAGAATATCAAAAAATGCAAAACAAGACCAAGGCGTTGCACTTGATATTAAAATGGATAGCTTTGTAGACGAAGATGAATTTATAGCAAATAATATTAATTTTAGAATTTTAGCTCTTGATGGAGTTACAAATCCGCAAAATATAGGTATGATTATCCGCTCAGCGTGTGCTGGAGCTATTGATGCCATTATACTTTCGTCAAAAGGTGGCTCATCAATCACGCCTCTTGCTATTAAAGCAAGTGTAGGGACGATATTTAAAATGCCAATAATTCAAACTGCAAGTCTACATAAAACATTGCAAAAATTTAAAGCAAACAACAGTAAAATATTTACCCTGTCGCTAAATACTACAAAATCATATAAAGATATCAATTTAGATGGTAAAAATATTTTCATATTAGGGAATGAAACAAATGGAGTCAGCAAAGAGATTGAAAATCTAAGTGATGAGAGTATCATTATACCAATGAATAGGGGAGTGGAGTCACTAAATGTGGCAGTTACCGCGTCGCTTTTAGCATTTATGTGAATTTAACCGCATAATTTTTCACCTTACCAACCTTCCGGTGCGATTTACATATGCACCATAATAGCAATATCTAACCAACATTATGTTAAAATTATTTAATAATATACAAGGTAATAATATGGCAAAAAAAACTATTAAAAAAGCAGTTCTAGCATACAGTGGTGGGCTTGATACAAGCATAATACTAAAATGGCTACAAGATGAATATAATTGTGAAGTAGTAACATTCACAGCAGATTTAGGTCAAGGAGAAGAGGTTGAGCCAGCTCGCACAAAAGCGTTAGCAATGGGTATCAAACCTGAAAATATATTTATTCTCGATCTTCGTGAAGAGTTTGTCAAAGATTTTGTATTTCCAATGTTTAGAGCAAATGCAATATATGAAGGTGAATATCTACTTGGAACATCAATAGCTAGACCACTTATTGCCAAAAAACAGATAGAAATTGCAGCTCAAACAGGAGCGGATGCCGTAAGCCATGGTGCAACAGGCAAAGGTAATGACCAAGTGAGATTTGAGCTTGGATATTTGGCACTTAATCCTGATATTGCCGTAATAGCTCCGTGGAGAGAGTGGGATTTAAATAGTCGTGAAAAACTATTAGCATATGCAAAAGAAAATGGTATCGAGATATCACAAAAACATTTAGATGAAAATGGAAACCCAGCAGTTAGCCCATACTCAATGGATGCAAACTTATTGCACATATCATATGAAGGCTTACACCTAGAAAACCCTAGTAATGAACCAGAAGAAAGTATGTGGCTTTGGACTACGAGCCCAGAGAATGCACCAGATATTGCTGAATATATTACTATTTCATATGAAAAAGGTGATCCAATAGCTATTAATGGGGAAGCTATGAGTCCAGCAACTTTATTAAAAACACTAAACGACTATGGAAATAAACATGGAATAGGGCGACTTGATATTGTTGAGAATAGATATGTTGGTATGAAAGCTAGAGGCTGTTATGAGACACCAGGTGGTACTATCATGCTTAAAGCTCATCGTGCTATTGAGTCTATAACTCTTGACCGTGAAGAGTCACACCTAAAAGATGAGCTTATGCCAAGATACGCGAAGCTAATATACACAGGATACTGGTGGTCTCCTGAACGAAAAATGCTACAAGCAGCTATTGATGCGACACAGGAAAATGTAAATGGTGAAGTGAGAGTTAAACTATATAAAGGCAGTGTAATGGTAGTTGGACGAAGTTCTAATGAGTCATTATATAGCGAAGCACACTCTACATTCGAAGAGGACAATGTCTATAATCAAGCTGATGCTGAAGGTTTTATACGCTTAAATGCATTAAGATTTATTATTGAAGGCAAAAAACAACCGAATAGAATTAAAAGAATAACTGAATAAGTTATCTCTTTTTTTGTTTTTTGCTTTTCTCTTCAATTGGTCTAGCTATTTTCGGACCTCTTTTAGATGCATATTTTGGTTGCACTAACTCTTTTTTCTTTTTGTTTCCAAATGCACCAGCTGCTTTTTTTGGCTTATCTGCATTTTCTTTTAGTAGGCTTTTGCCTCTAGTTTTTACTACCAAGCCTGCTGGTGGTTCAAATCCTTTGACTTCAATTCTTTGCGGAACTTTGCCTAGTAGCAATTCTATTTTTTTCCATGAAATAAGTTCATTTGATGACAGTAGAGTTATTGCTATACCATTTTTGTTTGCTCTGCCTGTACGACCAATACGATGAATATAGTCTGTAATAATATGTGGTATATCATAATTTATTACAACACCCAAATCGTCAATATCAAGCCCTCTAGCTGCAATATCTGTGGCAACTAAAATAGGATACTCGCCAGATCTAAATCCACTCAAAGCTCTATCCCTAGCTCCATGTTTTTTATCCCCATGAATTGTTGCACATTTTAGTCCACTAAGTACAAGATGTGAGCTAACCTCGTCAGCAGTAGCCTTATTTCTAGTAAACACTAACACCTGTGGGTAGTTGTTTGAGCCGATAAGATATGATAAAAGTTCATTTTTTTGTTCTTTTTCTACTGGGTGTACTATTTGCGTAATTGTCATATCAGCTGGAGAGAGATTATCTATCTCTACTAGCATCGGTTTTTGAAGTATTTTTTCGCTTAATCTTTTAACAGCACCACTCATGGTAGCAGAAAAAAGCATAGTCTGTCTTTTTGTTGGTAGCATATCTATTATCTGTTCTATCTCTCTAATAAAACCCATATCTAGCATGGTATCCGCTTCATCAAGAACTAAAAATTGAACTTTTGATAGTGGAATATGACCTTGTTTGTTTAACTCCAAAAATCTACCAGCAGTAGCAACAATAATATCAGCACCCTTGCTTAGAGAAGCTATCTGTTTTGTCATATTGATGCCACCAGATATATTCAAAATTCTAAACCCCAGTCCATCTGAATAATTTCTTATTGCTTTAGTAATCTGATCACAAAGTTCTCTAGTTGGTACGAGTACCAGTGCTTTCACTCGTCCAAACTCCAATGGTTCTGCTTTGCTCATCATATGAAGTATTGGTAGTGCATATGCTGCTGTTTTACCAGTACCTGTTTGAGCAGCTCCTATAATATCTCTTCCACTAAGCAGAAGCGGGATTGCTTTTGTCTGTATCGGTGTAGGCTTATCGTATCCGAGGTTAAGAATATTCGTTCGTAGCGTTTGATTGAGTGAATTAAAAGGCATATTTGCCACCTTTGCGTTTATATTTGGAATTATAACATAATCAACTAATGGTGTTGTTGCCAATAGTAGTAATTTTAATATTTTATAGATATAATCTATACAGTTAAAGTTAAGGAAACAAATTGGATAGCAATCTTTTAGAACACATGATGCAACCTAAAAATTATGGTGTCATAGAGAATAGTGATAGTGAAGGTATAGGCAAAAATCCTCATAATGGTGAAAAAGTAATAATTTTTCTAAAAGTTAAAAATGAAAATGAACCAATTATAGAAGATATTAAATTCCAAGCAATTGGCTGTATGACAACCGTAATAGCTGGTTCGATAATTACAAGCGAAGCCGTTGGGCTGACATTTGAGCGAGGTGATGCTTTGGTTGGTGCAACACTTGGAATGCTTGATAGCATACCGCCAGAAGAGGCAGCCTGCTCAGAGATGGTGGCTTTAGCACTAAAAGCAGCTATGGATACATACATGGAGCGTCAAAAAGACAGTGACTTTCCGATGATTACATACAAAATATTAAATAACTGTGCAACAAATGAAGAAAATCAGCAAGGGAGTGAAAATGAATAATATTTTAATTAAATCGCACGAATTATGGCTTGAGCTTTTTATGAGTTCATTTATGAGTAAAGATATGGATAATTCAAAAAAACTGCTTGAATACTCCAAAATACTCTTTAGGCATTTTAAGTGGATAGAAAATGAATGTATAAAACACAATGTGGCATATAATTATGATAGAAATCAAATTCCAGTTAAAGTAGATACGCTAAAGACTATACTAAATGATATTGCAAATAGGCTAAAGCAACTTGAGCTATCTCTAATTGATATAGACAATAGAGATTTGTCCTCAAGAATATCAAATGATATTGAATACATATTATATAGTATTAATAATATTACGGATGAAGAAGTAACTTCCTTTGATATGAATATGAGCTACAAGGATATAAAATTGTCTCAAGATGCAACTGATGCATTAACTTTCTTTTTATTCGAAGAGAGCTACAAAGAGTATGAATTAATAATGATTTATAATTATCTAAAGGCACATACAAAGAGCTTAAAATTGGCTAATATTTTTGAAACACTCATAGAAGAGAGCTTTTTTCACTTTGGAGAATTTGCTGGCATGATGAGTGAAATGGGGATACTTGGTGTGCCACGAGTAATTGCAAAGGAGCTTTATTTGATAGATAATATCACGGAATTTTTACTGAGTGGTATAGACGAAGAACTCGCAGCAAAAGAAGAGTGCAAGAAGCTTTCAGATGCAGTAGGGACGGAAAATAAAGAACTCTCTAAATTTTTTGATTTTATTAGCAATCAAGAAAATTATCACATCGCACTAATGAAAGAAGCTTTAGAAAGTCTAGGTTACGATAATGTATAAGTCACACTACACTTCAATAATTTCTAGGGCTTTTGGAAGATTTGCATCACACAAATTTACTCCTGCAGTTCAAAATATAATTAACAACTCATATGTTAAACTAATGGGGCTAGATATGAGTAAATTTAATGAACCAAATAGTTATAAATCTCTTAATCTACTATTTACTAGAGCCTTTAAAGAAGAACCGATAATAAGCAGAGATATCAACACTGTAATATCACCAGTTGATGCACTAATTACTGATTTTGGGACAATCAAAGGAAATCAAGCATATCAAATTAAAGGTATGTTCTATTGCACAAAAGAGTTATTGGGAGAAAATTATAGTGATATTGCAGATAAACTAATTGATGGTGATTTTGCAAATTTCTACCTATCACCAAAAGATTATCATAGATATCACTCTCCAATAAACATGAAGATTAAAAGTGCAACCCATATTCCAGGTAAACTCTATCCTGTTAATATGCCACTTCTTAGAAACAAGTTAAATCTTTTTATAGAAAATGAAAGAGTGATTCTAGAGTGTGAGACCAATGATGGCAAATTACTATTTTATGTGCTAGTAGGGGCTTTAAATGTTGGTAAAATGGTTTTTAGCTTTGATAATTCTATTATGACAAATATTAAAAGCAATAAATGCACAAAGCAAATATATAATGATTTATATGTATCCAAGGGTGATCTTCTTGGTTGGTTCGAGATGGGTTCAACCGTAGTTATGCTTTCACAAAAAGATACAATTAACTATTCAAATCTAGAGATTAACAAACAAATAAAATTCAATGAAATAATTGGAACAATTTCTAGCATATGAATGAAAAAAAATTAGTTATATTTGATATGGACGGTACTTTAGTTGATAGCTCTATAACTATTTCAAACTCTATCAATTATGTCAGAAATGAATTTTATCTTCCCCCATTAACACACAAAGATATAATTTCAAAAATAAATGACCATTCTGTTAATCCAGCTCAATATTTTTATAAAAGTCAAACTTTTACAAAAGAGCATGAGAGATTGTTTAGTCAATATTATAGTGCAAATCATAAATCTGAATTGATGTTATATGATGGTGTAATTGATTTATTAATTGAACTTAAGAATGGTGGATTCAAACTTGGAGTTGCCACCAATGCATATCGAGTATCTGCACTTGAGTCGCTAAGCCATCTTGGCATTGTAGAATTCTTTGACGCTATTGTGTGCTATGATGATGTAAAGAGTGGAAAGCCGTCTCCTGATATGCTTCATGAAAATATCAAAATTGCAGGTTCAGTAATTGAGCAGTCAATTTTTGTAGGTGATGGAGAGAGGGATATGATGGCTGCACAAACCATCTCCATGGATTACATTATGGTTGATTGGGGCTTTAGTGAACATAAAAATGCCATAAAAGATATCTCAGAACTTAAAAATATACTGCTTTCTTCTATTTAGCAATACCATTTAAAGCCTTTTCAATAGATATTTTAGTTCTATTTATTATCTCTATACATGCCTTATCTTTTATATTATGCGTCAAAGATAAATATTCTGGATTTATATAATTTATTTTTGTTTCACCTTCATAATTATCCCAAACAGCTATTTTAAAAGGCAAATCAAGCCCCATACTAGGATTGCAAATTAACAACATTTGAGCGTATGATTTATTTTCAAAATATATTATAGTCTGTGGTCTTGGAGAGGAATTTGGCTTAGTAATCGTAGGATTTACACTTTGTCCCACAATTTCAAATTTTTCTTTTATAAGATTTGATTTAATAGCGTCTATTGTTTGAGTTCTATTTGTTTCGCTACTTAGTGTTGCAATAAACGATGCTTTTTTATCCCCACAACCAATAAAAGCAAGTGATATAACTAAAATATATAAACTTCTCAATTTATTCTCCTTAAACATTAAATCTAAAATGCATTATATCACCATCATTAACAATATACTCTTTACCTTCAAGTCTCATTTTACCAGCATCTTTACTACCGTTTTCACCACCGTAGGCTATATAGTCATCATAAGCTATTACTTCTGCTCGTATAAATCCTTTTTCAAAGTCATTGTGTATTACTGCAGCTGCCTTAGGTGCTGTTGTATTCTTATAAATAGTCCATGCTCGAACCTCTTTAACTCCAGCCGTGAAATAGCTCATAAGTCCAAGCTTGTCAAATCCTATTTTAATAATCTGATCAAGCCCAGATGCTTCAACACCAAGTGAACTTAGCATCTCATTTTTTTCTTCATCGTCAAAATCAACCATATCTTCTTCTACTTTAGAACATAGTTTTATAACTTCTCTATTGTATTTTTTGGCATATTCTTTTAGTAATATCACATAATCACTATCTTTTTCAAGTCCATCTTCATCAACATTTGCACCATATATTATCTCCTTATTTGAAAGGAATCTAAGTTCTCTGTTTAATCCAATAAATGCCTCATCATCACATTTAGCAAAGCTTGAAATAGGGCTACCATCATTAATGTAAGCCATTAGTTCTTCTGCAATTTCTAGCTGAGCCTTGGCATCCTTATCGTTACCTTTACTTTTTTTGTTTAGTGCGTCTATTCTTTTTTGCAAGGACTCCATATCAGCAAGCAGAAGCTCTTGTTCTATAATTTCTACATCTCTGATTGGGTCAATAGAATTTTCAACATGAACAATATTATCATCATCAAAACATCTTACAATGTGTAAAATTACTTCTGTTTCACGAATATTTGATAAAAATTTATTTCCAAGCCCTTCACCTCTACTAGCACCCTTAACAAGACCTGCAATATCTACAAAATCAAGAGTTGAGTATTGTATTCGCTCTGGTTTGACTATCTTTGCAAGTTCTTCTAATCTTTTATCAGGAACTGCTACTACTGCCTTATTAGGTTCAATTGTACAAAATGGATAGTTTGCACTTTGTGCATTTTGTGCTTTCGTTAGTGCGTTAAATGTTGTTGATTTTCCCACATTTGGCAATCCAACTAATCCTATTCCTAGTCCCATATATATCCTTGATAAGCTTAATTTTAATTATGAAATTGTACCAAAAATTGGCTCAATAGCTGATTATTCACAGATAAAGAATAACCGTGATATAATATGAAATAAAAATCTAAAAGGGGGTAGAAGATGCCAAAAGAAACATTATCCAAAATAGGGATAGACATTAAAGATGAAAAGATAGCGATTGACTTGGAAAAAACTAAAGATTTTTTCACTAATATTCAGCAACATATCACGGATACAGCTCAAAATATTGGAGAAGGCATAAAAGATGGCAGTATTGATATGTCAGAGAATATTGGCGTAAAACTTGATGATAAAAAAATTGAAATTGATATAAAACAGACAAAAAATTTTATTGAAGAATTAGGGCTTAAAATAGAGCATTTTTTGGATAGTTTAGAGCATAGTTTTTCTGAGCTTAAGCCCAAAAAATAAATTTATCAACGACCTCTATATGGGGTTGTTTTATAACCTTCACGAATCAACTTTGACATTCCACCTTGCAAGTTAGTGACATTTTCATATCCTCTCTCCTCGGAGAGAAATTGTGATGCAACTGCCGTCCTTGAACCAGTAAGACAAACTAGAGCAAAAGGCTCATTCTTCTTTACAATTTTACGCAATTTTGCCTCAAATGCGTCTGTCTTCATATTTCCCTTTTCATCAAAAAACATAATAGTGTGGGCTCCTGCAATAATACCAGTCTTTGACCATTCAGCGGGAGTTCTTATATCTATAATCTTCATTGGCTTAGACAATATAGCTTTATTGACTACAACATTTCGTATATCAGCATTAGCAAATGATATCAATGCAAAAATAGCCATAATAATTTTCTTCATAATTTAAATCCTTTGGTTTTTAAAAATCTCATGATTCTAGCCTAAGTTGTTTAAATTATAAATAAAACAGACTAAAATTTTCTTGTAATTTTGGCAATATACTCTTATCTGAGTTTAATATAAAAGCGTAATTATAATATCTATTTTTTAGAGTGCTATGAACATCGTTCGCATCGTTAAACCAAATAGGGTTATCGTAGCCCTCTATTTTTGTCTTTGGTGGTGTTAAAACTATGCTTTTCAACCATTTCATTTTATATTTCATATACTCACGAGACTTTGCAACATCTTCCATATTATCAATAAAAACAACAACCTTATCACTTTTACCAGATGGTACAGTTTGTAAATTATTATCTATAAATACAGGTAAAAAATGTTTTGTGTATCTAAGTTTTTCTATCTCAAATTTTATTTCATGAGTTTCAAAAAAAGCCAAAGCCCTTGAAAATGCCTCCATATGAAATGGTGCCAGTTCGTAGTCTTGATAAACATAGTTATTCATCTTAAATGTTGATCTAAACAGAGTTTCTGTGACTATCTGCCACTCTACCTCTTTTTTTAATCTCTTAACATCAGGTTTAATAAGTCTTAACAACTCTTCATCATCACCTATAAAAAGCCTACTTGGTGAATTAACCATCATCTCAAAAGCTTTTTTCCAATCAGATGGGATAATAGATATGCTTCTCCTGTCATTAATCAGCATTTTCACAAAGCTAAGTTCATGATGAGTTAGTAAGTAAAAATCAGCCTCTTTTTTCAAAAGAACAAATCTAACAAGCTTCATAGCAGCAAGAGCTATATCAGTAACTTTTATCCATGCTATCTCTGTGTCATTTTGTATTATTTCATCATTATCATAGACTATTGCATATGCTCCATTTGCTATTGCTGTATCTATATCTTCTTGAAGAGATGAGAAAAATAGATCACCATGATCAATTTTGGAAGCATATACACTTGCTGCCTCAATGGCTTGGATTTTTGGACTATTGACTAGTTGACCTTCTGTTATATTTATAATATCGCTTATATTCATTATCTTATTGGTGTTCCATTCATTTTTGGTGCTTCTGGGCGTATTAGATGCAATCCATTTGCATCTTTTGCTGCAAGTAGCATTCCCTCACTATGATTTCCCATTAGTTTAGCTGGTTTTAGATTAGCTACTACACACACTTGAGTGTTCAAAAGTTGTGCTGGAGTGTAAAACTCTTTTATTCCTGCTACTATTTGTCTTGGTTTATCCTCACCAATATCAACCTGGAGTATCAGAAGTCTATCACTTTTTGGTACTTCGTGAGCCTCAATGACAGTGCCTATCTTTAATGAAGTGAGGAAAAATTGATCTATGCCTATAAGTGCAACTCCATCACTGTCATTTGACTCTACTTTCTCGCCACTACTTATTACTTTTTTCTTTGTCTCTTCTGCTACTTTAGTTTCAACAATTTCCAACAATGACTCTTCAATTCTAGGAAACAAAGGGGGAACTTTTGAAATTGTGAATTGATTTAAAAGCTCATCATTGTTTATGAATTTAACAAACGACTCGTTATTAATCTCAAAATTTAGGGCATCAGATATTATTTTTGTAGTCTTAGGCATTACAGGATATAGCATTATAGCAACTCTAGCAAGTATATTAGAAATTAGTGCAACTAGTGCCATGGCTTCGTCACTCTTGCCATCTTTCATTAACACCCAAGGCTGGTGCTTGTCAATTGCTCTATTAGCAACTGCTAACGGTCTCCATAGCTCTTCTAGGTATCTGTGGATTTGCATATCAAACATCATAGGTTCTAACTTAACAAGAGATTGTTTAACCTCTACAAGTTCATCACTGTAAAATTCCAACACTTTTGATGAGTCAATATTACACTCAAAATACTTTTCACTCATACCAATTAGACGATTAAGCAAGTTTCCGAGATCATTTCCAAGGTCACTATTGATTCTATCGATAAGTGCTTTTTGACTAAAATCACCATCCCCACCAAAAGGCACTTCGCGAAGCATAAAGTATCTGAAATTATCCAAGCCATAGGCATCAGCTACCTCTTTTGGATTTACGACATTTCCTTTTGATTTACTCATCTTCTCGCCATCTCTAGTCCACCAGCCATGGGCTGCTATATGCTTAGGTAAAGGCAAATCAAGACTCATCAAAAATGCAGGCCAATATATGGCGTGAAATCTCAAAATATCTTTACCTATTAGTTGAACACGAGCTGGCCAATATTTCATTCCAGCTTCATCATCGCCATAACCCAAAGCGGTTAAGTAATTCATAAGTGCATCAAGCCATACATACATTACATGTTTTGGGTCATTGAGACTTTCAGGTAATTTCACACCCCAATCAAAACTAGTGCGAGTAATTGATAAATCTTCTAGTCCACTCTCGACAAAACGAATAACTTCATTTCTTTTACTCTTTGGCAATATACAGTCTGGATTATCATTGTACCAAGCTAGTAATTTATCTTGATATTTTGATAATTTAAAGAAATAACTCTCTTCTTCTACAATAGAAGTTGCCTTTCCGCACTCAGGACAGCCATTTTCATCTACAAGCTGTATTTTGGTGAAAAATGCCTCACAAGATACACAGTAGTGACCTTTGTATACATCTTTGTATATGTCACCATTGTCATGCATTTTAGAAAAAGCATACTGGACACCTTTCTTATGCTTCTCATCAGTAGTACGGATAAAAGAATCATATGAAATTTCAAACTCATCCCAAAGATTCTTAAATGAAGCAGAAATTTTATCAGCATACGCTTTTGGAGTTTCACCTCTAGATACTGCTGCCTCTTCTATCTTTTGACCATGTTCATCTGTTCCAGTCAAAAAGAAAGTATCATGACCTAATAGCCTTGAATACCTAGCGATTGTGTCAGCTATGATAGTAGTATAGGCATGACCGATGTGTGCAATATCATTTACGTAGTAGATTGGTGTTGTAATATAGATTGGTTTGTGGCATGTCATAGTATTGCTTCCTAACAAATGAGTTTTGGATTTTACAAAATTGTGTAAAATATTTATCGACATTGTATCGTAGTGTCGCTTTGAGTATCCATTTGCATAAAATATTAAAACATATCAATAAAAATATTTATACTTTAGAGCAGGGATGTACATTGTTAGCTCTTTATATTATCCCAAAAGAAATCAACATGCTTTTCAAACAATGAAACCATAGCTGAAGTTGATTTTTTATCCTGTTTAAATAGTGAAATCTGCATTTGGTAGAAAAACAGTGGAGCAAAGAACTCATTGGCTAGTATTAGTGGATCATTTGACTTTATAATATCATTTTGCATCATTTCAAAGAGCAATGAAGATAACTTCTTCACATTTGTTTGGTAAAAATATTCACTATATATCTCTCTTACTCGCTCATTATTGTATATCTCTTGTATTAAAAGCTTGAATAGTGCCTCATTTTTGATATCAAAACTAATTAATTTAAATGTTGTAGAAATAGAAAGTAATAATGATTTACCTTGCAATCTATCGCTGACATTATCTTTTGATATAAAAATATTAGCAATAGCTGATGTCATAAGCTCTTCTACGAGAGTCTCTAGTATCTCATCTTTATTTTTAAAGTGATTGTATAATGCACTTTGCTTAACTCCAACACTATTAGCAATATCTCTAACCGTAGTAGCTTTAAACCCTTTAGATGAAAATAGGGCGAGAGACTGTGCTAATATGTTCTTTTTGGTCTTAAAACCTCTACTGAATTCTTTTAAATCTACATCAATGCTCATAACTTCACGCTCCTGCTTATTCTATTGACATTATAGTTAACATTTGTTCATATGTCAATAGTCTAATATGAACAAATGTTCTTATTAGTAGAATATTGTGTCAATATATAATGAACATTTGTTCATATAGAATAACGGTTCTTTTTATTATAAATTAACATATGTTCATATAAAGTAATGTAAGGCTCGTAATTAAGAGTGATTGAGTATTTAGGAGTATAAAAATTAAGTGTATTTCAGATACTTTATGGCATTACACTATGTAGATTTGTTGCATTTTATATATTGGTTAACATAATATTAATTCTATTTAAATTAAATCTTCCCAAGTATATAATCTAACATATTGGTGCTAAGCACTCTTTTTAATACACCAAGCAAACAAGTAGCTTTAGTTATATAGTATCTAGGCTTTAGTTTTTTAGCCACTATAATCTTATATGCAACTCTTGCAACAGATATCGCCTCTTCATTAAATGGTACTCTTTTGCCTGTTCCATTTACATTTGCCTCATAAGCCGCTTGATGGATTGAACCATTCATATCTATGTTCTCTTTAAGCTTTTTGATGGCATTAATGCGGAAATTACTAGTTATTGGACCTGTATTTAGAGTGACTACACTGATTCCAGTACCTTTTAGCTCAAGCCTTAGCGTGTCACTAAGTCCTTCTACTGCATATTTACTAGCATTATAAGCACCTCGTCCAGCAAGTGAAATAATCCCTAAAACGGAACTATGCTGGATTATCTTGCCATATCCTTGTTTTCTCATAACTTTCACTATTTGTCTAGTGCATTCATGCAAACCAAAAACATTTGTTTCAAACTGCTCTCTTAGTATCTTTGTTGGCAAATCCTCAATCATAGATGGCTGACCATATCCTGCATTATTAAACCACACATCTATCACTGTATGTTTTTCAATTACGAATTGTATAACACTTGCTATATGTGTGCTATTTGTAACATCAAGTTGCTTTGCATCTTCAAATCCAATTCTACGCAACATTTCTACATCTTGAGGCTTTCTAGCAGTAGGACAAACTTTAAAGCCACGCTGTTTGAGATATAGTGCAGTAGCAAGCCCTATTCCACTACTACAACCTGTTATTACTACCGTCATTGTTTCATTTCCTTATTTAATATTATTTAGTATATATTACCACACCAAGTAAATACCTTAATTTTGATACAATTATTTTGTGCATAATCAAGGCGAAACTTTGAGAGCATAGCCTAAGCTACGCTAAGAAGTTTTAACGATTAGTATGTGCAAAAGCATTGTACCTTTCAGGGAGCATGATAGACAAGCAATCTTTGGATGAAAAAAGTCTCGAATTACCTACGGGTAGTCCTTTAACTTTTTTCATCCAAATCTTACTATCTCTGATGCTCTCAAAACTGAGGTATTTACTTGGTGTGGTAATAATAAGTGTCCAGCATTTTTTATCTTATACACGGTGCATATTTTAGAGAAAAATTCTAAACATCTTTCTGTATCAACTATTTTATCCATGCCACCAACAAAAACCTCTATCCCCACTCCTCTAGTTTTAATGGTTTTAAGCTTTTCTATATCCCATACATATGTTAAAAGTTCTTCTAGCTCTTTGGCCGTTCCTTGTGATTTGTAACTTGTAATCATGCTTGAATCTGCAGGATGTGTAGCATTCATATAAAATTGCTCTATATATTGTTCATGATTTGCACCAAAATATCTCATCTGTGCTCGAATGAAAGATTGTGTTGAAGATTGAAAAAATGCTGGAGAGAATAAAATAAGCTTATCTACTCTAGTTTGGCAATTAAGAACATACTCTAGTGCCTTTTGGGCTCCATAACTAAATCCTGCAACAGTATACTCATTGGGCTTAAATAATGAACTAAATAGCTCATTGTCATTTTTCAGACAAAAACCACTAAAGTACATTATCTAACATTTTGAAAGTATCAAGCTGAGAAATATTTTCATTTTCTAAAATAAACTCTGCTATGTCATCTTGTACTGCAGCAAATTTAATAAGTATTTTTTTAACATTTTGCGATGCTTCATTTAGTATCTCGTCACTAGTACCATTTGCACTCCCGAGTATGTCAAAGTTCTGGGATATATCAAGTGCTAAATCTCTTGCACTTTTAATATCATAATCACTAATATCAAAAGTATCATTATATTTGTTCTCTGTGGCTATAGTACCTGCAACTTTTACCATTAAAAGATTAAAGAGATATTTTTTTGACATAAGCATATCGTTTGGTCTGTGAAAAAGTGTTTCAGCTATTCCAATTTTGTCAAAATATATTCCATATAGCGATGCAATCAATGCTTTTGCAGCTTGATATGTTGCCTTTATTTCTCGTTCTTTATCGTTTAATATTACAATTCGTTTTTTGCCTATTGAGACTTTTTCTTTCACTGCTTCAAAATCTTCTATGCTTATGATTTTATTATTGTTTCTAAATGCATTAAAGGCTGCCTCATTTACCCATGTAGATAATGATGCAAAATTAAAACCAACACTCATTTTGGCAATTTTATCTATATCTAAATTATAATTTTTCTTTGCCAAATATAGCTCTAAAGTTTTAACTCTCTCATAGAAATCAGGCAATGATACAAAAATTCTTCTATCAAACCTGCCGGCCCTTAGAAGAGCTTCATCTAACACTTCTATTTTATTAGTAGCTGCAATTACAATAACTCCTGCACTATCTTCAAAACCATCCATTTCTGTGAGCAATTGGTTTAGTGTTGCTTCTCTCTCGTCATTTTGAAGTCCTGAGCGGCTTTTTCCAACAGCATCTATTTCGTCAATAAAAATAATACTTGGAGCATTTTTCTTTGCTTCCATGAAAAGCTCACTAACTCTTTTTGCACCCATTCCAACATATATCTGCACAAAAGATGCACCACTTTGATAATAAAAAGGCACAGAAGCCTCTCCAGCTACAGCTTTAGCTATCATGGTTTTACCAACACCTGGGGGACCAACCAAAAGTAGTCCTTTTGGAAGCCTAATATCAATCTCCTTATACTTTTGTGGAAATTTTAAAAAATCTATAATCTCCTCTAGCTCTTCTTTTACATCATTAATTCCAGCTACATCTTTAAAAGAAACTGATGATTTGATTGCTCTAATTTTGTCATGAACTATTTCGTTATCTTTTGATTTCGCCATTTTTTTAAATAGTATATTGTCTATTGAAGCTGGCTTAAAGTAATAAAATAAGAAAATTAATAAAGCAGATACAAACAATAGACTTAAAAATATTGGTAATATACTACTACTTTTTGTTTCTATTGGATATTTTGCAAAATATGCTGGAGAGTCGACTCCGTATTTATAAATCCTATAAATCTCATTATCGGTTTTTAGATACAAAAAATCACCATCAACTATAATTCGTTCTATTTTGCCACTATTGCCCAATATATCAGCTTCAGTTTTTGTGATTAATATAGAATTATCCCTACTAAACATATAAATAAGCAATAACAATAAAATGCCGAGGAATAGAAATATTAATTTAACTTGAGTGTTGCTATTAATATTTAAGCCAATTTTTTTCATCTCTAACCTCCATGCAATCTGCTATGATCCAATTACCTCTCAGATCATCATCACTTTGTACATCAACTGCATTATAGTATTGATCATAGCCTTTATATGTACCGTCTTTGCCACTTTCTAGTAAAATATCTAAATTTTGTCTGTTATTTTTACGGAATATTAGATTTTTATCTTTTATTATATTAGTTAATTCTAAATGTCTAACTTTAGCTATAGTTCCATTTACTATTCCATTTTTCATGACTGCTGAGCTTGTGCCATCTCGCTTAGAGTATGTAAAGGCATGTATGTGTGTTAATGGCAAATCAGCAATTTTACCTATCGCTTCGCTCCACTCTACTTCACCTTCTCCTGGATGACCAACAATAAAATCAGTACCTATGGCATACCCAGCATTGCTAATTTTCTCTAATAGCCTAACATCTTCACTAAACTTATTTCTTCTATTCATAATCTTTAGCATACTGTCACTTGTATGTTGCAATGCGATATGTAGATGCCTAGCCATCCATGGCTCATTCAAAAGCTCCATCATTTCGCTATCTATCTGTATAGGCTCAAGACTTCCAAGCCTAACTCTACGAACACCCCTGATATATGATATTTTTTTGAGTAAAGTCGCTAAAGATAATCCAATATCCCTACCGTAGCTTCCCATATTAGTTCCCGTTAGTACAAATTCTCCAAAGCCATTTGATGCCAAAAGTCTTATTTGTTCAAGTATGGTTTCTATTCCATGTGACCTAGCCTTGCCCCTAACGCTTGGAATAATGCAGTATGAACATTCAAAATCACAACCTTCTTGTATTTTTATAAATGCCCTACTTTTACCTATGAAATTTTCTACAACAGTTGTATCAATATGATTAAGGTCACCAATTTCATAAAATCTCTCTTCACGCGAAAGAAGTTCACCTATTTTCTCTTTCTCGGAGTGTCCCATAACTCCAAAAACAGCACCATCATCAAAAAGCTCTTCACCTTTTGAGTGCGAGCCACAGCCTGCTAAGATAACCTTTACATCTTTATTTTTTCGCTTTAGTGATGCTATATATTGACGCACAGAGCTATCAGCTCCATTTGTTACTGTACATGAATTAACTACAACAACATCGCTATCAAGTTCATCTTGCACTATTTGGCATGCACCAATTTTGGATATCATTACTTGTGTATCAAATTGATTAGTTCTACAACCAAATGTTTTAAAGTAGACTTTTTTCACTATATCTCGACCTCTTTGTTATTGTTTCTCATTGTTATAAATTGTGTTGGGTACGCTAATGTTATATCATCTTCATTATTTATTCTTGATATTATTTCTGCACTTATTTGACTTCTTAATGATAGTGTGGCAAAACTATTTGTATAATACCAAACACTAATCTTCATGCCATATTCACCTATCATAGTAAATACTCTAGGCTCAGAATTCATGCCTCGTAAATTATATCTTCTGCGTAATTTATTGAGTTGGATTTTAGTATTTTCTACATATTGACTTGAGTGTTTTAAAACTACTTCTTTTGTAATTAGTGATGCTTTATTTATGTTTGAATCAAATGTTATGGTAAAATCAATCCCATCCCATACGGTATTTAAGTCCTCATGATTATAACTAGCTATCATGTTTGTAAATATATAATTGTTTGGTATAAATATTATGCGTCCGGCTCGTCTATTTATATTATATGTAATAAGCGTTACATCTTCATATAGTGTTATTTTCAATGTTGAAATATTAATAATATCCCCAACATATTCAGTTCCATCTTTAATAACTCTAATTCTATCTCCAACTTTTATGCTACCGCCAAAAAATATAGCAAACCATCCAATAATACTCATAAACCACTCTTTCATGGCAATGGCTATACCTGCAGAAGCAAATCCTAAAACTGTAGCAAGGTAACTAGCATTTTCTATATAAGCAAAAAGCAATACAAGTATAACAATAATAATAGAAGTTACATTAAGAATCTTATTGAATTTTAAAAAACGCTTCGAATCTAAAATATATTTTCTCATTAAACGCTTACCGACAAAAAGAAGTCCAATTAGTATAAATATAATCATCCCAACCCACATGGTTTTCATGCTTTCTTGCTTTATACCTTGGTTTACACTAATTGTTATTTCATCTAATTTTTTATCATAAACTAATTGTGTACTTTTAGCTACCTCTAAATACGGCTCTAATACTAACAAAAGTTTTTTGGTATCTGAAAGTTCTTTTATATAAACTTCATTGTCCACGATAGAAGAGATCATATCTTGTAGTAATTTCTCTTTCTGAATTAAATTTTCAACTGTAACGGACAATGATTTGTATTTATTATTATAGTCACTCTGCTCACTTTTTATATTCTCAAGAAATGATAGTGCTGAAAATATAGCAAAAGGATTTGTTATTTTAGGTGCATTACCTATCTTAGTTGTAGAGACTAACTTATCAAATGGATCTTGCGTGTATTCTCCAAGTAATTTTAATTTACTATCTATTTCATCTTTATTTTTTTTTAGCTCTTTTAGTGTATCTTTTTGCTTATCTGTTAAAGTAGATTTTCGCTCAAGCCTTGCTATTTTTGTCTCTATAGCATTTTCGCTATCTTTTAGCTGCTGATACATTTTATAGTTTTCATAAGATGTGATCCATATGCTGTCATGAAGTTCTTCATCAAGATCTTTTTTTGAACTGTTTAAGTCAACTATAGATACTTTTTCTATATTAACTGGTTTTTTTTCAATATTTGGAGTTGCATTCAAAAATATAGATATAGATAGTAGTAGAAATAATTTTTTAATCATCTTTTAATACCGAATTCTAGCAAGATATCAATTACAGTACTTTTTTCTATATTTGTTGGCATAACATGCTTGCCTATGCCAACTGGAAGTATAAATTTTATTTTACTATTAAAACTTTTTTTATCCAAAAAGAAATGTTCGTAAAAATTCTGGGCATCACTTATCTCATAACTTGTCGGAAGATTATATTTACGCAATAGCTCCGCCACTCTTTTTTCGTCACTTAGCTCCATAAACCCTAATTTAACAGCTAATCTATTTGCCATTACCATACCTATTGCCACAGCTTCACCATGCAAATACTGTTTATATTTTGTCTCATTTTCTATAACATGACCAAAAGTATGTCCATAATTAAGAGCAGCTCGAATGCCTTGCTCTTTTTCGTCTTGATTAACCACTGAAGCTTTTATGGCAACACTTTTTGCTATCGCCTCTGCTAGTGTTTTTTCATCACTTAAATCTGATTTTTCTAAAAATTCAAAAAAATCACTATCAAAAGTCACAGCCATCTTAATCATCTCGGCCACACCTGCCCCAAACTCTCTTTTTGGAAGTGTAGATAAAAATGATGGATTAATATATACTGCTTTTGGCTGATAAAATGCACCTATTAGGTTCTTGCCGTATCTATTATTTACGCCAGTCTTTCCACCAACACTAGCATCCACTTGAGCTAAAAGTGTAGTTGGAATTTGTATAAAGTCAACACCTCTTTGATACAAAGAGGCTGTAAAACCAGTCATATCTCCGATAACTCCACCACCAAATGCAATAAGTAATGATTTTCTATCAAACTTAAACTCAAAAAGTTCATTCAAAATATCCTCTATAGTTTGCATAGTTTTATACTCTTCACCATCTGGAATTGTAATTACTTTTATCTCATTTGCCACAATCTTTGAGAGCAACTTCTCTAGATGTAATGCAGAAATTGTTGGATTGGTTACTATGGCAACTTTTCTATCAAATGTAAGGTCGGGTAGTGCATCAATAACAATATCATAAGTACAAGAAGATGGGCTTGATATAGAAATTGGTATAGTCATAGATTGGTGCCTCCGAGTGCAGTTATTGAAATAATTGTATCCTAATTCTATTTAAAGAAAAGGTTATACATCACTAGCTTCAAATGGTATTAGCATCTTAGGATGCTTATTTGCTGAAACTAAAAAGTCTAAACTTTTTGAGAGTATAAACTCTATAATGCCAGAGCGAATTTTTGTTCTAGAATATGGTGCAATTTCTATTACATTCTCCATTTTCGCAATTTCTCTAATTGGGTTTGCCACTTTATATTCAAAATTAACTACTGTATTGAATAGTGGAGCCATTGCATCATAGTGTCTTTCGATTATGTTACTCTCTACTGTAACATTATCTGAAGAAAAATCTGATATTTGAAGCGGTAAATTGAAGGTCTCACAAATATCCAAAACAGCAGATGATATTGATTCCATCTTGTTTTCATTTTTCATAATTAAAATTGCTTTAGTTACTTGATTTAATCCATTTCTACCAAATACATATATCAATTTTCTTAAATCATAAAATATTTTACTTCTATTATCACTTTTTAATGTTTTTTTACTACATAAAACAATTCCAATATCACAAGAACTTATCTCAAATTCAATTGATGATGCTATATTTTTTACATCAAAAGATATGATTACTTGTATATTTTCAGATTGAAATTTTTTAATATCTGCTACCAATTTCACATCAGTTGGGTAAATCACATATATACAAAGTTTTCTTGTATTAAATTTATCTAGCATGAATATGCTCTCTTCTACATATTCTAACACTCTTTTGCTATCAAATCTTAAATCAAGAAGTAAAAATATATTTTTCCCAAAAGGTTCCGGAAAAAAACCTTTTCTTTTATTAATAAGTTTATATATTCCATCCAAAACCATAGGATTTCCGACGGTTAAAAGTGTATCATTTGGTCTTATCATTGTTGCATTTGTGGGAAGTATTTGCTTGCCAGCTCTGTATAGTGCCACTATTTTCCATTTTTGTTGGGTGATTGATCCTATGTGTCTAAAAGCATAACTACTTCCAAATGGTATATGCATCTCCATGATCTCACCATTACCAAGTCCTACATTTTTAGCAATTTTAGGTACATTTGGTAGATTATCATAAACATGACTAGAAATTAAATCATTAGATCTTATAACTGTCACATTTGATGAAATATTCCCAAAATCAGCCCCACCCCATTGATCAACAACTACTAATCGGATTTTATTGTCCACTGCAAGTATATTATTGCAAATATCAATACAATCTTCAAATTCTTTAATGATTATAAATGCATGGTCATACATTGTAGTGTCAAATAAGTTTTTTACTCTGAGTTCGCTTGTTGGGTCAATATTGTGAAAAATTATATTTACACTATCTTTTGTTCCACAACTAACTAATGTGCTTGATATAATATGGTAGCTATTTTGTGCAACTCTTCTTTTGCCAATCATTGCAACAAAGTTTTGTGCTATTGTGCCCTCTGCAACTACAAGTATATTTTTCATAAAGCTCTCCATGAAGTGTGGGTACAATTACACAATTATTTTAAAGGTATTATAGCGTAATGAATTTTCAAATAGATAAAACAGACGGCAAGGCTAGAGCTTGCACAATCACAACAGCTCACTCCACAATCAAAACACCAGTCTTTATGCCGGTGGGTACAGTTGGAGCAGTAAAGGCACTTGACGCGACAGATTTACAAAGTTTTCTGGATCCACAGATTATTTTAGGTAACACATATCATCTCTACTTGCGTCCAGGCGATACGGTTGTCAAAACAATGGGTGGACTTCATGGATTTACTAAGTTTCCAAGAAGCTTCCTTACTGATAGTGGTGGATTTCAGGCTTTTTCTCTATCAAAAAATGTTAAAATAGATGAAAATGGCATAACTTTTAGAAGTCATATAGATGGATCTACGCACTACTTCACGCCAACAAAAGTAATAGATATTCAAAATAATCTTAATTCAGATATTATGATGATACTAGATGATCTTGTCGCCTTGCCTGCAACACAAGAGCGTATAAAATCAAGTATTGAGAGAACCACTAGATGGGCTGATGAGTCGGTAAAATACCATAGATCTAATCAAGCAAAAGGAATAGGAGTAGATCAGAATATATTTGCTATCATCCAAGGCGGAACAGATAAAGCTTTTAGAGAGAAATCAGCGAAAGAACTTTGTGCGATGGATTTTGATGGATTTGCCATAGGTGGGCTTAGTGTTGGTGAGCTTAATAATGAGATGTATGATACAGTAGAGTGGACTACACAATTTATGCCAACAGAGAAGCCAAGGTATCTTATGGGTGTAGGAACGCCAGAGGATTTAGTAGAAAATGTGAGCCGTGGCATTGATATGTTTGACTGTGTTATGCCTACTAGAAATGCCAGAAATGGTACACTTTTCACCTCTTTTGGTAAAGTATCAATTAAAGCAAAACAATATGAAATAGATGAAACACCTATTGATCCAGAGTGTCAGTGTATGGTATGCAAAACATATTCTAGAAGTTATTTGCGTCATCTTTATAGGGCCAAAGAGATTACATATTTTAGGCTTGGTACTATACACAATTTATTTTACTATCAAACCCTCATGAGTCAAATGAGAGAAGCTATAATAGCTGGTAGATTTAATGAATTTAAAACAGAATTTTACAAAAAAAGAGGAAAGAAATAAGCTAGTTAATTCCTGTACGGCACTTTTGCACTTGGCGTTTTGTGTATAGCTTTATCCAAATGAGAGTCCATATCATCAAAGAATATATCAGCACCAAATGCGTGCAAAACTTCATCTTTACTAACACCACCTTGAAAAAATGCAGCGTCCACTCTAACACCCCATAAATTTAGTGTTGACAAAACCCTTTTGCTTGTAGTGGAGTTTCTGGCTGTCACTAGTGCTGTTCTGATTGGCGATTGTTCTAGATCAAACTTATCTTGAATACTTGATATTACCTTTAGAAATTTAAAGAATGGACCTTTACTAAGTGGATTATTTGCATTTACTTTTTCATGCTCCATAAAAGCATCTAGCCCATGTTCTTGATATATTTTCTCGCTCTCCTCTCCAAACAGCACAGCGTCACCATCAAAAGCAATTCTAACTATACCATCACTGCTTGTATCATTATATCTTTTAGGTAATATCGTAGCAGCTGCTATACCTAGGTTAACGGCATCTTGCACATCATCGTTATGTGTAGATAGAAATAAATCAACTCTAAATGCTTCAAGGTACCTACTAACACTCTCACCAGCAGTCCACGCTGAGCGTTCAATATTTAGATTATGAAACTCTATAGAATGCCCTATTCGCAAAGCTGTTGCAGCATTATTTCTTGAGAGTATGATGACCTCTACGAGCTTATCATCAAAATTCTCATTGATAGCAAGTAGATTTTCAATAAACCTAAATGCACTACCTTTTTCTAGTGGCACGGTTTGATTTTCAAGCTGGTGTTTATAATACTCACCTATGCCTTTATTTAAAAATATCTCATTCTCAGCCTCCAAATCAAACAAAGCCCTTGATGATATTGCAATTACTAGCTTATCTTTTAATTCGTACGACATTTAATACCACTATGATGCAATCATATTATTTGAATTTTCAATTTTAATATCAAACAAAGAATTTGGAGCTATTCTTGCTTCACTGTCATTTTCTAAAATTTGTGATTTTACTTCTTTTGCTATTTCTTTTATCATGGGAACAACCACAGAGTTTCCTATACGATTATAAAGTTTAGCTTTTGAACCAATCATTTTAAAATCATCACTAAATCCCATCAGCCTGAAACACTCTTTTATAGTTAATTTCCGTGCCTTATCTTTATGATATACAAAATATCTTCCAGCTGATTCCTGTGATGCAATTGTTGGATGTGTACCATTTGAGTCATAAATTCGATTAGGTTGCTTATGAACCCGCGAAAGATGCTCCGTATTTTCTCTGGTACCATTTATACGAATATTTTTATTTCTATATCCACAAAAAATAAGTCCAGATGGTTGTTTTTTTGGATTTTCTATGAGTGTGTATTCGTTTTCATCTAAATATTCAAACTCTCCATCTTCTTGTAGTATCTCGCTAATTGTAACTTGTGGACTTTTTCGAAGTTTTTTAAAATCAAATTTTACACCATTTAGTGAGCCAACAATAATAGTTCGTTCTCTATTTTGTGGCACACCAAAATCTTTTGCATTCAAAACTTCCCAATTAGTAGTGTACCCCAACTCGTACAAAGTTTCCAAAATCACTCTGATGGTTTTGCCTTCATCATGATTTTTGAAGTGCTTTACATTTTCAAGCACAATAACTTTTGGTTTTTTATCTTTTAAAATTCTTGCAATATCAAAGAAAAGTGTTCCCCTAGTGTCTTCAAAACCTTTTTTCTCTCCTGCTATACTGAATGGCTGACACGGAAAACCAGCCAATAAAATATCATGATTAGGGATGATTGTCTCATCTATTTTAGTAATATCTCCATATGGTAATTCCCCAAAATTTTCAAAATACATCTCTTTTGCATGAGCGTCTATCTCACTACTAAAAATGCACTCACACTCATTAGCTTCAAAACCTTGTCTAAAACCACCAATTCCTGCAAAAAGGTCAATAAATTTATATGTCATTTTCTAGCTCCGCTAAAAGTTCATTCCATTTCTCTTTATGAATATTTTTTAGTTCATTGTCGTTTTGTATAAGCTTTGAATATGTAAATATAAAATTTTCAAGATTATCAATAAGTCTAAAGTAATATTTCAAAGTTGGCATTAAGCCATTTGCAACAATTTGACACCCATGGGTATTCTTTACCTCATTTATTATCTCTTCAATATCACTTTTTTGTTTATTTAAAATTTCATAATATGAAAGTATATAATATCTTGTTGGATTATATCTCTCAATTTTTTCTTTGACAATTCTAATCATATTGGTATCTATGGCTTTATCTAACTTAATTTCAATTGCTTCAAAGAGTTGGTTGTTTTTAAAAATTTCTATATCTCCAGCACTCTTTGATGTTCTATCTGAAGCAGTATGACTACCAAGTGATTTTAATTCACAATCTTTATATCTTGATATTTCTTTAATAAGAAGTTGATATATTGCAAAAAATGCCAAAACAGGTAATTTTGAACCACCAAAACTACTATAATTAAAAGAAAACTGTTTATCTAAAATTTCTATCAAGTTAGAAATAGTAAGTTTTTCTGGATTTGTTAGTGGATTAATAGCTATTTTACTACTTGCTTGAATGTTTATAACTTTTTTTAAAAGCTCAACTAAAATATATTTAGGATTAATATTTCTACTTTCAATATCATCAACAAGTTCTAAAAATGCTTTTTTAACACTTTTATTGCTAATTTTACCATTATAATCAAGTGTATAAGGATATGGTTGCTCTAAAGAGCGAGTAAGCCAACCGCTTTCCGCCATTGAAGGTAAACCAAGTTCTTTTAAAGTTGGAGTTATATGTGAAGTATCAATGCTTCTTCCTGAGAATCCATCAGCTATTTGTGTTTGATGATTTCTTATATCTTGGTCTTTGTGAGCTATTTTATAGATACAAAGAGTTACAAGTACAGTATATACACCTTTTTGACTAAGACAATTTGTTGCCATTATTTCAATATTTGTACAGATTTGCTTGGATATTTTAGTGGTATAATCTTTATTTGTAACCGATTCTTCATAAACACTAAATAAAATTTCCCTATAATTCACAAATTTCCTTTCGATCTTCTATTTGTGTAATCATATCCAAATAGAGCTAAGAGGCAAAATTATATGTCATAATGTCATTTATACTACCTAATATTTTCAAATATCACTCCATCTTTGGCATCAAATTCAACGCTATTTCCAGCACCTATTTTATCCTCTAATATTAACTCAGCTAGTCTATCTTCTACTATCTCATACAACGCTCTTTTAAGTGGTCTAGCACCATATACAGGATCAAATCCAGCGTCAGCTATCACTGCTTTAGCAGCAGCACTTAAAGATATAGTAATATCTCTCTCGTGGAGTTTCTTCTGAATTCCCACAAATAATATATCCACAATATCAGTAATTGCCTCAAGTCCAAGTGGGTCAAATATCACAATATCATCAAGTCTATTTAAAAACTCTGGTTTAAAATGCTTTTTAAGCTCCTCGTTAACGGCCTCTCTCTTGCCTTCGTTGTCTGTGGCATTCATTATCGCCTGGCTTGCTATGTTTGATGTCATTATTATAATCGTATTTTTAAAATCTACAGTTACGCCTTTGTTATCAGTAAGCCTACCATCATCAAGCACTTGTAAAAGAGTATTAAAAACATCAGGGTGACCTTTTTCTATTTCATCAAAAAGCACAACTGAATATGGCTTGCGTCGTACGGCTTCTGTGAGCTGACCACCCTCTTCATATCCAACATACCCTGGAGGTGCCCCTACTAGGCGGCTTGCTGCGTGTTTTTCCATATACTCACTCATATCTATACGAATGAGAGATTTTTCACTATCAAATAGGAATTTAGCCAAAGTTTTAGCGACTTGAGTTTTACCAACACCTGTAGGTCCTAGGAACATAAAGCTACCAATTGGACGGTTACTATCGCCCAACCCTGCTTTGTTTCTCTTGATAGCTCTAGCTACTGCTCTGAGTGCTTCATCTTGCCCTACTACATCGGCTCTTAAGACATTTTCAATATTTAGTATTTTGTCTTTTTCACTTTGTAACATTTTATTGACCGCTATTCCTGTCCATTTACTCACGATAGTGGCAATCATCTCTTCATCGACTGAATTTTTAAGTAGCACGCCATGAGACTTCATGTCTTCCCATTTTAGTTCAAGTGCTTCAATCTTTGCCTGAGTTGCAGGGATTTGACCGTATTCTATTTCAGCTGCTTTTGTGAAATCACCTTCTCTTTTTACAATTTCAGCTCTAGTTTTTAGACTATCAATCTCACTTTTAGCTATTGAAATATCATCAAATACACTTTTTTCTAGCTCAAATTGATTTTGTAATCCAACTTTCTTCTCTTCTAAATCTGCTATCTCTTTTTCGATATCATTAACTCTTGTAAGGTTTTTATCTCCACCCTCCATTTTAAGAGCTTCTTTTTCTACCATAAGAGTAGAAATCTCTCTTTTGGTTTTTGATAGTTCACTTGGTTCGCTCTCTATTTGCATTTTAAGCTGTGCTGCTGCTTCATCAATAAGGTCAATCGCTTTATCAGGCAAAAACCTATCTGTGATATATCTATCACTAAGCTTTGCTGCTGCGACGAGTGCTGAATCGGTGATAGTAACATTGTGATGTGATTCAAGCTTCTCTTTAATGCCTCGTAATATTTGCAAAGCTTCATTGATACTTGGCTCATCTACTTTAACTGGTTGAAACCTTCTCTGAAGAGCCATATCTTTTTCAAAGTATTTTCTGTACTCTTTTAGCGTAGTAGCTCCAACTGTTCGAAGCTCACCTCTTGCAAGAGCTGGTTTTAGTATATTAGCAGCGTCCATACTGCCCTCACTTGCCCCTGCTCCTATAATAGTATGTATTTCATCGATAAAAAGTATGATATTATTGGCTTTTGTTACTTCATCAACGACAGCTTTTAACCTATCTTCAAATTCTCCGCGATATTTAGCACCCGCAATAAGCCTGCTCATATCCAAAGCTACTACTCTCATTTTTTGCAAACTAAGTGGAACTTCTTTATTTACTATTCTTTGAGCCAATCCCTCAACTATTGCTGTCTTACCGGTTCCTGGTTCGCCTATCAATATAGGATTATTCTTGGTTTTTCGTATGAGTATCTGCATAACTCTCTCGACCTCTTCATCTCTACCTATCACAGGGTCAAGCTTCCCATCTATTGCTTTTTGATTCAAATCAATTCCATATTTATTCAGAGCATCAAGAGTCTCATCACCACTTTGTGACTCAATAGTCCCACCACCTCTAATAGATTCAATATTTTTCTTAAATTCATTTAAATCAACATATTTCCCAAGCGTATCTTTAATGAAACTTTCTTTAATATTAGCTAATATATATGTATCAACGGCTAGAAATTTGTCACCACTTGCACTCATAAGACCTGCTCCAAGCTCCAATGATGATACTAACATTTGTGACAGTCTTATACTCTCTTTTGTCACAGACGAAACAGCTGGTAGCTTAGATGCCACACTAATGACCTCTAGTTCAATAGCTGCTTTATCAATATTCATTTTATTTAGTACTTGTAGCAACAGAGATCCACTATTGGTCAATAAAGCCCAAATGATATGTATTGGCATTACTTCTTGATTTTTATTATGCAGTGAAAGTGAAACTGCTGATTCTACTGTAGCACTCATTTGATTGGTTAATTTTTCTAAAATACTCATAATAATTCCTTTTACTTAGTTTATGAAATTATTATAACACCTTTAGTCACTTGTTGTCAAGTTAATTAAATATTTTTACTTAGTACCTTAACGCATCAGCAATTAACTCTAGTGGATTTTTGAATATAGTCTCCACTCCGGCGTCATTCATAGCTTCACTAAGCTGTACTCTACACGCACTGCATTCTGCACTGACATATTTGGCTTTTGTTTCGTTTATCATCGCTGCTTTTGGTTTGCCCGCTAGCTCTGCTAAATAAAACTTTTCGGTTTGCATAGTAACACCACCAAATCCACAACAGCGATTAGGATCACTCATCTCCACAAGTGGATAATTAGCTGCAAGTAGATTTCTGGGTTCTTGATAAATCCCCTGCACTTTCCTGGCATGACACGGATCATGATAAGTTACCAAATCATCTATTTTTTTGCCTTTGGTAGCCAAAATAGTTTTAAGCTCCGTATTGTCATGAAGCCACTGCGTAGCCATATGTATTTTAGGTAGCATTTTTTTAATCCGTGGGACTAATTCGCTATGAGCATGATTTTCACAAAAAACTATCCAATCATGTTTTATCATTGCACTACAAGTTGCCTCTGGTATTACAATAGAATCCACACTGTCTATGAAAGTCTCAAAATAGTCTACATTTTTACGAATTAGATACTCAACACTCGCCGTATCACCAGTAAAATAAGCCGGGGCTCCACAGCATAGTTGTTTTTTTGGTATTATTGTATCAATATGAAGATATTTTAGTATCTCTACGAGACTATCGCCAATAGTCGTATAGTTATAGTTTGCTAAGCATCCTATAAAAATAGCTACTTTTTGTGTCGGATTATTGGCTTTTATTTCTGCGGGATAACTATTTAAAAAGCTCTTCTTTGCCATTGATGGCAACAGTCTTCCTTTTTTAATGAGTGGCAATGCAAATCTAGCTCTCTCTCCGCGGTCATTTACATCTTTTGACAATGCACATGTTTTAAACATATAGCCCATTTTCATAGTCAAATCCATAATTATTCTATGCCTAAGTAAAAAGAAAAATGCTCGCTTAAACCATGATATGCCAAACTTATCTGCAATATCGGCTCTTACCTCTTCAATAACCATATCAGTAGCCAAAGAGTTTGGACATACATCTACGCAGTTTGTGCACAAAAAACAACTCTCAAAGATATTTTTTGCATTCTTGTCTAAATCTAAATTACCTTTTTGATATTCGCCAAGTAACTCAATAAAACCCCGTGGGCTAGTGACTTCGTCTGGATTTACCTGATGAATAGTGCAAACTGGTATACATTTCCCACATTTTACACAATCATCACTAGTTGCACTAAAGTTAAAAATTTCTTTTTTATCCATCATATTTATACCGTTTTTGAGAAACTCTTTTTTGAGCCACTATATTTATCCATATATGCATCAAATGGCATTGCTATATTTCGTATTAGCATTGTACCAGTTTTATTCGCATTTATCTTATTACTTGTTATATCCAATAGTCCAGCTTCACTAAATTCTTTTAATTCATTTATTGCTTCGCTAAAATAATCATTAAAATTAATATTGTGCTCAGATTCTACCCTCTTAATGTCAATAGAGAAATTAGCCATAAGTTCCATAATAACAGATTTTCGCAAATAGTCATCATCGCTCAAATAAACACCTCGCTCAAAAGGCAATCTACCCTCATCAATAGATTTTTCATATTCACTCATATCTTTGGTATTTTGAGCATAATATCTGCCACCCTCACCGATACTCGTTAGTCCTATGCCTATCAAGTTAGCCCCACCTTTTGTTGTGTAGCCTTGGAAGTTACGGTGAAGTTCACCTTTTGCAATAGCGGTAAAGAGTTCGTCATTAGGTTTGGCAAAGTGATCCATGCCCACCATCTTATATCCATTGCTTTCAAAAAAATCTATGCTATATTTGAAAATCTGTAGTTTTGTCTCTGGAGTTGGCAAGGTTGTCTCATCAAACTTACGCATTGTTTTTTTAAGCCAAGGTACATGAGCATAGTTAAAAAGTGCCAGTCTATCGGGATTTAGGGCAAATGCCAAATCCAAAGTCTTGCAAAAGCTCTCAAAACTCTGATATGGCAAACCATAAATAAGGTCAATATTTATAGAACTTATTCCATATTTTCGTGCTAAATCTACGGCATTTTTTGTAAGCTCATATGGCTGGATACGATGTATCTCTTCTTGGACTTTTGGATCAAAATCTTGCACACCAAAACTAATACGATTAAATCCATGTTTTTTAAAGACAATCATCTGCTCTTCATTGAAATATCGTGGGTCAATCTCACAACTAACTTCGGCTTCACTGCTCCAATTTGGGAACTTTGATTTTATATAGCTAACAATCTCATCAAGGCTATCCGCACTATAATAAGTAGGAGTTCCACCGCCAAAATGAAACTGTATCACTTCTCTATTTGTATCTAAGTGATTGGCTAGTATATCTATCTCTTTTTTGAGATATTCTACATATGCAAGTAGCTTATCCTCTTTTGAGGTGAAAACAACATTACAGCCACAAAAATAACAAGCACTTCTACAAAATGGTAAATGAATATAGAGTGACAGCTGGTCAATAGACGGAGTCTCTAATAACTTTATGTATTGTTCATATTTAAAGTCATCATTAAACTCTAATGCCGTAGGATAGCTTGTATACCTAGGTCCTGCCTTTGAGTATTTTCCAAACTTTTCAAAATCTATATCGCTCACTATATTTATCCTTATTTACCATCTCGCTTACTATCAAGCCAAACCATTATGCCTTTTTGCATATGAAGTCTATTTTCTGCTTCCAAAAACACAACCTCTTCATGCTTCTCAAATATCTCTTCGCTAACCTCGTAGCCTCTATATGCTGGTAAGCAATGCATGAAAACAGCAGACTTCCTAGCTAAACTCATCATTTCATCATCTACTTTATACCCATTAAAAGCTTTAATTTTGCTATCTTTTTCACTCTCTTGACCCATTGATATCCAAGTATCAGTTATGACCACATCTGCTCCACACACAGCATCATTAGGATTATTTGAGATAATTATTTTTGCACCACTAAACTCAGCAAATCTTAATGCATCACTGATTATAGTCTCATCACATTCATAGCCTTTTGGAGTAGCTATTCTAAGCTCAAGTCCAAGTTTTGATGCAAGCATAAGCCATGAATGTGCTATATTATTACCATCACCTATATATGCCACAATAGGATTATTTATCCCAAGCTCAAGCATAGTAAAATAATCAGTCATAATCTGTACAGGGTGATATTCATTGCTTAGTCCATTAATAACTGGAACTTTTGAATATCTGCTAAACTCATCTAGGCGACTCTGTTCAAAAGTGCGTATCATAACCATATCAACCATTCTTGAAATGACCCTAGCTGTGTCCTTCATAGGTTCGCCACGACCGAGCTGTATGTCGTTGTTTGACAAAAATAGTCCAACTCCACCAAGCTGATAAATACCAGTCTCAAAGCTTACTCTAGTTCTTGTTGAGCTTTTTTCAAATATCATACCTAAAGTTTGATGCTCAAGATATGGTACAAATTCTCTATTTTTAGTCTGTATTTTTATCTTTTGTGCTAGAGAAACCATTTCTAGTAGCTCTTCTTTAGTAAAATCTTTTATGGTCAAAAAATGTCTCATAAATCCGTCCCTTGGTGGAGTAAAGAGAATATTGTACCATAAAGGTGGTAAATATAAGTTACAAAATTGGCTATATTGCCTTATTATCCTTTAGCTGCTTTACCCAAATCCCACATTGGCATAAATATACCTAGTGCCATTAATAAAACCAGTATTGCTATAAAAAACATCATAATAGGCTCTATGTATGAACTTAGATTATCTATGATATCTTGAAATTTCATATCATAATATTCAGTTACTTTATCTAGCATAGCATCTAGCTGTCCACTGGCTTCACCTGCTCTTATCATTTGTAAAAGCATATTTTCAAATAGTTCTGTTTGTGCAAATGAATCTGATATGCCAACTCCTCTGCCGATATTAATATTCACCATTTCTAGTTTTTGCTTCATATAACTATTTTCAACCATGCCAACAGCAGTATCGAGAGCCTCAGAAACTGGTATACCAGATTTTATAAGCTCACCTAAAACCAAAGTATACTTATGCATTGTAGAAAGGAATATAACTTTATTAATTAGATAAAAGTTTTTATTAATTAATATCTTGTCTATTGATAATTTAAATTCTGGATTATTTTTATAAAAATATTTTAGTGCTATTACCATTACCACCATTGCTATTAAAATCAATATACCATAATTACTCAAAGCATTTTCCAAAGCCAATAGAATTCTTGTTGGTAAAGGTAATTCTGTTTTAAATTGTGCAAAAATTTCTTTAAATTTAGGTACAACTACAACTATCAAAATAGTAAATGCAACACCCATGGCTGCCAAAGTAATCATTGGAGCTCTAATGGCTTTTTTAAACCTAGCTACATTGCTTCTAACATTTTCAAGTATAGAGGCTAATTTACTAAATGAATTCGAAATACTACCTGTTCTCTCACCTAACTTTGCCATGGCAAGTGTTACATGACCAAATTCTTCTCTGTATGGCTCCATTGATTCAGATAGACTTTTGCCTGCATCGATACTTGTACTAATATCCCCATAAATACTGGATAATCTTTTATTATGTGTATTTGCTGAAACATCTGCGAATGTATCATTAATTGGGATACCTGCGTCCGTCATAACAGCAATTTGTCGTATGGTAGATATCTTATCAGTAGCATTTATTTTACTTTTAAAAATTTTGCTTGCAAAAGAAAATATATTTTTGAATACAACATCCAAGGGTGGAGATGCTGGTTCTATCTTTGATATTACTGCCGTTTTATATTTTCTAGCTACTATTGATTTTGCTGCAAACTTATTTTCAGCCTCAACTAATTCAATATTTTTTTTACCTCTTGCAATATATGATACATTAAAATAATTCATTTACAGCCTTGCAACACGATATATTTCGTCAATTGTAGTTTTGCCATCAATTGCTTTTATTATTCCATCTTCAAACATTGTTATAAATCCTTCACTCGTCGCTTGTATTGTTAACTGCTCTTTGGTTGCATTTGATGCAATCATTCTAGAAATTTCTTCACTAACGGTTAAAACTTCAGATATCATCTCCCTGCCTTGATAACCAGAAAAACTACACTCTTTGCAGCCCACACCCTTATAAAAAACTGGCTTGGCACTATATTTATCTAGATACACTTTTATTTCATCAATAATATTATCTGGTAAATAAACCTCTGCCTTACAATTAGGGCATATTTTTCTTACCAACCTTTGAGCCTGAATGCAAACCAATGCACCACTTACAAGATATGTCTCAATACCCATATCTAATATTCTAGATATTGCACTAATTGAATCATTTGTATGCAAAGTTGATAGCACTAGATGTCCTGTTAGTGCAGCTTGTACTGCTATTCTTAGAGTTTCACTATCTCTGATTTCACCTATCATAATCTTATCTGGATCTTGACGCAATATTGATCTCAATGCATCAGAAAATCCTAGTCCGGCTTTGGCATTAACCTGTACCTGCTGTATTCCACTCATCTGATACTCCACTGGATCTTCAACTGTGATAATTTTATCATGAACATCTCTAATCGCATTAATTGCACCATATAGTGTGGTTGTTTTACCACTACCTGTTGGCCCTGTAACCAGTACTATTCCATATGGGACTTTAATTGCTTCACTAAAACGATCAAGAGAGTGTTTACTCATTCCAGATTCATCAAGCCTAATCATTACTTTTGTTTTATCCAAAATCCTAAGAACTATAGACTCCCCAAACATGGTAGGCAGAGTAGATGCTCTAAAATCAAATGGCTTTCCAGCAACAGTAGCTGAAAATCTACCATCTTGTGGTTTTCTCTTCTCCGCTATATCCAAATTTGCAAGTAATTTCATTCGTGATGATAGTGGAGCAAACATATCTTTATCGAATGTAAAACTTTGCCTCAAAAGTCCATCTACTCTCTCTCTTACTATACAACTTTTTTCTAATGCCTCCACATGAATATCACTTGCTTTTGCATATATTGCTGATTTTAATATTATGTCAATCAACTTTACTATAGATGATGACTCTCCATCACTAGAATCACTATTGTCTTGTTTTAAATCTCTCCTAATATCAGCTACAATATTCTTAACACTATCTTGTGTTTCGAGTCTTTGTATATTTGCTATTATAAGCTTAGGTGAAGCTATTGCAATATTTAATGGCTTAAGTGGGAAAAGTCTTTGCAAAGCGTCATGAGCCTCAATATCAAATGGATCATTCAAAACTGCAACTACATTAAGGTCTGTCTCTTTTATTGGCAATGCACTATATTTAACAAGCTGTGAAAATGGCACTTTATTTACAAGCGATGCGTCTATTTCTATATCGTCAAGGTCAATAAACTCTAGCTTCATTTCAGCTGCAATATTTTTCAATACAGCTTGCTTATCAATATCAGTAAAATCACATATATCACTAACTCTGATCTTTCCTGCTCTTACCTTGTCTGCCAAAAACCGTTCAAGCGTAACCTTATCTAGCATATCATTTTCTATCAATAAAGATATGGTTACTTTTTTAGCTTTTCCAGTTCTAATAAGACCTACAATCTTCTCTTTTTCTAGAATTTTATCCTCAAGTAGCATTTCAATAATTTTTAACATCTAAACTCCCTAATTATAAACTCCAAAGCTTCACTTCCATTCATTAGATTCAATCTCGCGTGCAAGCTCCAAAGCCTCATTTGACATTTTCTTTGCAGAATAAGCCTTTAATATTCTAATAGCCTCGCTTTTATCTCCTAGTTTGGCCTTAGATTTTGCCATCAAAAGCCAAGAATCTTCAATCTCTTCTGTAATTTTATTTGTCTCAATAGCCCAAAATAGTGATTTGTCATAATCTCCTGATTCGTAAAAACTATTTGATAAAAAGAGTGCATCGTTTGGATCTTTGCTTTGATTGAATCTACGCATTATATCACTAAGTGCATTACTGTTATCTATAACATCAAATTTAATCTTCTTTGATATTGCAGGTTTATCGTCTATTTTAATGGCTGGCAATGCCAAACACACCTCATTGCTTTGAGCTTTATATAATTCTGTTGATGGTTTTTTTAGCTCAGACCTCGTACTTTCTGCTGCTTCATTTTCCATAATTGAAATATTATTTTCATTAAAGTTTTCAATATAGTTTATAACTGGTCTCTTGATGCATATTTTTTCAGTAACCATATTATAAATTATTTCTGGTTCTAAAGAATTTAAATTTCCATGAATAGATAATGGCATTTTTCGTTCAATTATTTCTTTGTCAATATTAACATTGGCACTTATAATTTCAAAATCAACAGCTTCCTTTTTGCCTACATCATCTTTTAAGAAAAAATAAAGTAGAGTGGATAATAATAAGGTAGCAATAATAGCATATGGTGCGAATTGTCTGTACTTATAAATTTTCCATTTTTCTTCCAAAATATCAATATTACGCATGTGCCAATCCAAGCTTAAGAGCTGATAACTCAATCATTTTTCTAGAAAAAACATTTGATGAATCTTCAAACATATTATTATTTGTATTAAATTCAGATAATTCACATAATTCAAATGCAGAAAACATTAGCTTATTACATTCCCTATAGTTACCACTTGTATATTTATGAATTAATTTAAATTCCCCATCTCCAATATAACTAACAATATTTGATACATTAGCATTTAAAAGCTTTGAATGTATATATGCTACCATCTCTTGCTTGCTTGCATTAGCTAATTCTATTTTTGACCAAATTCTTGTTTTAAAATGTGGCTCAGTTAGAATACTTTTTTCACCTATATTATGCAATACTATCACAAATTTTACTATTTTAGTATCAGAAATTAATCTAATTTGTTCAAAAATAGTGTCAGAATACATTTGTGCTTCATCTAGCAAAATTATTATTTCTCTTTTACTTTTTAGACTGTTACAATATTTAATAATGCCATTAAAATTTACATCGTTATCCTGTGGTGCGGATTCATCTGCTAATATAGAAAAAAGTGTGGATAAAAAATCGTTTTCACATAAAAATGGGGTTTCTATATAATGAATCTCTTTTTGATGTCTTAATTTTTTGTGTATACTTTTTAATATCATGCTTTTACCAACACCAGAATTACCAATAAACAGTGCTAATTGCATTGGCTCATCAATGATTTTTTCTAGTTGATAAAGTGCCAATAATGAAGATTCAATATCAATATATCCTTTATTGTTTTCGGTATCAACAAAGGCATATTTTGCTTCCTTGAAACTATTTTTCATTTAACCTATCGTATCCTAGGTCTTTCATAAGTGCATCTTTTGGATCATTTACAACATGAGGAGTTATAATAATTACAAGTTCTTCAGTTGTCTTGATGTCACTTGTACGGTTAAACGCATAACTCAAAATTGGTATATCTCCAAGTATTGGAACTTTTTTAGTCTCTTTGCCTTCTTTGGTTGATATTAAACCACCAAGTATTGCATGCTCTCCATCTTTAACTTTAATTACAGATGATATCTGTCTTCGCACTAAATCTGGTGGCATAGTCCTAGTGCCACTTCCGGCACTAACATCTACGGCTGTATCTGAAATAGATGGATTTATTTTGAGTGTAACCATTCCATTTTCGTTTATTTCAGGTGTAATATCAAGTAAAATACCTGCAAATACAGAGCCAATGGTCTCTCCTTGAGCTGCCACTGCCCCACCACCACTGCTTGCAGTAGAGGATGATTGGATTTTATAAAAAATCTCTTTACCGACACTAATCAGTGCGGGTTGATTATTTAGTGTCATAACTTTAGGGCTAGATATACTTCTAACATCACCTTGAGTGCCAAGAAACTTAATAAGGTCTTGTATCTTTGTATTACCCGTGGCAAATATTGATGCACCAGCTGGATTAGCACTCTCATCACGATCCCATTTTGTAATAATATTATTAGTAATTTCAGTTGGGTAAATATTTCTAGCTGCTTCCAATGTGGAGCTAACTGCTAAATTTTGAAGGCTATATATTTGTGACCAATCTATACCTGTAGTTCTACTATCATCAAAATTAACACTTAATATCCTAACATCAATTATCACTTGTTTTTGAATTTGATTCGTTAATGTCTCCATATAGCTTGATATTCGTGCAATTTGTTGAGCTGTGCCTGTTACGGTTATCATTCCAGCTTGAGGATTAACTATTGGTGCGACTGGATTATACTCCCACACTTGACCATCTGGTCCAACCCACGCCGTATCAGAAGTTTTTGCGTAATGAGTACTGCCATCACCTGCCCCTATTAAAATTCTTTGTACTTCTTTGCCAATAGTATCCCAAAATACAAATTCATCTTTACTTTCTATCGAGGTACCACTACCTGCTTTAGTAGAAGCAGATCCACTTGTTGTTCCAGTAGCTCCAGTCGTAGTTCCACCAGTGCTACTACTGGAATTAGATTGGGAGTTAGAGTTAGCTATTGTAACATTTGCATTACTCTTTCCGATTCTATCTCCAGCAATATAGTGAACTCTAAATGTTTTTGTCACAAGGTAATTAATCGTTAATTTATTACCTTCAAGTGTATAATATAGGTCGTTATCCCTTAGAACTGTATCCAAGAAACCTTTTACTGTCGAATTTTTTAATTTAACATAATATAGATTTTTTTTCATTCTCATTCTTGCAGCTTCATCTTTGACTATTACAGTAAGACCACAAGTTTCAGCTAGATTATCAACCATATCTCCAATAGTCAATTTACTATCAACAGTCACACTAAAGAGTCTAGACTTACATTGATTAGCATTTAGCCCACTACTAGCCATTGCTAGTGCTATACAAACATACAAACTTCTCTTAAATATCATCTTGTGTACCCCTTTTGTAATTTGATTACATTATCTTTTTTATTATTAATAAACACTCTTTTAGTTGAATCATCCTTTCGAAAGATAACACTATTTTTGTCAATAGAAATAACTGTATAATCTCCAGCCTTCTCACCAGTACGGATCCAAGCATTATTTACAAATGCTTTGCCATTCATTATTCCACTTAGATTTAAATCCACATCTTTGACGGCAGACAACTTTTGAGGTATTAATGCCCCAGTTGTAGCATTTCTATCCAAATAAATAAATGGGTCTTTCACTCCACTCAAATCAGTGGAGCTTAAACCTACTCTTGGAGCTTGTATAGAGCTGACCTTATCCTCTAGTTCTTTTGTGGTAATAACATTCGCACAAACAAACAGTAGAGAATAAAGACTAATTATTAAATATCTATTCATCAATGATTTACCCCCCAAACCGATATATTTAAATCAGCAATAATCTGACCTTTTTTTGTACCAGTAGTAAGCTTACTGTTGTACAAGTCCGTAACTAATCTATTCTGCTCTAGTTCATTAATAAACTGCATTAAATTACTATATGCACCTTCACATTTTACTTTTATCTTTAAAACATGTCCAAAATCTGTACTGTTGATATCAACATACTTGTTGTCGATTTTTAAAACAGTTACTTTGTGCGATTCTGCCCTCGTAGAAATTGAATTCAAAAACAGAGACCAGCTTTTAGGATTAAAAATCATATCCGATAGCTTTACCATGCTAGCGTCAATTAGATTCATCTTTTCAGCCATTTGTGCTACTTCTTGTTTTTTCTTGGTAATGTCATTTGTGATTTTTTTTACAATGCCATCTTTATCGCCATTAATAGTGATTGATTGCATGTAATTTTTTTGTTCGCCAATGGTTTTGAGCAAGGCACTCTTTTCGGTTTCTGTTGCATTATATCTATCTTCACAAAATGGTAAAAATAACAAATAAGCAAGATAGCCAACAATAGCTGCTACGCCAAAAATCATTAAAGATTTTTCACTCTCTTTTTTCCCAGCAAAGTAATTGTCTATACTATCTAGTAAGTCGTCAATGAATTTCATTTTAACTCCATTTTTAAGATTCCATTATAGTAAGAGCTATTTTGGTCTTTTTCTATAACTTTTATGTCTATATTTTTAATATTGTCAAAATATTTTGATGACATATACTCAATAAGATCTGTTATTTTCTTATCATCCTTACTAACCAATGATAGCGAAAAGTTATTGTCAATATTTGCAAATTCTGATACTGACACTCCTTTTGATTGCAAATCTTGTGCGAATTTAGAAAATGTTTTCGCTTTCATAAGATAGTTAACTTTTTTATCATAAATTGAATTTAATGTTTCATGCTTTTCATTGTATGATTTCATTATAGATGCACTATCACTTGTTAATTTATTAAACTCTGCAGTCTTACTTGCTATAAGGGATTTATATTTTGTTACTTCTACTGCTAAATCACCAGTTTCACCTTGATATTTATATATTGCTATATCATTTGCATATGACGAAATAAGAAAATATAATGGGTATGCAAGTGCAAGTGCAAGTGCTACACCAACAGCCATAATAAATTTTCCACCAGTTCTTTGTGCAAAAGGCAATGGTCGTTTAAATATTGTTAAATTAGTGGATGAATCATCATCAAGTGTCTTACGAGAAGCGTTAAGAGCCAGCATAATATCAAGCTGATCCATATTCAAATCATTTGCTGTTACCCCAAATGCGAAATTCAAATCTTCTGATCTTTTACCAAGATATGTTCCACTATACTCTTTTGAGCCATGAATTGGTCCAAAAGATGAGCCAATATATATATTGTCTATTTTGTCAATATTAAAAGCTCGTTTGGTATAGATTACAATATCATTAAGTGACATAAAAATTTCACTAAATATCTTCGATAATCCATCTCCAGATATACCATTGCCACCTATAATTCCACTTGTTTGTAGCGCAGTATAGAATTGTGTTTCATCTACTACTGTTGATGTTGCTTGGCAATATTTATCATATATTCTTGATAATGAATAATCAAAACTTTTAGTATATAAAAATTTACCATTTTTATATATAGACATAGAAGCATCATCTTTTTGGAAATATACAAAAACATCAATACCTATTGATTTTAATATTTCTCTTTCATATAGAATACTATACAGTAATGAAAACGGAAAGATAAAATCTATATAATTGACGCTACCCTTTAAATCGCCAAAAATCAACTGCAGAGCTGATGTTTTAACTGCAAAAATAGCAAATTGTCTCTCGTCCGTTGAACTCTCAATCTCTTTGTGTTCTATTATGTATTCTTCTGACTCGTCAAGCCCTAGTTCTTCATACACTTTAAGCTCTAAAACATCTTTTAAATCTTCATCTTCTATACTTCTGTTTATAAAGACTGATGATATAATAGTGTCTTTTGTGTTTATATATGATGCTATAACTTGTGATTTTGAAAAAGATATCTTAGAACTTAAGTCTATTTTATCGTTTTTATATATAAAGTTCTTTTTTGTATAAACATTTGCAATAGCCACTGAGTCAAAACTAATTTTAGATAAATTATCTTTTTTATTCATTGTTATCTTTCAATATTATTATTAAGCTTAAAAAATTATATCAGTTGTAATGTTAAGACTAGATTATTATCCTTAAGATATTAGACTAAAAAATATAACCAAATCTCTCTAACTCGATTTTATTCTTACTCCAGCCCGGTTTCACTGTCACAATAAGCTCTAAATGTATCTTTTTTAGTGCAAACTGCTCCATTATTTTTCTTGCTCCAATGCCTATTCGCTTGATAGCCTCACCACCTTTACCCACAATCATTCGCTTTTGAACCTCTTTTTCTACTACAATAGTAGCTTGTACTCTATCGATTGTCTCTTCTTCGTCGATTTTATCTATAATTACATCACTCTCATAAGGTATCTCATCGCTCATATTCTCAAAAATTGATTCTCTTATTAGCTCTTTATAGATAGAACGGATATGTTCGGTGGTAAGTATATCTGTATCAAATAACCATGGCGACTCTGGCAGGTATTTTGCCACAACATTTAATAAATCTTTTTTTCCAACTGACTTATTTACAGAAAATGGAATAATGGCTTCAAATCTTTCACTAAAAGGTTGATAGCTTTGAAGTGCTTCAAATAATTTGGCTTTTGGTACTTGGTCTATCTTGGTTAGTATAATTATATGTTTGCTATTCTTTGATTCAGTAAGCTCCAAAAATTTCTCATATTCTTTTGTGCTATCACTAGCTGGAGCTAGAAATATAATCAAGTCACTATCCCCCATTGCTTTTAATGCCTCTTCTAGCATAAACTGATTTATAAGTTTTTCTTTGTGATGAATCCCAGGAGTATCTACAAATATTAGCTGTGCATCTTCGTGCATAACTATCATGTTCATTCGTTTTCTAGTTGCTTGAGCTTTTTTGGATACCATAGCTACCCGCTCGCCAACGAGATGATTTAGAAGTGTGCTTTTCCCTGCATTTGGTCGCCCTACTACTGCTATAAATCCTGCTTTTGTTTCAGCCATCAGATACCAACCACTTCAACTTTAAGTGTTGCGTGAATGCCATGCCCAAGCTTAGCATCAACCTCATGTACCCCTGTGGACTTGATAGCCTTATCAAGATGAATACACTTTTTATCAATATCAAAACCAAATTGCTCCATTAACGCAGTTGAAATATCTCCATTGCCAACTGAGCCTTGAATTCCAACTGGAGCGACATGTTTTTGTATAACTATGTTTTTATTTTCAAGTACCACTTTATAGTCATTAAATTTGGCTATTTCAGATTTAGTTTCAGCTATTATTCGCTCCTGCTCTGCTTTCCATCCTTCTACTACTGATGGAGTTGCTAATTTGGCTAAACCTTTTCCAATTAAAAAGTTGTTTCCGTAACCATCTTTTACTTCTTTAATCTCTCCAGCTTTACCTAGTGCTTTTACATCTTTTGTTAATAATACTTTCATTTATCCCTCTTTGCTTTATTTATCTTTTATATAATTGTATCAAATTTCTTATCCTTATTAGGTAAAAGTATATTATTGATAAAAATTCTATCTTAATTATTTTTATGATAAAGTATTGGATATTAAAATTTGAAAGGAGTATCATATGAAAACAAACCCATGCTATTGTAGATATTTCTTTCAAAAAAGAGCATTATTGGCACTACTTCTAAACCATTTTATTCCTAGATGCAAATACTACACACCATGTTTTGCATTTAGACGCACGGGCGTTCACCCTCCTTTTTTCTCATAATTAATATCTAATCATTTTCAAGCACACCATATTTATGGTCAAAATATATAAATATTTTATAAAGGATATAATAATGTCAAAAAATCTAATAATAGGATTTCCAAGAATTGGAGAACAAAGAGAGTTAAAGGTAGTTTTAGAGCAATATTGGGCGAAAAAATGTGATTTCAAAGAGGTTGAAAAAGTAGCGAGTGAGCTTAAAAAAAGACATTGGGATTATCAAACAGATGCTGGTATAGATTTAATCAGTACGAATGATTTCTCACTTTATGACAATATGCTCGATACTATGATACTTCTAGGAGCGATTCCAGCGAGATTTAGAGAACTAAAAAACGAAGAGCAATATTTTGCTATGGCAAGAGGCGACAATAACAGCGTCGCTATGGAGATGACTAAATGGTTCAATACAAACTATCATTACATAGTTCCAGAGCTTAGTGCGAATGATACTTTTAAGCTAAATAGCCAAAAAATAATCAAAGAGTACCAAGAAGCAAAAGAGCATGGCGTAAATGCTAAAATCAATCTAATAGGACCTTTTACATTTTTAGGGCTTAGCAAAACAGTTGATGGAAGTGAAAACTATGACTTACTCAATAATATATTACCAATATATGAAGAGTTATTGGTAGAAATATCTAAACTTAATAACGACATTATAGTACAAATTGATGAACCAATATTCGTCAAGGATACCAAAAATGAAGTTCTAGAACGCATCCAAGATGTATATAATAAACTTGCATCAGTATCGAGCAATATCAAAATCATTGTTACTACATATTTTGAATCATCATGCGAGCTAACAAAAAAGCTTGTAAAAACTCCAATATGGGGAATTGGGCTGGATTTTGTACATGGAACCCAGAATTATGACTCAATTGCAGATATAGCAACAAGTGGTAAAAAACTAATAGCTGGAGTGGTTGATGGTAGAAATATATGGAAAAATAACTTTAGCAAAACTCTAGAGCTTTTAAATGTAATATCATCAAAAATAGATAAAAATAGTATTATAGTGAGCTCATCATGCTCATTATTACACACTCCATTTACGCTTAAATATGAAGAAAAAATGGATAGTGAAATCAAAAATTGGCTTAGTTACGCTGTTGAAAAACTAGGTGAAGTTTCAATTATTTCAAAAATATTGCATAGTGGACTTGATAACCTAAGTGATATCGAAACATCAATATATCAAAATAATAATACAGCAAATCAAAGTCGTACTAAGTCGCCTTTAATACATGATAAAGCAGTACGGACACGAGTTGCTGGATTAACAAAGTTTGAACGGAACGGAGCATATAGCCAAAGGATTGCTATACAAAAAAATGAACTTAAGTATAGTGATCTTGCAACCACAACGATTGGTTCATTCCCTCAAACTCCTGAGCTTAGAAAAATCAGAAGTGACTACAAAAAAAATCTAATTTCAAATGAGACATATGAGAGTGAAATCAAAGAATATATTGATGAGTGCGTAGCGTTTCAAGAAGAAGTTGGACTTGAAGTATTGGTTCATGGAGAACCTGAGAGAAATGATATGGTTGAATATTTTGGAGAACAGTTAAAAGGCTATGGATTTAGCCAAAATGGCTGGGTTCAGAGTTACGGTACGAGATGTGTTAAACCACCATTTATATATGGTGATATCAGCAGACCAAAAGCAATGACAGTAGATTGGACTGCGTACGCTCAAAGCAAAACAAAGCTAATAATGAAAGGGATGCTCACAGGTCCAGTTACTATGTTAAACTGGTCGTTCGTGCGTGATGATATGCCTAGAAGCGAAGTAGCAAAACAGATAGCCATTGCCATAAATGACGAAGTTAATGATCTTCAAAACAATGGAATAAAAATCATTCAAGTAGATGAGGCAGCATTCAAAGAGGGGTATCCATTAAAAGAGTCAAAAATAAATGCTTATGAAAAATGGGCAGTTGATAGCTTTAAACTTTCAGTCAGTAGTGCGAAACAAAAGACACAAATACACACACATATGTGTTATAGCGAATTTAACGATATCATTAAAACAATAGAAGATATGGATGCTGATGTAATCTCCATAGAAACTGCACGAAGTGGTAATGAGCTGTTAAAAATATTCAAAGATGTTGGCTACAAACAAGAAGTTGGACCTGGTGTTTATGACATTCATTCTCCAAGAATTCCAAGCGTAGATGAGATGGCTGATCAGATTAGATTATTGCTTGAAGTTTTGCCAAAAAAACAACTCTGGATTAATCCTGATTGTGGACTAAAAACAAGAAAATGGGAAGAAGTAAAGCCAAGTCTAATTAATATGGTAGAAGCTGTTACAATTGTAAGAAATGAGTTAAAACAATAGGTCCAATAAAGGATTTTATTGTAGAATAATTAAAACAATTATTCGGAGATTAAATGATTTTACTACTACCAATGAATGGTGACGACATAGAGGAATCTAAGCTAACAGATATATTTTCTGCTAGCTTTTGGGCAACTATAGAGATAGTTGAAGGTAGACTAATAGACACTTCATTTTACACTTCATACGGTGAAATTATAAATCAAGCCGAAGGCATCGTTGTATGCAATGATTATGAGCCTGTAATGGAGTTTTTTGAAGCTGGACTGGTTGTATTGGTAGCTCATACGCAAAGATATATAGACGACATCGTAGAGGCATACCTATTTAGAGAACTGCACGATTTAGCGTTATGATTTTAGATATTTTACGTCCATCTCCACAGATGAAAATTCTTCTAATTGGAAGTGGATTGAATGAGTTAGTCGAACTTTTTGGAGATTTTATATCGCCACATAATGGAGTGATGGATATATACTCTTATGATGAGTCGATATTCACTCATAATTCTATTAGCAAATGCACCACAATTACAAACTATCCTCCTTTTGGCTCACGAGAATACGAATATGTCATAGCCAAAGATATTCCAACTGACATTAAACTGCTAAAGCTTTTATACCGTTCCATGGAAAATTCTGCTGAGATTATAATGCTTCATAAAAGCAATCATGATTTAAATATCGAAGAGTTACTTGAGAGTTGTGAATTTAGAACACCAAATACAATTTATGGAATATATAAAGATTTGGAAATCACAGTAGCCAAGAAGCTACATATGTGGGGAAATGGGCTTTAGCCCAAATTATTAGTGTGAACTACAAGCACTAACGCCCGGAGGAGTTGTAGGCTGAATAGATGCATTACTCGCACCACCATCAGCATTTATATTATCAATAAAAGCTATTACTTTGCTTGCTAATTCTTGATATCTTTTTGCTGTTTCGCTACTTGGTTGATTGTAAACTATCGGAAGTCCAGTATCTCCACCTATACGAATAGCAGGCTCTATTGGCACTCTGATTAGTAGCTCTGTATCAAACTCTTTTGCTACTGCTTCGCTTGTACCCATCCCAAAAATATCCGATTCAGTGTCGCATGATGGACAGATAAATCCACTCATATTTTCAACAACACCAGCTATTGGTATGTGAAGTTTTTGGAACATGTCAAGGCTTCTTCTACTATCATCAAGGCTAACTTCTTGTGGAGTAGTTACGGTCACACCAGCAGTTACAGGAACACTTTGTGCTAGGCTTAATTGTGCATCACCAGTTCCTGGAGGCATATCGATAACCAAAACATCAAGCTCAGACCACAAAATATCACGCAAAAACTGCTCAATAGCTTTCATAATCATCGAGCCTCTCCAGATTAGAGATTGACCTGGCTCCATCAGTGAACCCATACTCATAACTTCAACACCATACGCTTTTAATGGCAATACTTTAGTTCCGTTAATCTCTGGTCTTTGGTCAAGTAAACCCATCATTCGAGGAACATTTGGTCCATAAATATCAGCGTCAAGTAGTCCTACTTTTTTACCTTGCATTGCCATAGCAATTGCTAGATTAACTGAAGTTGTTGATTTACCAACCCCACCCTTACCTGAGCTTACCATTATAAAGCTTTTCACATGAGGAACAAGATTTTTACCACTCATAGAATTACTAGCTTCTCTAGGGGCTTTTGGTTGAATTATATTTGCTATTACTTCAGAAGCTCCTAATTTTTTTAGCGTAACACTAATGTCATCTACTAATATCTCTTTTACCTCAGCTGCACTTGATGTTATCTCAACTGTCACGGAAACCTTATCACCATTTACTTCTACATCTTTTACAAAGTTAAATGCAACTATATCTTTTGTAAAACCTGGATATGTTACATCACTTAACGCTGTTAAAACTTGTTCTTTTGTCATTATTTTATTCCTTTTTTTATAATTAAATTTTTTCTTTTAAAGACGGTTCGTAATCCGCCTAACTGGGCAACCACAAGGGATTGCCCCTACGCTTATGGATGAAAACGAGTCCCTACGCTATGCATGGAAACGAGTTTTTGTAGGGGTAACCCCTTGTGGTTACCCAAATATATCAATGGTAACCTTTCATCTTTACGCGTTTACCATCGCTTCGCCATGTTTTGCAACAATCTCTTGAGTTATTTTGTATGAGCAAAATTTTGGTCCACACATAGAGCAGAACTCTGCATCTTTAAATACATCTTGTGGCAAAGTCTCATCATGGTACTCTCTAGCACGATCAGGATCAAGTGCAAGTTCGAACTGTCTGTTCCAATCAAACCCATATCTAGCATCACTCATCTCATCATCAACATCTCTAGCACCTTTGCGTCCTCTAGCTATATCGGCGGCATGAGCGGCGATTTTGTAAGCGATTATCCCTTCTCTAACATCAGCAGCATTTGGAAGACCTAGATGCTCTTTTGGTGTTACATAGCAAAGCATCGCAGCCCCATGCCAACCACCAATTGCAGCTCCAATAGCAGAACTAATGTGATCGTACCCTGCGGCAATATCAGTTACAAGTGGACCTAGTATATAAAAAGGTGCTTCATGACAATATTCACGCTCTATTTTCATATTTCTCTCTATTTGATTGAGAGGAACATGCCCTGGACCTTCTATCATAACCTGAACATCTTTCTCCCATGCTCTTAGAGTAAGTTCTCCTAGCATTTTAAGTTCACTTAGTTGTGCTTCATCACTAGCATCAAAAAGACATCCAGGACGAAGACTATCGCCAAGAGATAAAGATACATCATGTCTACGACAGATATCTAAAATAGCATCATATGCATCAAAAAATGGATTTTCTTTATGATGGTGCATCATCCAAGCAGCCATCAAACTACCACCACGGCTCACGATACCCATCTTTCTTTTTGCCACATGAGGCATAAAACTAAGTAAAAATCCTGCATGAATAGTGAAATAACTTACACCCTGAAGTGCTTGTTTTTCTAATACTGCAAGCATAGTCTCAACACTTAAATCTTCGATTTTATCATTACAATCATGAAGTATTTGATATATAGGCACAGTACCAATTGGCACAGTAGAGTGAGCAATTACAGCTTCTCTAATACTGTCAAGATCACCACCAGTACTCAAATCCATAATGGTATCAGCTCCATATTTTAGACAAACATCTACTTTTTCAATCTCCCCACTTATATCACTAGCGAGTGCTGAAGAGCCTATATTGGCATTTATTTTGCAACTTGATACCATACCTATTGCCATTGGTATTTGGTGCGGGTGATTTACATTTGCTGGTATTATGCATCTACCTCTTGCAATCTCACTTCTTAGAAGCTCTGCATCTATCTTTTCTATGTCCGCAACATACTGCATCTCTTCCGTAATTATCCCTTGTTTTGCATAATACATTTGTGTTTTCACACTATCATCTTTTCTTTTTGCTATCCACTCTTCTCTCAAGTTAGTCTCCTTATTTTTCGCTGATTATTAAAGTTATACCAATTAAATCTTAAACTATCTTTTTAAAACCAAAAGATTATTTGTTTTACACAAAATAGCCTTAAGATAATATAAAACAAAAGATTAAATAAAGTCTTGTCAGTGTATAATTTAGTTACACTTGAGATTAGGAATGATATGAAAGAGATTACACTTGTGCTTTTAGCGGCTGGAAATTCCACTAGATTTGCTCAAAAAGTGAAAAAACAGTGGTTATATAGTGGGGATAAGCCTCTTTGGCTTATGGTAGCCTCTGAATTTGAGTGTTACGATTTTGCCAAAATTATTGTTGTTTCATCAATTGAAGAGATAAAATATATGCAAAATTTTGCAAATTATGAGTTTGTAGCTGGTGGAGATAGTAGACAAGAGTCACTAAAAAATGCACTTTTGTGTGTTGATACAAAGTTTGTACTTGTTAATGATGTAGCAAGATGTTGCATAGACCATGAGATGGCTGATAGAGTTATAGGAGCTAGAGAACTTGGTGACTGTATAGTTCCAGTGCTTAGCGTTAATGACACTGTATACTTTGGAAGTAGTCCGATTAATAGAGATGAACTTAAAATCATTCAAACACCACAACTTAGTATTACAAATATGCTAAAAAATGCATTAGATACTGACTTTCAATATACAGATGAGAGTAGTAGCATGGTTGCAAGTGGACATAAAGTTCACTTTGTGCAAGGGTCACATAACGCACATAAAATTACTTCATTTAGTGATATACGAAAAATTCCATGTCTAAAACCACCTGTACAAAAAATTATGGTTGGCTTTGGGATTGATACGCATACTTTTGATGAAACCAAAATGATGGTATTAGGTGGTGCGAACATAGAATGTGGTTTTGGATTAAAAGCACACAGTGATGGTGACGCTGCAATTCATGCTATTATTGATGCACTTCTTGGAGCTGCTGGCATGGGAGATATTGGAGAATATTTCCCTGATACAGATAGTAGTTATAAAGATATAGATTCAAAGGGATTATTAAAATCAATTGTAGAAAAAATATATGCATATGGATTTGAAATTAATAATATAGATATTACAATAGTTGCTCAAAAACCAAAAATTACACCATATAAATCAGAGATGAGAAAAGTTTTAGCAAATTTAATTGAAATAGGTACGCGATTTGTAAATATAAAGGCAACAACATCTGAAGATGTTGGATTTATAGGCAGAGGCGAAGGATTGACTGTCCATGCGATAGCTTCACTATCATACAAAAACTGGAGCAAAAATTGAAAATAATCATTATAGAAAGTGAGGTCTATCTAGCTCAAAGTATTGCCAATAAGCTTGTTGAACACCATTTTGAAACAGAGATATTCCGCTCCGTAAAAGATGCGATGGACAGCAAAGGTGATGCTTACCTGCTCTCAACTGGTTTGCAAGGTCAAGCGATAGCTCCACTAATAGAGAAGTATAAAGATAAAATTATTATATTAATGGTTAATTATATAAACAATGATACTGTTGGTGAACCTATGAGGCTTGGTGCAAAAGATTATATTTTAAAACCTTTTAGGATTGAAGAGTTATTTAGAAAAATAGAACACTACAGAGAATATAAAGAGTTAAAAAGAGAGAATGAATTTTATAATGAATATATTTCTCAAATGAACAAGTCAATAGACATTTCAGATGCTGGGGTCTTGGAGTTGCCAACTGTACTTATATCAAATAGTATATTGGGTGCCGAGAGATTAATATTTGAATATGCTATTCGACATAGATACAGTATTGTTTTTATATCACTTAGTGAATCTAGCTGGAAGGATAAGCTTTTAAAACACAATGATAATAAAATATACTGTATAACAGATTTTAAATCTCTAAAAAAATCCGAAAAGGATGCATTTTGGAATAGTGTCGAAGGGTTAAAGTTTGTACTAATAAGTGAAACTGAGATAGAGTCCTCTTATAACACAATATTACTATCATCAAAAAATCAACCACAAAAAAACAATAGTGGCATTATGACTGTTGATGAATATGTAAAATCCGCCATAGAGCAGTACCAATTTCAATATCCAGATACAGAGTTATCCAAAATGTTAGGAATGTCACGAAAAAGCCTATGGGAGAAAAGGAAGAAATATGATATCAGCAAGAAAAAATAGATCTATACATATTGACACAGAAGCGTTATCATCATTGGCTCTTGTAAAAGCAGGATTAATAGCTCCAGTAACTACTCTCATGAATGAGGTTACATCAAAAGAAGTAAATGAAACTAAAGAATACAAAGGTGTCTCTTTTCCATTTTCATTTATACTTGCTCCTAATGGTAAAAAAAACATAGAGACACTTAAATCACTTGTGAAAAATGAAACAGTTGATATTATCTCTAATAATAGCAAAGTAGGAGAGCTTATAGTCGATGAGACATTTCTTGTAAATGTAGATGAGCGAATATACAGTATTTATGGCACAAATGATAAATCACATCCAGGAGTTAGGAACACAATCAAAAGACTAGGTCCTATTGCAGTTAGCGGTAAGTATACCATAGAGTATGAGCCAATTAATAGTAGCATAAGATATATCAAAGAGAAGATAAAAGCAACTGGATCAAAAAATATATCTGGTTTTGTGCTTGCTGCATCGCCTTTCAATAGATCACACGAACGAATAGTGAGACAAGCCATCGCAAGCAGTGACCTTTTGATTATCTTTTTGCATAAGCCGTTTGTTACAGATGGAATTAGTTACGAGGTAAGGCATGAAGCACTAATGCTATTTATTGATAATTTTTTACCAAGAGATAAAGTTCTTGTTGTTCCTTTTGAAAATACATATATATTCGCTGGATATAATGAGCTTATACTTGACGCATTGCTTGCCAAGAACTACGGCTGCAAAGAACTTATTGTGGGCAAAAACCATGGTGGACTTGGACTCTATTATGATAATAATAAAGCCAATACTGTATTTGATAGATTCAAAAATATTGGTATTCGCATCATAACTGTTGATGAATATGTATATTGTGATATATGTAATACACTAGTTAGCAACGAAACTTGCCCTCATGGTGCACACCATCATGTAAATTATCACTCACATGCTATTAGAAAATTACTAGAAAATGGTATAGTTCCACCAACGATATTGGTTCGCAAAGAGATTTCAGCATTGATTCTAGCCAAACTATTCCCAAATAGATTTCAGAATATTCAAGAGTTGTACTCGGCATTAATGCCAAATTCTGGACTAATAGAAGAATCAAACGATGAACAGTTTTACATAAAACTAGTAGAGCTATATCAAACAAGCTCACTAACATAAAGGAAAAATATGACGATTCAGAAACTTTTTATAACTTTTTTTGGTACAGGACTTAGCCCAAAAGCCCCTGGCACAGTAGGCTCACTTGCTGCGCTACTGGCTGGCATGGCAATTCTATCGTTACTGGGCGAAGAGACTCTGTTTTTGGCCACCATTGCAGTATCTGTAATTGGTATATTTGAGATCAATAAATATGAGCAAATAGTTGGCACACATGATAATCAAGAAATAGTCATTGATGAAGTGGCTGGTATGTGGATTGCTATGCTAATAACATTTCCAATGGCGGTCAAATTTTCATTTCTATATCCATATGGTGCTTTTGTGGCTTTCTTTATTAGTTTTTTGGCATTCAGACTGTTTGATATCTGGAAACCATCTACTATTGGAAAAATAGACAAAAATGTCAAAGGTGGACTTGGCGTAATGGGAGATGACATTTTGGCAGGAATTGCAGGTGGTATTTTAACGCTTCTGATTTTGCTTGGGTTTGAAAAAATTATATCTATAATTTAAAATAGATAAGTTTTTGCTATAATATATTAAATAACTTCTAAAGTCAGGAATAGTATAAATGAAAAAATTTGGGTTAGATATTTGGGGTGATGATAACTTTGTTATTAAAAAAGATACCATAAATATAAAATTTGGCAATGAGCCATCTATCCTTGAGATAACAAATTATATCATGGATAAAGGCTACAAAGGTCCCATATTATTACGCTTTCCTCATCTTATCAAAAAACAGATAGATACTCTTTTTCGTACATTTAAAGCAGCCAAGAAAGAGTTTAATTACCAAGGTAACTTTCATGCTGTATTTCCACTAAAAGTAAATCAATTTCCAAATTTTGCAACAGAACTGATTAATGTATCCAGTAAACACAAATATGGGCTAGAGGCTGGCAGTAAAGCTGAGCTTATAATTGCTATGTCATACACTCCTCTTGGAGCACCAATCACAGTAAATGGCTTTAAAGACAAAGAGATGATTTCTTTGTGTTTTATAGCTGCAAAGATGGGTCATAATATAACTATTACCATTGAAGGAATTGGAGAGCTTGAGACTATAATTGAGGTTAATGGCGAGATAAATGCAAAAAGTACTCAACCAATTGTTCCAAAAATAGGTGTAAGAATTAGGCTACACAGCTCAGGTATAGGTATTTGGGCAAAGAGTGGTGGATATAGCTCTAAATTTGGACTAACTTCTACTGAGTTACTTGAAGCATATGAGATGCTAAAAGAGTATAATTTGCTAGATTCTTTATGGATGATTCACTTTCATATTGGCTCACAAATGGGAGAAATTGCTCCACTAAAAAAAGCATTAAGAGAAGCTGGTAATATTTATGCAGAACTAAAAAAACGAGGTGTTGATTCACTAAGTGCAATTAATATTGGTGGTGGACTGGCCGTGGAATATTCACAGCAACTTCAAAACCAAGAGAGAAACTATTCATTAAAAGAGTTTGCGAACGATGTTATATATCTAATGCAAGATATTGCAAAAAGCAAAAATGTTCCAGAACCTGATATTTTCACAGAATCTGGCAGGTATATTGCAGCAAGCCACTCTGTATTGGTTGCCCCGGTGCTAGAACTATTTTCTCAAGAGTACCATGAGAAAAGTTTAAGGCTAAAAGAGACGAATCCGCCTTTAATTGAAGAGCTTTTTGATTTGTACAATTCATTAGGAAGAACAAACGCTAGAGAATACCTACATGATGCACTTGACCACATGGAGAGTCTTCTAACTCTATTTGATTTAGGCTACATTGACCTTGAAGATAGATCAAATAGTGAAATACTAGCCAACTTGATAATCAAAAGAGTTATCTCTTTACTCAAAGATGAAGACACAAATGAGCTTAAAAGGCTTCAAGATAGAATTCAAGAGAGATATTTGGTGAATTTCTCCGTCTTTCAATCATTACCAGACTGGTGGGGACTAGGACAGCATTTTCCTATAATGCCATTAACAAAGCTTGACATAAAGCCAACTAATCCAGCTAGTATTTGGGATATAACTTGTGATAGTGATGGCGAGATAGGGTTTAAACCAAATGCACCATTTTATCTACATGATATAGATGTAGAGCAAGAGGAGTATTTTTTAGGCTTTTTCCTAACAGGAGCATACCAAGAAGTTCTAGGTATGAAACATAATCTGTTTACACACCCTACTGAGGCAGTTGTAAAGTTCGATGAAAATGGAGATTTTTATATAGAAAATCTTATTGAAGCTCAAAACCTTATGGATGTTCTTGATGATTTAGATTATGATACTAATATAATTGATAAATCTTTAAAGAAAAAAATTGAAGAGTCAAAATATATTGGTAGCGACGAAAAACAAGACTTGCTTGGAAAATTGTATTTATATCTAAGTGAAAATAGTTATCTTAAAACGATTCAAACAATAGAAGCTGGTAAATAAATGCAAGAAATTAGAGTGGTTGACAAAATTTCTTTATGGGAAACCATTAAAGAAGATTTTAGAAATGTTAAAAATAATGACCCTGCTCTTCATTCATCCATTGAGCTTTTTATAAATTATCCTGGTCTTTGGGCTCTTTTTTGGTATCGTATTGCAAATGCACTCCATTTAAGAAGAATTCCAATACTACCTAGATTTTTAACTGGTATTTCTAGACTAATAACAGTTGTAGACATTCATCCAGCAGCTACCATAGGCAGAAGAGTTTTTATTGACCATGGTGCTGGCGTTGTCATAGGTGAAACCGCTGTAATTGAAGATGATGTACTTATATATCAACAAGTAACACTTGGTGGGGTGAGTCTTGAGAAAGGCAAAAGACACCCTACTATACAAAGTGGTTCCGTTCTTGGTGCGGGAGCAAAAATACTTGGCAATATAACCATAGGTCACAATGCAAAAATCGGAGCAAACTCAGTTGTAGTAAAAGATGTCCCTGATAACTCAACAGCTATTGGTGTGCCAGCCAAAGTAATCGCCAAAGGTTTTGACAAAAGTCCTTTTAGTCATAATAAACTTCCAGATATTGATAAAGAAATATTCCAGTATCTACTAAAACGAATGGCAGTTCTTGAACATGCACTAGAGAGTGGAGACAATAGTGCTATACACAAAGAAGATGATGAACTTGAAGAGCTTTATGAGAAGTTTATAGCCACTATAGGATAGTTTGGATAACTGATTTTAATGGCTATCATAGTATAATGTTGCAATTATATTAACACAAAAGGTTTTCATATGCTCTCACGACGCATTAATGCACTATCACCATCACTTACAATAGCTATAGCTACACTAGCAAAAGAGCTAAAGGCATCAGGCAAAGATATAGTCAGTTTTTCAGCTGGAGAACCAGATTTTGACACACCAAAACGCATTAAAGAAGAGGCTATTAAAGCTATAAATGATGGTTTTACAAAATATACAGCAGTTGCTGGGATTCCAGAATTACTTCAAGCAATCAGTGGCAAACTAGAGCGAGAAAATGGACTAAAATACGAACCAAATCAGATTATAGTAAGCAATGGTGCAAAGCAGTCTTTATTTAATCTTTTTCAAGCTGTTATTGATGATGGCGATGAGGTAATCATACCAGCACCATACTGGGTGACCTATCCTGAGCTTGTAATATATAGTGGTGGAACTCCTGTATATATTGACACAGATGAGAGAAGTGGTTTTAAAATGACGCCAGAACAACTAAAAAATGCAATTACCCCAAAAACAAAAATGCTTGTCCTTACATCTCCATCGAATCCAACTGGTTCTGTTTATAGCAAAGCGGAATTAGAAGAAATCGCAAAAGTACTAAAGGGGACTGATATATTAGTAGCAAGTGATGAAATGTATGAGAAACTAGTATATGGTACAAAATTCACTTCAGCAGCGGCAATATCTGATGATATGTTTGCTAGAACTATCACAATAAATGGTCTTAGTAAATCAGTGGCGATGACAGGTTGGCGTTTTGGATATTTAGCTACACCAAATAGTGAGCTAATAGAAGCAATGGACAAACTCCAAAGTCAAAGCACATCAAATATAAACTCCATTACTCAAAAGGCTGCTATAGTTGCGCTAAATGGGGAAGTTGACATAGATATTGAAGAGATGAGACAAGCGTTTGAAGCTAGAGCAAAAAAAGCTGTTGAGCTATTTAATGAAATAGATGGTCTTAGTGTCTTACAACCACAAGGTGCATTTTATCTATTTGTAAATATCAAAGATATATCAAATAACTCTATGGAATTTTGTAAAGAGCTTCTTAGTGAAACTGGCGTAGCTGTCATTCCAGGGCTTGGATTTGGTAGTGAGGGATATTTTAGATTTTCATTTGCAACTGATATGACGACTATATCAGATGGTATTCGTAGAATTGCTAAGTTTGTCAAATCTAAGAGATAGTCCTCTTTTATCTTTTTTTTGTTCCGTGATGCAATAAGAACCAAATTGAACCAAGAATTGTAATGATAAGAATCGGAGCAATCCAAGGGTGTTGTGATACATAATTAAAAATTAATATTATTGTTGAAGCTGTATAATATCCTAACATAACAATCACGACTACAAAATTAATTGAAGCTATAAAATTAATAACTATAAACTTTTTCATGCTATATTTTGAGATACCCATTGATACAGGCACAATAAGTTTCATTCCATATATAAATTTAGCAATAATTATAGCAAATGAGCCATATTTACGAAATAAAATATGTACTAAAGCTATTTTTCTAGTATGGTTTTTCAAGTATGGCATAATATCTTTTTTTTGATATCTACCCATGTAAAACAACATATTACCACCCATAAAATTAAATATTATGGCTACAATTATTGCACTTAATAAATCAATTTTACCTAATGATGCGAATACTCCAGTTGCTGCTGTGACAACAATAGAACCACCAAACGAAAAAAATGCTATTGCAGCATATCCCCAAGTCGAGAGCGAAGATAGTGTCTCTTCCATTATTAGCCTTTATATAATTTGGCATTATAATACCCTAAATATTACAATTCACCATGAAAAATAGAATTAAATTATGATAAAATTACACAAATAAAATGCAGGGGTCAATATGTCAAAAAATACACTTATCATAGGTGCTGGCGGTGTTAGTAATGTTGTCGTTTTTAAATGTGCAATGAATATTGAAACTTTTGGCAACATTACATTAGCTAGTCGTACAAAAAGTAAATGTGACGCAATAGCTAAAAATGTAAAATCTAGACTAGGAATAGAGATAGCAACCGCTTCATTAGATGCAGATATTACAGAAGATATAGTAAAACTAATCAATGAGACAAAAGCTGATATAGTTATAAATGTAGCACTTCCATATCAAGACCTAACTATAATGGATGCATGTATAGCCACAAAAACCCCATATTTAGACACAGCAAATTATGAACATCCAGATACTGCAATGTTCGAATATAAAGAACAATGGGCAAAACATGATGCATTTAAAAATGCTGGCATCATGGGACTGCTTGGTAGTGGATTTGACCCTGGAGCTACTAATATGTTTTGTGCTTATGCACAGAAACACTATTTTGACGAGATACACACGATAGACATACTTGACTGTAACGCAGGGGATCATGGGTATCCATTTGCAACAAACTTTAATCCAGAGATTAATCTGCGTGAAGTGAGTGCCAAAGGGCGTTACTGGGAAAATGGCACATGGATAGAAACAGAACCGATGGAAATTATGCAAGTTTGGGATTATCCTGAAATCGGTCCAAAAGATAGTTATCTACTATATCATGAAGAGATGGAAAGCTTGGTTAAGAATATAAAAGGACTAAAACGAATACGATTTTTTATGACCTTTGGTCAAAGCTACCTTACTCATATGAAATGTCTTGAAAATGTAGGAATGTTAGGCATCAAAGAGGTAGAACACAAAGGTATGAAAATAGTGCCGATGGAATTTCTAGCTACCTTGCTTCCAGATCCAGCTAGTTTAGGACCTCGCACAAAAGGCAAAACAAATATAGGCATAGTAGCTGAGGGCATAAAAGATGGTAAAAAACGAAAAATATACATTTATCAAGTAAAAGACCATGAAGAGTGCTATGCTGAAGTAATGAGTCAAGGGGTTAGCTACACTACAGGAGTGCCAGCGATGATAGGAGCTAAACTGATGCTAGATGGAGTATGGAGTGGTACTGGAGTATGGAATATGGAACAGTTGGATCCTGATCCTTTTATGGAACTTATGAATACACAAGGGCTTCCTTGGAAAATAATTGAGATGGATATATAGTGATTATAATTCCTGCTCGTCTAGGCTCAACTAGGTTTCCAAATAAAATCTTAGCAGATATAAATGGTCTACCTATGGTTATTAAAACCGCAAAAGCTGTTGAAGATATTGATGAAGTTCTTATTGCAACTGATAGCGAATATGTAGTTGAAATTTGCAAAAGCTACGGCTTTAATGCTGTAATGACAAGTACAAATCACCAAAGCGGAACAGATAGAATATACGAAGCTGCAAATACTATTAATCTAAACGATAATGATATAGTTATAAATATCCAAGCTGATGAGCCTTTCATAGAAAAATCAGTAGTAAAAGCAGTATATGATTTAACAAAGTTAAATGCAAATTTGGATTCGATAATTATGAATTCATGTTATAAAATAGTAGATTCACATGAAGCAGATAATCCAAATATTGTAAAAGTAGTAACTTCATTAAATGAAAAAGCATTGTATTTTTCTAGATCAAAAATACCATACTCAAGGGACCACCACTTAAATGAGTACAAGGGACATCTAGGTATTTATGGCTTTACAATGAAGTCCCTTAGAACATTTTGTTCTCTACCTCATGCTCCACTTGAGAATATTGAAAAACTTGAACAACTTAGGGCATTATATAGTGATTACGAAATTGGGATGGTTGTGGTTGAAACTGAAAGTTTTGGAATTGACACAATTGAAGATTTGGAGAAAGCACTAAAAGAGCATAAAGTATAAATAATTTGATAAAAAAGCAAAAAATAATCTAAAATTATTTATATATTATAAAATATATTGTATAATATGATTTAATATGATTCAATACAGCAAGGATATTTTTTGTCAAACAACTATGATAAACTAATGGCATTAACACAAAAGTTAGATGATAAACTGATGCAAAAAGACAATATAGCAAGTTTAAATAAGAAAATGCCAGATACAAAAACATCAAATATATTGTTAAATCATAACTTTGAGTGTACTAATACTGACCCATTTGAGAGGGAAAATAATATCAAAAAATTAAAAATTCTTTTTGAAGAATTGAGTATAAACAAGAAGTGTACTACTCTTGAAGATGTCTATTTATACAAAGCTATGAATTTAAGTGGTATAGGCATTGGAGAAAATGACTTTGGAGAGATTAGAGCGGGAAAATACATACAAATTATTGCAATTAGCTATGAAATTGGTCTTGATGAAAGAAAAAAAGCAAAAAATATATCACTAGGATATTTTGGTAGTGGTGCCAACCTTACTCATGAACTAAAAAATAAAATTATTGAATTCGTTCTAAGATGGAGATATGAAAAAGGTTTTCAAAGCCAAGACCACTACAAGCTATTACTCGGCAAGATAATTCCATAAAAATTAAACATTCACATATGGCAAATAAATACAAAAATGATATTTAAACATAAAAGCATAACAACTATCTATATTATTGGGTTATCTATTCTCTTTGCATTTATGCTTTTATTTGTAAATCTATTGATATATGAAGAGTACAATGATTTTGAAAGAGATGCAGACTTAATAAGAAAAACATACATAACAGCACCAACCAAAAATACTATTTCATCAGAAGCATACAATATCGAAGAGGAGATTAGCAATAAAAAAGCGGAGCTGAAAAAAAGATTAATCAAACTAATGATGGAGATACTCTCATTGTCAGTAATACTTTTTGGATTTGCAGCTATTTGGGCTTGGATAGTGCATTATATACTAACTAGGCAGGTTGAAATATTCCAAGACTTTTTCCGTAATGCCAGTAAAAAATATATAGCCATTGATGCAAATAGTATTGCTTTAATAGAATTTAAAAATATGGTTCCATATATTAACAACATGGTGGATGATATACACAGGAGAAAACTAAAGCTTAAAAATATTAACGAAACACTTGAAAAAAAAGTAGCAACAAAAACAGAAGATTTGCATATAAAAAATAAACTCCTAGAAGATATATCTATACATAATATATCACTTGTCAAAAGTCAAGATAGTTTTATAAAGCACTCTATTCATGAAATAAACACTCCTCTGGCTGTGATGCTTGCAAATATAGATATGCATAAAATCAAATTTGGAACAACCGAATACATTAATAAGATAGAAGCAGCATCTAAAGTAATCTCAACTATTTATGATGATTTAACATATATGGTAAAGAAAGATAGAATTGAGTACACTAAAGAGTGGATAGACATGGGAGATTTTCTATTATCCCGTATAGATTTTTTTATGGAAATTTCTCGTGGAAATATGCATGAGATAAAACCAAATATTACAGATAGCATTTGGATATTTTTTAACTCTATAGAGCTACAAAGGCTTATTGACAATAATATATCAAATGCAATTAAATACTCGAAGAAAAATAGTGATATTGAAATAAAACTAACAGAAAATAAACTCTATATTACATTGAAGTTTCATACGGTTACAAAAAAAATAATTGAAGATACAAACAAAATATTTAGCCCATTTCATAGAGAAGACACAACTGAACTAGGGCTTGGTCTAGGGCTTGAAATAGTTGGATTGATATGCAAAAAAGAGAATATATATATTGATGTAAGTTCTGATATTGAAAATACATTATTTTGTTATAAATTTGAAAAAAGGCAGATAAAATGAGGGTTTTACTTCTCGAAGATGAGCTAATGTTACAAAGTGCTATTGCTGAGTATTTGGAGTCTTGTGGATATAGCGTAGAGGTATATGAAGATGGAAATGAAGCATTTGAACATATTAAGCCACACAGATATGATTTGTTTATTTTTGATATAAATGTACCGTCAATTGACGGGCTAAATCTCTTGCAAAAACTACAAAATGATAAAATATTTGTACCTACTATATTCATAAGTGCTATTACACAAATAGAGCAGATAACAAAAGCTTATGAGCTTGGTTGTTTTGATTATCTAAAAAAACCTTTTCACTTGCAAGAGCTTACCTTGCATATTGATAGACTAATGAAAAGGGGTGATTTGTGTTCAAAAAACCATGTTAGGATTAGCAATATGTACACATATGAAATTAGTAAAAAAAGAGTCTATTTTGATGGTACTGAGCAAACATTAACAAATAGACAAAATGAGATAATGCATCTACTAGTTTCAAACATAGATAAAATAGTTGATTTTGATATGCTTCGCTATTGTGTTTGGGATAGAGATGAAATTGATAATGCAACAATCAGAGCCGAGATGCATAGAGTGAGAATATCACTTAAAGAGGATATTATAGATGGTATCAAAGGGGTTGGCTACCGTATAAAAAGCAAAATATTTAAAATGTAACAATTTGTTACATTAATATATATAATCTTTAATATTGCATTTAAAAAATGGAATGCTATATTAATGCTATATTGGTATTCCATAATATAATTGTAAGATAATATTAATGGGGGAAAACATGAAAATTAGTAGATTTAGTGTGGCTTCTGCTTTGATGCTGTGCGGTGCGGTGCTAAGTGCTGATAGCTTTGAGCAAGCACTAAAAGATGGAAAATATAGTGGACAACTAAGGGCTTTCTATATAGATAGAACATATAGTGGTACGATTGAAAACAATCGGAATTCACTCGCAGTTGGTGGATTTTTGGGTTATGAGACTGGAAGTTATTATAATATAACCTTGGGTGGCAAGATATACAGCACAAACTTTATAGATATACACGATGGTAGTCCTCGAACAAGTGCTAGTTTTGACCCATCTTTATTTGGTGGAACTTATGATGGCTATACATATTTAGGTGAACTGTATGCCAATTATAAATTAGGAAATACAAATATTAAAGTTGGTCGTCAAAAACTTGATACTCCACTTGCTGGAGCTGATGATGCTAGGATGCTGCCAAATCTTTTTGAAGCTGTAGTAGCTAGCAATACAGATATTAAAGATACTACTTTAATAGTAGCACATGTCACCAAAGAGAGTGTTGGAACATTTGGAAATGTATATGCACAAGATGCTCTAGCACTTCAAAGTGGGTATGGGCTTGGCTATAAAAGTGCAACAAGTGGTGCTTTTAGAGATATGGGTACAGTTGCACTTGGAACTGCTGGCTCAGGGACAGATGGCGTAACTGCTGTTGCTGCAATATATAGTGGTATTCCGAATCTAAAACTTCAAGCGTGGGATTATTATGCACACGATATATTAAATGCTGTTTACCTTCAAGCTGATTATGGCTGGAACTGCTTATTAATGAATGGTGTCAAAATGAGTGGTTCTGCACAATACATAAACCAATCAGAAGTAGGAAATAAATTAGCCGGAGCAGTAAATAGTAATTACTGGGGAGCTAAGCTTGGTGCTAAATATAGTGACTTAGATATATATGCTGCATACTCACAAACTAGTTCCAGTAGTGGCTCATTGATGAATGGTGGAGTTGTATCTCCATGGGGCGGAATGCCTGCATTTACTCAAGGAATGGTAACTAGACATCAGTTCTTTGCTGATACAGATGCTTGGAAAGTAGGAGCTGGATATAATTTAGCATCAATTACTGGCTTGCCAATTACGGCGTCAGCATATCATTCGCAATATGATATAGGTGCATTAAATACATATAAAGCAGGTCAAACATGGACAGCAAAAGAGAGTGGTTTTGATATTGCTTATAAACCCACTAAGTGTACTGAGCTAAAACTAAGAGCTAACTACCCAAGAGATTTCTCACCAGGTTTAGACTGGGATGAGTATCGCTTGGTAGCTAATTATAATTTTTAAGGAGAGAGAGATGAAACAAGAAACCGTGGAAGCCATTATGGCTAATCCAAAATATCAAGAGTTGGTATCAAAAAGAGGTAGATTTGCATGGATTTTATCATCTATTGTTTTGATTGCATATTTTTCATTTATATTGATTATTGCATTTGAGCCAAAAATATTTGCTGCGAGCATGAATGGCGGGGTAACTAGTATTGGGATTCCTGTAGGTATTGGAATTATTGTACTTTGTTTTATATTGGCTGGAATATATACTAAAAAAGCCAATGGCGAATTTGATGCCTTAACACAAGATGTTAAAAATTCTATAAAGGATCTCAAATGAAAAAAATATTATCATCATTTTTGATGCTCAGCATTGGACTATTTGCTACCGAGGCTCTTACTGGAGCTGTTGAAAAGCAACCACTAAATGTATCTGCCATAATTATGTTTTTGGTATTTGTAGCTGGAACCTTAGGTATTACATACTGGGCTGCTAAAAGAACTAAATCAGCAAAAGATTTTTATACAGCAGGTGGTGGTATCACAGGATTTCAAAATGGTCTAGCAATCGCAGGGGATTATATGTCAGCTGCATCATTTTTGGGAATATCAGCCCTAGTTTATGGTGCTGGTTATGATGGTCTAATCTACTCAATTGGATTTTTGGTTGGTTGGCCACTAATACTATTTTTGATGAGTGAAAGACTTAGAAATTTGGGCAAATATACCTTTGCTGATGTTGTAGCTTATAGATTAAGACAAGGTCCTATTCGCTCAATGGCAGCTGCTGGTGCTATCGTAACTGTAATACTATATCTAATTGCTCAAATGGTTGGAGCAGGTAAACTCATCCAGCTTTTATTTGGTTTGCCATACTCTTGGGCTGTTGTTATAGTCGGTGGACTAATGATGCTTTATGTAACATTTGGTGGAATGCTTGCAACTACTTGGGTGCAAATCATTAAAGCATTTTTACTTTTATCTGGTGCTACATTTATAGCTCTTGCTGTTCTTGTTCATTTTGGATTTAGCTTTGAAGCTATGTTTAAAAGTGCGACCCTAATTCATGCAAAACATGATGCCATAATGTCTCCAGGTGCATTAGTGCCTGATGCTTATTCGGCAATATCTCTGGGTCTTGCCCTTATGCTTGGAACTGCTGGATTACCTCATATATTAATGAGATTTTTTACAGTTGCAGATGCCAAAGAGGCTAGAAAATCAGTATTTTATGCGACTGGTTTCATAGGATATTTCTATATCTTGACATTTATTATCGGTTTTGGTGCTATTAGTATTCTTGCACTTCACCCTGAATATTTCAATGGTGGTGTTGCAGCAATCCAAAATGGTATTCAGACTATTGTATCTGATGAAAATGCCAGTAAAATCCTAATCGGAGACAAAAAAGCTCTAATTGGTGGCTCGGATATGGCGGCTATTAGGTTAGCTCACGCTGTTGGAGGAAACTTCTTCTTAGGCTTTATCTCAGCAGTTGCATTTGCTACTATTTTGGCTGTTGTTTCTGGTCTTACGCTTGCTGGAGCTTCTGCAATTTCTCATGATTTATACGCTAATGTATTTAGAAGAGGTAGAGTTGACGAGGCTACAGAGATGAAAGTTTCAAAAATCGCTACAATTGGACTTGGTATTATTGCCATTTTCCTTGGTATTGTATTTGAAGAGCAAAATATAGCATTTATGGTTGGTTTGGCGTTTGCGATTGCAGCTAGTGCCAATTTCCCTGTATTATTCCTAGCTATGTTTTGGAAGAATCTTACTACAAGAGGTGCCGTTGTGGGTGGACTAATGGGTCTATTTACTGCTGTTATATTGGTAATTCTCAGTCCAGTTGTCTGGGTTGATGTTTTCAAAAATGCAGAGGCTATTTTTCCATATAAATATCCAGCACTTATATCAGTATCAGTTGCATTTATATCTATTTGGCTCTTCTCTATCACAGATAAAAGTAAAAGTGCAGCAAGTGAGCGAGATGCTTTTGATGCACAAAATGTAAGGTCACAAACTGGAATTGGTGCTGAAGGTGCTTCAAGCCACTAAACCCCACAAAGCCTTTTGGCTTAAGGAGATTAATTGATAGAATTATTAGAGAAATTAGGAGATTATCCTCCATTTTCTTTACTTGATAATGTTGCTTTTTCAAAGATAGATGCCAGTTCCGTGGTTGCATATTATACTGGAGAAACAGTTTTGGTTGATATAGGGCAATCATTTGATAAAATATTCGTAATTATAAAAGGCAGTGTTGCTTCATACAATAGTAATGATGAGATGATAGATATATATCATGAGCATGACACTTTTGGAGGCATTGCTTATCTAAAATCACTACCAGTTGAATCTAAGTTCATCGTACATGAAGAACTCATATGCTACGAAATACCTACTTCTACATTCGCAGAACTATGCAATGACTATCACTCATTTAGAGATTATTTTTTTCACTCACTTGCACAAAAAGTTGATAATATCAAAACCAAACAAGAGTTTAGTTCAATGGGTGATTTAATGATTGCCAGAGTTGAGAGAACGCTTCTTCATTCGGTTTGTATTGTTCCAGCGAAGACTCTTGTGACAGTTGCACTAAAGCAATCGATAGAGTATTCTAGCTCTGTAATTCTTGTTGATAATTCAAATGGATACGGGATTGTTACAGACACCAATCTGCGTAAATATATCTTATTGGAAGATAACTCATCAACCGCAATAGGAGATGTACAGACAACACCTATTGTGTCTATCAAAGAAGACGAGCTACTGTTTAATGTACTTATGCTTATGACACAACAATCTATCAAGCACTTACCGGTGGTTAATGACAGCAATGAGATTTTGGGCATTTTGGAGCTTATTGATGTTGTGAGTTTCTTCTCAAGCCAAACTCATCTTATAACCGCACAGATTGAAAATTCTACTTCACTAGAATCACTTATATTGGTCTCCAAAAAAGTGATTATAATAATAGATGCACTCCATTCCAAGGGAGTCAAAACCAGATACATAGCAAAACTTATATCTGGCATTAACAAAAAAATATATGCTAAGCTATTTGGTTTCATTGCACCAGCAGAATGGCACAATAAGTCGGCTCTGATTTTACTAGGAAGCGAAGGCAGAGAAGAACAAATCCTTAGAACAGATCAAGACAATGCTATTATTTTTGAAGATAGTTTTAATCCTCTTGATATAAATGAGGTTACAAATTCATTTATAAAAGCTCTTGATGAGATAGGTTATCCTAGGTGCAAAGGAGAAGTTATGATGATAAATCCAAAATGGCATCAAAACTTATCTAAATATAAAGAGATGATAGATGATTGGATCGAAAACCAAAGTAGTGATTCTATGATGGATATGGCTATATTTTTTGATTCATTATGCGTGGCTGGGAATGCAAAACTATACATTAGGCTTAGAGATAGTTTGATTAGTGGAGTCAAAAGTCACCCAATTATTTTAAAACATTTTGCTAAATCAATCGAGAGTTTTGATGAAGCACTTGGCATATTTTCAACTTTTAGCACTAAAAAGGGTCATAAAAATGAAATTGACATCAAAAAAACTGCCCTATTCCCATTAATTCATGGTGTTCGCTCTTTATCTTTAGAGTTTGGAATAGTGCATACGAATACATTTGAGCGAATTAAAGAACTTAATAATATTGGTTTTTTAAGCAGGGAAGATGCACTAGAAATGATTGAATCATTAGAAGTAATTAATACAATCAGGTTGCACTCTGCTCTAAAACAACAACAACTAGGTGATGAGATTACAAATTTTGTTTCACTAAGTAACATGGGTAAGATGCAGAGAGATGTTTTAAAAGATGCGCTAAAGACCATTAGTCATTTTAAAAAGCTTCTTAAATATCATTTCCAGCTCTCAATGGTGAGCTAAATGTTTAAAAAACTACAAGCCTCATGGAATAAAAAGGGTCTAAAGGATAGAAAATATGAATTTTTATTTGAGCCATATGATGGAGATGAGATTGTTGTTTTTGACACAGAAACCACAGGATTAAATCCAAAAATTGACAATATAGTATCCATAGGTGCTATAAAAATCAAAGGAAACAAGATACTTACAAATGATTCGTTTCATATTTTGGTCATACAAGATAGAGCAATATCAAGTGAAAGTATAAAAATACACCAAATAAGAAATTGTGACATAACAGAAGGTATGCCCATTAAGGAGGCTATTGATAATTTTTTAGATTTTATTGGCAATAGAAAATTGGCAGGTTACTATTTGGAGTTTGATATAGCAATGATAAATAGATATCTAAAGCCAATGTATGGTATAAAATTACCAAACCAACAAGAAGAGGTTTCGGCTATTTACTATGACAAGAAAATAGCTCGTATTCCACAAGGAAATATAGATTTGAGGTTTGATACAATAATGAATGAGTTGTCGATTCCAAAGCTACAAGGACATGATGCATTAAATGATGCTACTATGACAGCCATGATGTATCTAAAGTTAAAATATAGTAAACAGAAATTAAATTAAAAACAGGAGAAAAAGCCATGCTACAAGAAATTTACCAACCACACACAGAACACTCAAAAGGTGCAGCAATAAAAAGTATGGAAGAGTATCATGCTCTAATGAATGAAGCAAACAATGATTATGAGGGATTTTGGGCTAAATATGCAAATGAGAAAATAGATTGGTTTAAGCCATTTGATAAAGTACTTGATGAATCAAATGCTCCATTTTACAGATGGTTTGATGGTGGCAAATTAAATGTAGCCCATCAATGTATTGATAGACACTTAGAAACTCGCAAGAATAAAGCAGCTATTATTTTTGAAGGAGATAATGGAGACCAAAGAGTTTTGACTTATCGTGAACTTGCATATGAAGTTAATAAGACTGCTAATATGTTTAAAAATCAATTTGACATAAAAAAAGGCGATAGGGTTGTACTTTACATGCCAATGATACCTGAAGCCGCAATTTCAATGTTAGCGTGTGCAAAAATAGGTGCAATACATTCAGTTGTTTTTGGCGGGTTTAGTGCAGAAGCACTTAAAGACAGGATTATAGATGCGGAGGCTAAACTTGTCGTAACATCTGATGGTGCTTTTAGAAAAGGTAGCCCATATATGCTAAAACCTGTGGTTGATGATGCATTAAGTAGTGGTTGTGAGTGCGTTAAAGCTGTATGTGTAGTGGAGAGAAATGGCGAAGATGTTAATTGGGTAGAGGGTAGAGACTATTTATATAATGAGCTCATCAAAAATGAATCTCCTGTATGTGAAGCTGAGCCAATGGATAGTGAAGATCCGCTATTTTTGCTATACACAAGTGGAAGTACAGGCAAACCAAAAGGCGTCCAGCATAGTAGTGCGGGATATATTCTTTGGGCTCAAATGACCATGGAGTGGGTATTTGATCTAAAAGAAAATGACACATATTGGTGTACGGCTGATGTTGGCTGGATTACTGGTCACACATATATAGTATATGGTCCACTAGCAGCTGGAGCTACAACAATAATGTTCGAGGGTGTCCCTACATTCCCAGATGCTGGAAGATGTTGGAGGATGGTTGAAGAGTACCAAGTAAATCAATTTTACACTGCTCCAACAGCGATTAGACTACTTCATAAAATGGGTGCTGATGAGCCTAAAAAATATAATCTAAGTTCCCTAAGAACTCTTGGTACAGTAGGAGAACCAATTGACCCAGCTGCATGGAAGTGGTACTATGACGAGATAGGTGGTGGAAAATGTGCTATCGTGGATACATATTGGCAAACAGAAACTGGTGGGCACATGATATCCCCACTACCTGGTGCTACTCCAATCAAGCCTGGTTGTGCAACATTCCCCTTACCAGGAATAATCGCAGAAATAATAGACGAAAACGGAGAACCTACGCCTGTTGGAGAAAAAGGTTTTATGTGTATTACAAAACCATGGCCAAGCATGATAAGGGATATCTGGAACGATAGTGATAGATTTGTAAAATCTTATTTTGGAGATTGCAAAAAAGACGGCAAGCCTGTATATTTCACTGGAGACGGTGCCATGATTGACAAAGAAGGCTATATCACTATTACAGGCAGAACCGATGATGTCATCAATGTTAGTGGTCACCGAATGGGAACGGCGGAGGTTGAAGCTGCTATTAAAAAACACACTTCAGTGGCAGCCGTAGCAGTAGTAGGCAAACCACACTCTATCAAAGGAGAGGGAATATTTGCTTATGTTGTACTAAAAAGTGAAGATGATGTTGCAGTAGAAGCATTAGTAAAAGAGATTAATAATGTTATCAAGCAAGAGATTGGTGCTATTGCAGTTTGTGATGATATTGTATTTGTTCCTGATTTGCCAAAAACTAGAAGTGGTAAGATAATGAGACGAATATTGAGAAGCATAGCAAAAGGCGAAGAAATAACCCAAGACACTTCAACACTAGAAGACCCAAGCATAGTAGGCAAAATAGAATCTATTCTAAACTCTTGTACTATATAAGCCCCATCTTGGGCTTATATAAATAAGTATTTTTATGGGAAACTTTATTGTAATAATGATTTTATTTTTATTAAATCTTCAAATGCATCTTTTTTGTATGATGGATTTTTAAGTAGAAAACTAAGATCAAAAGTTGGCACAACAATATATCCATTGTGCTTTAGTGGTGTTCCATGAATTTTGCTTATTTCAATGTCGCTATTAGTTAAATACTTATAAGCTTCATCACCCAATGTGACCACAATTTTTGGTTTTATATTCTCTATTTGTTTATGTAAGTACGAAATACAAGTATCCGCTTCAATTGGTAAAATTGCTCTATTTTGTGACGGATAGCATTCCATATATTTTGAGCTTTTTCTAATATTTCTAATGGATTCATTTTCTACCTCCATAGTATCCGTATTCAATTTTAATAAATTTATCTACTTCCTTTATATCAATGTTTTGTTTGTATAAAAAATATTTCCTTAAACTTTCATGTTCTTCGCTTAAAATAGGCATGATATTAATAAAATTTTCTTCATTATCAAATACAATTATAGAATCATAAAAATTATAACTTTTAAGACCCCCTTTAAAAACATGAAAAATAAACTTATTAATAATCAATATAGGAATAATTACTAGAGTTAAACAATAAGAAAATAATGCCCAAACTCCTTCAGTTTCTTGTGTTTTAGAATAATAGTCATTAAAGGTTTTATTTATTTTTATTATTTTTTTTATATCTACCTGAATAAGTATTTCTTCGTTTTCTTTTAAAATAATGAAATTATTGTTTAAAATTATTTTTCGTTTGCTTTTTGCCAATTTTAGATAATATAGCAATCCAGGGATTATTATAATAAAGATAGCATGCATAAAAAAGAATTTTCGCGACAATTCATTTTGTGCGTTATGAGGATTTATAAAGTAGTAATATATTACTATAAAAATAGATAAAATATAAAACATAGCTTCAAAAATATAATTATAATCCTCAATCACTATTGGCTCTTTATCATAATCTCTTTGTAAAGACTGATTGTCATTTTTAAATTCTTCCATCACGCTACCTTTCTTTCATATACAGCAAACTGTAGACCTGATTCTTGATTATCGTATTTTGTACTTTCCTTAATTGTATATTCTTGTGTGCTAGTAAATGCATAAACTTTTTCAGCTACATCTGCATACTCATAAGCTTGTTGTGTCGTTATCATTGATCTCTCCATCCTTTATCTAAAAAATTAACTTGAACCTCTTTTTGAGTGGTTGAAATATTTTTTAATCCATTTACAAGTTTTTCGCCATTTATAGAATAAAATTCATTGCACTCAAGTATAGTTTTAGTTTTAAAATTCACATTATCATCTTTCTTTTTAAAGCAGTTAATATAAAGTAGTTTATCTTTTTCTGTCGGAGCTTTTTGTGACACAAACCCTATATTAGCTTCATCTGGAAAATTTACTTTCTTTGGGAAAAGTTTCTCATATTTACTTTTATCTGTCAAAGGGAAAGAAAACATTATTTGTCCTTCTAATGCAGACTCTCTACAATCAGAATCCCATGATACGGTCACATCCTTTTTTGCATTAACTAGCATTTCTCCTGCTAATTCAATATTGTCATTCTTACTCTGCATATAAGCATAGATTTCTTCCGCCTCCCATTGACATATGCCTGGCAAATAGCTATCAAAATAGATTATGGATTCGAATTTGCCATTTTTAATTGTTGTGGGAAATGTTTTTATTTTATGTCTACTTCCTCCATCATCTAATAACCATTTGTCTCTATTACAGTTTTTATTCTTGTTTTGAAAACGAATACCAATTTTCATGTTGGTATCCTTTTCAAACGGATAGTCACCATATACTCTCATTTTTAGAGTTGGGTGAGGATTTATATCTGGTGTGCTATTCGAGTTATAAAATGCTATCTTTGCATAATGATAAGCAATAGGAGTCAGAAGTAAAGCTATGACTATTGCCATTTTTTTGATTTTCTTTGTGTTATTTTTCAATATCGCATTTATCAGCATTACGATAGAAGCAATAATTGCCACAAGTAGTGCTATTGGAAATAGTAAATAAAATAGAAGCATTAGTGACATTTTTTATCCTTTTTTATTGTAAATACATCTGCATACTCATAAGCTTTTTGTGTTGTTATCATTATTCTCTCCATCCTTTATCTAAAAATTTAACTTGAACCTCTTTTTGCGTGGTTGAAATGTTTGGCTTACTATCAAGACCAATTCCCATATCATAATTGTAATTTGCTTCTTGTCTCAAAGAATCACGATAAGTAATAAATGTAGAATAATTTAAAAAATTTGCTTTTTTTATGTATTCTAGATTAATTATATGACGCTGTTCTGGAAAAGCTCTATGCATGATTGTACCTACCATAATATGGCTTGATGGAAATCCGATATTGCCACTTTTTGCTAACACAGTAAGATGAAGATGATACGCTTCCCATTGACATATCCCAGGTAAATAGCTATCTAAATAAACGATAGATTCAAATTTGCCATTTTTAACAGTTACAGGAAATGTTTTTGTTTGTAACAAAGGAATTCCAATTTCATCTAGTAGCCATTTATCTTTATTACACTTTGAATTTTTATTTACATATTCAACACCAATGGATTTTAGCTCTATATCCTTTTCAAACGGATAGTCACCATAAACTCTCATCTTCTGAGTTGGATGTGGATTTATATTTGGTGTGCTATTCGAGTTATAAAATGCTATCTTTGCATAATGATAAGCAATAGGCGTCAGAAGTAAAGCTATGACTATTGCCATTTTTTTGATTTTCTTTGTGTTATTTTTCAATATCGCATTTATCAGCATTATGATAGAAACAATAATTGATATAATTAGTGCTATTGGAAATAATAAATAAAATAGAAATACTAGTGACATTTTTTATCCTTTTTTATTGTAAATACATCTGCATACTCATAGGCTTCTTGTGTTGTTATCATCATTTTCTCCATTCTTTTCTATAAAATTCACTTCTATCGTTTTTTGCAAATTTGAAACCTCTCCTATAGCAGAATTTGAACTGCTATAGGCACATGTAACATGGTTGTAAATTGTCGCACGATCCATCGAGCTACTCCACTGCTCTTTAACACACTCTATCAAAACCTTTGTCGCTTTGCTTTTATCTGTCAGATGAACCATTGCTACACCTCCTTGAGTATAGCCTGGGCACTGGAACTCAGGAGAAAAACTTACCATTTTCCATGTAGTGAATATTTGCTTAAAATGATCTTTATGTATTGTTGCTTCGTATGTTCCATCTTGTTTGATGGTTGCAGGTACTTTATCCCGCTCACTGTTTATAACTCCGAGCGAATTGTTGGGAATATATGTTGTATTGAAAAGTAGTTTGCAATCTTTACCAAAGGAAGTTTTGCCATATATTTTCAGTGTATCGGTAGGATTAGGATTGATATTTGGATGTTCATTGTATTTATAGAATGCGATCATCAATCCTATTTTTGCCAAATAGAGAAGAGGAACTATTATCAGGATATACTTTATGGTTACAAGGATATACCTTGTAGGTTTATTGATATTCATCATGCCACCTTTTTCATATATGTATTTTGATTGTTCTTATAATTTTTTGTAGTCCTCATCACGCCACCATCCTTTCATCACTCAAATTAAGTATAGTTAAAGTCTCTCCGCCTCTTTCAAAAGTCAAAGTATCGCCACTCCACCCATCATCACTTATAAATTTTACTACTTCATATAGTCCCTTATCTCCGATATCGAGTATATCTCCTACTTTGATGAGAATATGTGAAAGTAAAAATGAGACTTTTGGTATATCGAAGATGGTATTACGAACGAAGTAGAAAATCTTATATGGCAACAACAAAATATTTCTTGTAGCCATTAAAATCCCTCTTGATGATTCTAGAAAACATATATGCAATATTGTATCTGTTGTTTTTCTTAAGTCTGCTTAATAATTTTTGTTTATGATGTTTTTCTAAGTAGAGCAGTCTTTATAGTTTTTTTTGAGTCCACAGTATTTTCATTAGTAAGGAATAAATCTGTAATATTGATATTGAATGCCTTTGCAATTTTATGCAGATGAAGTTTTACCGTGTATTTTGATTTTATCAACAGGATGAGAATTAATCTCATGCGTTGCACTTTCGGCACCACACTTTGCTAAAAATAGCAATATGACTGCTATTAGAATGTATTTTGTAATTATCATCGTATTTAGTTAAAGCTCAATCCTAGCCTTTTGCTATTTTTGGAGTAGTCAAAAGCTCTTTTACCCAACTGTTTAGAGACTTACCGTGTTCCAACGCTTGGCGGTAAAGCTCACGGTGTAACTCTGGCTCTACTCTTACATTAAATACCCCTTTGAATGCTTTTTGTGGCTCACGATTTAACTCATTACATGTAGCCACATAGTCATCTACCCTATCTTTAAATACCTCTTCTATCTCTTTGGCACTATCACACTCAAAAGTCACAAGGTCATTTATCATCTCAATTTTCCCAAAAAACACTTTATCATCACTGCTATATTCTACTGTGGCTATATAGCCATTATATTCAATTGTTGCCATTTATAAACTCCTTTAGTTTGGTTTGTATTTGCTTTACGAGATAAACTTTTAGAATATTGCCTGGGTGTGGACGGTGCAAATTTATAAGCAAATCTTTTTCTTTGTGGTAAAACTTTACAGCACTACCATCGCCCTCAATTTTGTCAAAGCCAAGCTTAACCAAAAAAGATGACAACTCATCAAAAGTTATATCTTTTTTTGCTGGAATGCTCATAAATCGTTCTATTGGTTTATCTTTTTTACTCATAAAATTATGATACCATATTTTAGTTACAAATGTCAAGCAATCAAAACAATGACGCTTGAAAAGATTTCGCAATATCAATATCCAAACTATCACTTTTAAATACATCCAACATAAAGTTAAACTAGCATTTATTAAATCTAATCCTGATATTGTTAGCTCTCTATCTTATTAAGCTTTAGTTAGAAAATAAATTGATATAAAAATTAGGAGTTTTGGATGTTGAGGGTTTATATTAATTTTATTTGAGTAATGATTTTATTTTTATTAAATCTTCAAATGCATCTTTTTTGTATGATGGATTTTTAAGTAAAAAACTAAGATCAAAAGTTGGCACAATAATATATCCATTGTGCTTTAGTGGTGTTCCATGAATTTTGCTTATTTCAATGTCGCTATTAGTTAAATACTTATAAGCTTCATCCCCTAATGTGACCACAATTTTTGGTTTTATATTCTCTATTTGTTTATGCAAGTACGAAATACAAGTATCCGCTTCAATTGGTAAAATTGCTCTATTTTGTGACGGATAGCATTTCACAATATTAGTATAATAAACACTATTTTTAGATATTCCAAGAACTTTTGTTATCATATTCTCCAGCATCTCACCTGCCCTACCTGAAAATATTTTACCAGTAGCGTCATCACTTGCATTTGGAGCATTTCCAACAAATAATATATCAGCATTACTATCACCCTCGCCAAATAGTACCTTTGATCGGCTTTTACTAAGCTCGCAAAGATGACATTGTTTTGCTTGTTCACACAAGCTTTCAAGTGAACCAGCCAAATTCAAGAGTGATTTATTTCCATCAGGCATCTTTATATTTGTGTATTTATAGCCATTGGCTCTCATTTGGTATAATTGTTTTAATGCTAATGCGATTTGTAGATTTTTCATGGAAGTATTTTAGCCAAATTGGCTTTAGAGTACAGAATGATTGGTATAAATGCAATTCTTGACCACCCAAAGGTCAAGAGATAAGATTATGAGCAGTGACCTCCGCCACAGCAAGTGCTAGCCTCTTCAACTGTTACTTCGACAGGAGTACCCTCCCATATGCCATGCTTTGTGCAATAACCCTGAGCAATTAAATTTAATTTTTTACCTGTTGGTATGATTGTAAAAGTTGTAGTATTGTGTGCTTTTACATTTCCTAGTGTTCCTGGAACATAAGACGCTTGAGCTAATTTTGTTTCACCATTAAAAAGCGTCACAGACTCTATGAAGTGATCAAAATCATCAGGGTGAGTGTATTCATTACCCATTTTTACTGTAACCTCAAATGGTTCTCCAGCTTTTGCTGTACTTGCACAGTGAATGAAAGGTGAGTGTCTATCAATAAGATCTTTTTTTGCCTCTCTCTCTACTGTGTCGATGTCTACATATTTATTTATTTTTGGCATTTTATTTCCTTTTGTTTAATTTGGTGTAATTTATTATATCACAAAATTATTTAATTAGGATAAATATTATCCTAGATTATTTCATGATAAAAAAGAACAGCAATAATCAGTAGTATCAGTTACTTTTAATTGGAACTTACTATTAGCTGGAACATGAAAAGATGAAGGTGCTACTATGTCTATCCAGTCGTCATTTTGTGGTAACTTTACACTAAGCTTGCCGCTCATAATTTCCATATCTTCTGCAGCATCTGTACCAAATTCATATTCTCCAGGCATCATAATACCAAGAGTTTTTTTCTCTCCATTTGTAAATATAATCGTTCTACTTGTCACACTGCCATCAAAATAAATATTTGCGTTTTTAATTATCTCTATGTTTTTAAAACTCATTCAAATCCTTGTTTTTATTATTTTACCTACAATCAGTAAGCATTACTATGATATTTTCAATATATAATCAAATACATACTAAATTATTTTAGCACAAATATCTTTAAATATCCAATTTATAACTCCTGTGTAAAAAGTCACTTATTAACAAAAAAATATATTTTATTATTCATCTAAAAATATTATCATATTTAGGATATAATATACAACATTATATTAAGTTATAAATATTGAACAAATATGAAGGCGTATTATTAACATGAATCAAATGCAAAAAAGATTAGAAATTATAAAAATTGCTATATCAATGACAGATGAAGAGACTATTAGGCTTCAACTGTTAAAGCTTGAGCATTTTGAAGATGATAGTAATTTGGGTGAAATAATTGCCCAGCTAAAACAAAAATATTATGCAAAAGCTCAGGTTTTGATTACTGAGTATAATGCAAAAAGTAAGACCGCCGATGAAACAAATAAAGAAATTGTCACACAAGAAGTGACTAATCAATCAAATACAAATAACGCCAAGGTCATTATAAAAGAATTTGCACTACTAAAACCAATAAATAAAAATAGTATCACAATAAAAATTACAAATAGTGCTAATGATATAGAAGAAAAAATTAATTATGAAGCACTTGAGACAGATTCAAGCTCAAGCGAAATAGAAATTAAAGACGATATGTGTATTGATACAGAAAATGATTCAAAATATGATGCAAACCATCAAAATCAACATAATATGAACGATACTACAGATATTACAGAAACAGATAGTTCGGGTGAACAAATAGAAGAGTCTCTTAATACTGATTCTACACTATCAACTGGGAGCAATAATTTTATGTATGCAAAAATACCTGATATATCTACCATATTCCATAATACTGTAGCTTATTATCTCTCTAAGTCAATTACGATCGTTAGCAAATCGGCTACTGCTTGGATGAAGCATATCGAAAATGGAGGATATACAGACGATGAGATTTATAAAATATTACTATATATCAATCAACTAAAGGAGAAAGGAAACTTTCTTGAAGCAGAACAATTGGCTGTGCTTTGTGGGTCAACTGAATCAAATCTTGGTCGTCTACTATTTGCAAGAGAATTAATAAAAGGTGATATTTTTGAAAAAAATGAAATAAAAGCATTTGAACTAATAAAAGAACTAGCATTGGCTGGCTATGATGAAGCTATTTGTGACTATGGACAACTAGTGGAGCATGGAATAGGTACACAAGCGAACAGTAAACATGCTGAAGAATTGTACAAAGATGCCGTTGCCTTAGATTCAGAACGAGCTAGACGCTTATACGAAGCAATTCGTAAAAAGAATAATAAATTTCTTTCATATTTTAGAAGTTAAAATTTAATTATAAACTAACAATAGCATCGTAAATGACATCAAATGTTCTATCGATCTCTTCTTTTGTAATGATATATGGTGGCATTACATATATTACACTTCCAAGAGGTCTTATTAATATGCCTTTTGAGAGTGCAAATTCGTGAATTTTAAGACCTACTCTCTCTTCTGCATGATGCTCTTTTAGTTCCACAACTGCTATCATTCCGATTATTCTGGTTTCTTTAACACTAGATAGGGTTTTAAATCTTTCCAAGGCTTTACCCATGTGTAAACTTTTCTCGATATTTTGCTCAATAATATTATGTTCTTCAAATATATCTAGTGTAGCAAGAGCAGCACTACATGCAAGTGCATTTCCAGTATAACTATGTGAATGTAAAAAACCTTTATATTCACTATAATCACAATAAAAAGCATTGTAAACCTCATTGGTTGTCATCACAACAGAAAGTGGCAAATACCCTCCTGTTAGTCCTTTGGAGAGTGTCATAAAATCAGGTGTAATTCCAGCCTGTTCGCATGCAAACATAGTTCCAGTTCTGCCAAATCCTGTTAATATCTCATCACAAATCATATGAATATTATATTTTTTTGTCAACTCTCTGGCATTAATCAGATAATGTTCATGGTAAATATGCATACCACCAGCCCCTTGAATTAATGGCTCTAAAATAAATGCTGAAATTTCACTTCCACGATTAGCAAGTATTTCCTCTAGTGCATCTAGTGCCTTGATGGATGCTTCTATTGTGGCATCTATTGGTACTGGTGTTTGAATAGATTGCAACAATAATGGTGCATATGTTTGTTTGTAAAGTGCAACATCCCCAACACTAAGAGCACCTATCGTTTCACCATGATAACTATTGGATAAGGACAAAAATAGCGGTTTACTAACTCCGCAATTAAGATGATAATGATAACTCATCTTTAAAGCAACTTCAACTGCACTAGAACCATTATCAGCAAAGAAGACCTTATTTAGTCCTGATGGAGTCACGCAAACAAGCCTATGGGCTAATTCAATAGCTGGTTTATGGGAAAATCCTGCCAATATTACATGCTCTAATGTGTCAAGTTGCTCTTTTATTTTTGAGTTAATATATTCATTGCAGTGACCAAAAAGATTGACCCACCAGCTACTAATTGCATCTATATAAGAGTTGCCATCAAAGTCATATAGATAAACTCCATATGCCGAACTAATTGGCACAATCGGATATATTTCATGGTCTTTCATTTGTGTACATGGATGCCAAATTACCTCTAGATCTCTTTGCATTAAACTACTGTTGTTATCCATTGTGATTATCCATTTTGATTTCATTTTATGCTTTTCAATTGTACTTAATGACAAGTTGACTAAAATATTGTACATAATTTTTAATTGAAGGTAGATGAAACAAGATGATAAGTTGGATGCAAAAACACAATAGATACTTAGTATGGACAATATGGATAGCCACAATTGCATTTATTGGTGCTGGATTTGTTGGATGGGGGAGCTATCAATTTGGTTCAAATTCTGATAAAGTAGCTAAAGTTGGAGATATTACGATTGACAAATCAAGATTTGATTTTGCTTATAGAACAATATACGATAATTACAACCAACAGCTTCAAGGTCAGCTTGATGAGAAAAAAGCTAAAGAATTAAAAATACAAGAACAAGCAATGTCAATGATAGAAAGTCAAGCCAAACTTCTTAATTTGGCTAAACACTACGGAATTTATGTTAATGATGATGAAATTGCACAAGCACTTCAGTCAATGGATGGTTTTCAAACCGATGGTAAGTTTGATAAAAAATTATACGAACAACAACTTTTAAATATAAAACTTAAACCTACTGTATACGAAGACATGCTTAAAGATGAGATTGCAGTAACAAAGCTTATGTCATTATTAAGAACTACACCAACAATATTTGAAAACGATACTATAGCCTCAGCATTCTTGGCAGAAAATAGTATAAAATATAAAGTTTTAACATCAAAAGATGTAAATATAGACACTAGCGACAAAATATTAAATGAATATTGGGTAAAAAATAAAAATAAATTTATGCACCCTACTCAATATCAAGTTGAGATACTCTGGACACCATTGGATGTCAGTAGTGTTAATGATTCAGATATCACAGCAATATATCAAGCAAACTCATATAAGTATGTTGATAATAGCGGAAAACAGATACCACTTCAAGCTATAAAACCTATGCTAATTAAAGAAATAGCAATTGAAAAAACTAAAAAAATAGCTCAAAAAGCATATATAAATTTTAAAAATGGAAAAATTAAAGCAAACGAAAATAGAACATTAACTGAAACGAATAAAACTATTTCAACAGATATACTAAACGAACTTCAAGCCTCAAAAGCAGGAAACATAATGAAGCCAAAAGTATTTGGAAATAAATATGCTACTATCAAACTTGTTAATAAAATTGATCCGAAATTAAAAAACTTTACCGAAGCCAAAAATGATATCATTACAGCATACAGAAACGAAGTAAGCAAAAAAGAGTTAAACGTATTAGCACAGAATTCATTAAAAAATATAAACAATTTGCCACAAGTTTACACCAAAACAGTGTCACTACGAGATACTGTCAACTTAAACGGCTTAACTAATGAAGAAAGTTTACATTTTTTACAAAAACTCTTTACATCTACTGAAGAAAATGGTATTATTATAATTGATAATAAGGTTGTTATTTATGGTATTTTGTCAAAAAGCACATTGACAAGCAATCAAGAGGAGACAAAGATGGTTTACAAAAATAGTAGCGAATTAAAAAAATCAATTTTTGAAGCTAATCTTTTAAAATCATTAAGTGAGCGATATATTACAAAAAATTATTAGCCAAGGAGACAATTTTGAGTGACACTATTTTAGCAATAGACATTGGTTCTACAAAAATATGTGCTATCATTGCTGAACGCATAGCTGATAATAAACTTGAAATTATTGGTCATGGAATATCAAAATCACAGGGTGTCAAAAAAGGCATCATTGTTAATATAGAACACACATCAAGAGCAATAAGACAAGCAGTAAATGATGCAAAAAGAATTGCAGGTAGTGATATAAGCAATGCAATTGTTTCAATATCCAATGCATACACAAAAAGCATATCCTCAACTGGAGTTGTTAATATACCACACAAAGATATTGGAATAAATGAGATAAATAGAGCACTAAATACAGCTATTTATAATGCTGATATTCCAAGTGATTATGACATTATTCATGTATTGCCATATAATTTTAAGGTTGATGATCAAAATTTTGTAGAAGATCCTTTTGGAATGCATGCAAGCAGAATTGAAACTGATGTCAATATTATAATGACACAAAAAACAAACCTAGCCAACCTTAAAAAGGCAGCCCAATCAGCTGGTATAACAATCAATGACATTGTGCTCAATGGCTATGCATCATCAATTTCTACAATGGAAGAGGATGACAAAGAGCTTGGTGTTGCAGTTATTGATTTGGGTGGACAAACTAGTACAATTGTGGTATGCACAGGAAAATCAATTAGATATAGTGAATATTTTGGTGTTGGTTCAAATCATATCACTAATGACTTATCTATTGCACTTCACACTCCTTTAAATGTTGCTGAAAATATAAAGATTCAACATGGTAATCTTAGTGAATATGAAGATGGAACTATTGAACTTCCTATAATTGGTGATGACCATAAAAAAAGTATAGTATCAAATGATATTATTCATGATGTTATTTTTGCCAGAGCGGAAGAAACGCTGATGGTACTAGAGCAGATACTTGAGAAAAGTGGACTTAAAGACAAAATTGGTTCTGGTATTATATTAACTGGTGGCTCTACAAATCTAAAGGGTACTAGAGAGTTGGCACAGTCAATCTTTAGTAGAATGGCTGTGCGTGTTGCGACTCCTAATACATCATCTATCATTGGAATGTTTGACGAGCTTCATGATTCAGCTTATTCAACTGTAATCGGACTTTTACTATATAAAATAGGTCATCATGTAGAATATGAAATAAACTTTAATCAACAAATGTTACATTCAAAGTTTGAATCTTTGGACAATTTAAACAATATTAAGATTGACTCTACAATGCGTGCAGTAAAAGAAGAGAGATTCAATAAAAAGCTCTCTACAAACAGTAGTAATCAATATAATGAGACTACGACCAATTCAATACCGTCAAATATAATTCACGACTTTACGACCAAGGCGACAAACAAAAGTGGAGATATAAATAGCAACCTGAATAAAATGGTCGTATGGCTCAAACAGATTTTTTAAATTAAAACAAAGGATTAGAAAATGAATGAATTTGAAATAAACCTAGTAGAATCAAACTATTGCACAAAAGGTGCAAAAATAAAAGCGATTGGTGTTGGTGGTGGCGGTGGTAACATGATTAACCACATGATCAAAGAAGGCATTAAGGGGATTGACTTAATAGTAGCAAACACTGATGCACAAGCATTAGAAGATTCAATTGCTCCATTTAAAATAAAACTAGGTGTTGTGGCAACTGGTGGTAGAGGTGCTGGAATGATACCTGAGAAAGGTAGAGAAGCAGCATTAGAAAGTTTTGAAGAGATAAGAAACATGCTTAAAGGTGCCGATATGGTATTTATATCAGCAGGTCTTGGTGGCGGTACTGGCACTGGTGCAGCACCTATTGTAGCTCAAGCTGCAAAAGAAGTTGGTGCATTAACGGTTTCAATCGTGACTAGTCCATTTAAATTTGAAGGCAAAAAGAGAACATTACTTGCAAAAGAGGGACTAGAAGAGCTTAAAAGAGAAAGTGATTCTATCATCATAATTCCAAATGAAAAACTACTTTCGATTGTTGAAAAAAACCTTGGTCTTAAAGATAGTTTTAAAATGGTTGACAACATTTTGGCTCAAGCAGTTAGTGGTATATCAAATGTTATATTAGCCCATGGTGAAAATGATATCAATCTAGACTTTGCCGACATAAGAACTGTAATGAACCACAGAGGATTAGCACTCATGGGTGCTGGTATGAGTAGCGGTGAAAATGCTGCATATAACGCAGCTAAAATGGCAATAGAATCACCATTATTAGACAATATCTCAATCGATGGTGCAACTGGAATATTGGTTCACTTCCATATACACCCTGATTTTTCATTAATTAACATTGCTGAAGCTATGCAAGTAATAGAAGAGAATGCCGATGAGAATGCATCTGTAATTTTTGGAACAACAACTGATGCAACATTCGGTATAGACGAAGTTAAAATAACTGTAATTGCTACTGGTTTTGAAGATAAAACGCCTATTGAAGTTTCAAATATTATTGCAAAAAAACATACTTCTATTTCACTGTTTAATAACTCTAGTGAAAATATCAAGAATTCTAGAAATCAAAACAAAATTGTTGTTGGTGGTTATAATTCAGAAGATGAAGATATGTTTATAATCCCGACATTTATGAGAAAACAGCTAGACTAAATGATTCCATTACGGAACCATTTGTTTTAGATCATTTTCAAATGATTTTTTTAGATATATGTTAATCTACATAAAGTGTAGTACTTAAATATCTCTCACCAGTATCACACAAAATTGTAACAATCACTTTGTCTTTATTTTCAGCTCTATTGGCGACAGTTGCAGATGCGAAAATATTTGCTCCAGCTGATATTCCCACAAGCAAACCTTCATTTGATGCTATCTCTCTGGCTGTTATTATGGCATCATCATTACTAACAGTAATTATTTCATCAATAATGCTTCTATTTAGAACCTTGGGTATAAATCCAGCACCTATTCCTTGTATCTTATGAGGAGCAGGAGAACGGCCACTAAGAACAGCGGAATCAAGTGGCTCAACTGCTATAATTTTTATATTAGGGTTAAGTTCTTTTAGTCGCTCCCCCACTCCTGTGATTGTACCACCGGTGCCAACTGCAGCAACAAAAATATCTACCTTGCCATTTGTATCTCTCCATATCTCTTCAGCTGTAGTCGTACGGTGTATTGCTGGATTTGCTGGATTTGAGAATTGTTGCAAAATAATAGAATTTGGCGTTGTATGGCTAAGTTCTTCTGCTTTGCTTATTGCTCCACTCATACCAAGCGATGCGTCCGTTAGCACTATATTAGCCCCAAGTGCCTTTAGTAACTTTTGTCTCTCTATACTCATAGAGCTTGGCATCGTTAGTACAAGTTTAAGTCGTTTTGATGCACAAACAGAAGCTAATCCAATCCCAGTGTTTCCACTAGTTGGCTCTATAATAATAGTATTCTCATTAATCAATCCAGCAGCTATGGCATCATCTATCATTGATACACCAATTCTATCTTTTATGGAATGGCTAGGGTTCATAAATTCACACTTGCCAAGAACCAATGCACCACTTTGACTGGCACTATTTAATTTAACCAAAGGCGTATTACCAACTAAACCAACAACACTATTTGCATATTTCATGTTTTCCCTTATATATCATAATGTAATGTATTATTATATCTGTTTTGATACTTACCTAAATCTTGTAAACTAAGAGCTAAACTATCACCTATATCACTCTTTATATCGTTAAAAAATAGGTTTAAAATATCACTATTACAATCGTCAACAACTCTTATATGACCCTCAAGTGCAAGTATGATGTCATATAGTTTTATATTTTTAGGCTCAAGTGCAAGCTTGTATCCGCCACCAGCCCCTCTGATACTTTCGACAAAACCTGCTTTTTTTAATTTTCCAAGCAACTGCTCAAGATATCCAGATGGAATGTTAGTAGAGGCCGAAATCTCACTAGCTGTAAATTTTGTTCCCATCTCGTGTTTACTAAGTTCATACATGGCGCTAAGACCATACATTCCTTTTGATGATATGAGTGCCATCAGACTGATAGTGCTTTTGTTAAGTCAGCTATCAAATCTATTGGATTCTCAAGTCCGATACTAAGTCTTACAGTTGTAGGATTTATACCTGCAGCAATTAATTCCTCTGGAGTCATTTGCGAATGAGTAGTGCTAGCTGGATGTGTAATTAATGATTTACTATCTCCAATATTTACAACAACACTAAACAATTCAACACTATCTATAATTTTTTTTGCCTCTTCGTATGAGCTTACATCAAATGACAAGAGACCTGATGCCTTGCCATCTTTGAAATATTTTTGTGCCTTATCATAATCACCATGACTTTTTAGAGCAGGATAGTTTACTGATACAACTTTGTCGTTTGATTCTAGGAATTTTGCAACTTCAAGAGCATTATCAGAGTGTTTTTGAACTCTAATCTCAAGTGTCTCAAGACCCTGAATTAGCAACCATGAGTTAAAAGGTGATTGAGACGCCCCAATATCACGCAACAAAGACAATCTAATTCTCAAGCAAAAGTTAGGTAATGGTATATCAGTATAAACAAGTCCATGATAACTCTCATCAGGTGTAGAAAAATGAGTGTATCTTGGTGAGCCCTTAAAGAATTCATTGAGTCCATCTCTCTCTATTAGTATTCCACCAATAGCCGTTCCTTGTCCATTTGTGTATTTTGAAGTTGAATGCATTACAATATCAACGCCCCACGCAATAGGATTAAAAAGCGATGCTGTAGCAACTGTGTTATCACATATGCTTAATACACCATATTTTTTTGCAATTTCTACTACTTTTTCTATATCAACAATTGCTATTTGTGGGTTTGAAAGTGATTCAAAGAAGATAGCCTTTGTTTTATCATCTATGAGACTTTCAAGATTGCTGCAATCACTGCTTTTAAAAACTCTAGCCTCTATGCCAAATCTCTTAATAGTATGTGTTAATAGCGTAACTGAACCACCATAAAGCTTGTCTGAAATAATTATGTTATCTCCAGCCTCAGCCAGATTGGCTATTGCATAAAATAATGCTGCCTGTCCAGAAGCTGTACATATTGCAGCTGCCCCACCCTCTAGCTGGGCATATCTAGCTTCTAGCACATCAGTAGTAGGATTTGTTAATCTAGTATAAATTGGTCCTAATTCTTTTAGTGCAAACAAATTAGCCGCATGATCACTATCTCTAAATGCATAAGCAGTTGTCTGTGTGATAGGCACACTCATTGTCCCAAACCCAGCTTTATTATCATATCCAGCGTGTAGTGCTATCGTCTCTTTTTCCATTTGAATTCCTTATAATTTAAAATCTAATCAAACTATAGTATAAAAATTAAATAAAGTCAAGTATTTTTGTATAATTTAGATATATTCTTTTAAATAGGAGTTATTTTAGTATACATTAATATTTTAGTATAGTATTAATATTAATCTAATATTGATTAAAAACTTACAGTCTATTCCTCATATACTATTTATGCTATACTTACAGTTAAATCTAAATTAATAAGTTGCAAATGAGTAAAAAGAAAAAAAGTACAAATATAAAGATAAACAATAGAGCTAAAGCATATTTTAATGGTTTGCCATTTGATGAAGGCGTAGCAACGCTTGATTATGATAATCTTCTTGGGTTAACAATGCTTTTATCGCTTCCTTCTACAAATTCAACAAACGAGATGATTAAAGCCATTAGGAGAGTTTGGAGCGAGAGTGGAATTGAAATACGAGCTATTATCTTAAATTTTTTAACAGATAAGACTAAATATGACAAAAATAATATTCCTGAAACGATCTTGACAGAAAAAACTGCTCTCATTGTAGATTTATTGACTCAAATCCCTCACACGCAAGAAGAGGAACATATAATACTGGATTCATTTTTGGATTCAAAACATCATAAGGTTACACTTGGCAAGCTCCAGAATAAATTACTATATATGCGTCAGAAAAAATATTTCAATATTATGGAAAAAAAGCTTGATGTGACTTTTAATGCTACAAATCAAATGGAATTTTATCATAGTTTTATTTTTAGGTTTAGTGAATTTGATTTCAATAAAATACTTGTTTGTTCGTCAGCAACTATAGAATTTGACTCCATGGATGAGATGAGTGAAGATGATATAGCATTGAGATTAGGAGAAATTAGGAGTGGAATAATATCTAAAAGACAGAGTGAAATAGATGTATTTTTACAACAACTAATATCTAGCAAGCATAAATATCTAACTGAACAGGAAATGATAGGGTATCTTAAAAATATATCTCCAGAGTATGAGTTAATTCATACACAAATTGCATTTTCTAAAGTTGAAGCGATAATAAGGAGTATAAATAATAATTATTTCGTATCTCAAAGTACGGATCATATTATTGTACAAAAAGAAAAAAAACATAATTTTCACAATTCAAATCTTTATTATGATATCTCGTTATCTTTTACAAAAGAATATATATATAAGTGTATATGGGAAGGGCAAGATCTTCTAATCAGTGAAGAATTTGGAGCTGCAAATGATAGGCTTTTAGAAGACTTTAATCAATCCGTAAATGAACTACAAGATGAAATGCTTGAACTTACCGCTGGTTTAAAAATCGATCAGAATAGAATATTTGATTTTATTTTACAGTTTTTAGAACCACAGATTACCTCTTCAAGAAGTCTTAGATTTAAAGAAAAAACAAAAAAAAGAGTTCTGTATCATTGGAATGAGTACATTAAGCCATTCAAAGAGAAACAAAAAAGAGAGATGCTACTAGCTAAAACTATTAGGGATTTTAAACAGCTATTTCCACTAGCAAGGTCTTATAATAGAAAAATTATATTCCATGCTGGACCCACAAATAGTGGAAAAACATATGAGGCATTAAAGCAATTAGCCTCTTCTACTACTGGCTCATATCTAGCTCCTCTTAGATTACTCGCACTTGAAGGATATGAAAACCTAAGAGAGCAAGGCGTTAATGCTTCACTTATAACAGGGGAAGAGGAGATTTTACACGAAGATACCACTCATATAAGCTCAACAATAGAGATGATGAATAGCAATGTTGCCATTGATGTTTGCGTAATAGATGAAATACAAATGATAAATGATAGAGATAGAGGCTGGGCGTGGGCAAATGCCCTAATTGGAGTACCTGCCAAAACAGTTATACTCACTGGCTCAATGGACGCTATTCATGCCGTGCAAGAGCTAGTAGCATATCTTGGCGAAGAGCTTGAAATTAAAATATTTGAGCGAAAAAATCCACTTGAGATTATGGATAGAGCAACACCTTTAGGCAAAATAGAAAAAGGTACAGCCCTAATTGCTTTTTCAAGAAAAGAGGTTCTATCACTGAAACAACAATTATCAAGTGAATATAGCGTCTCAGTTATATATGGCAACTTATCCCCAGAAGTTAGGCGGGAAGAAGCTAGAAGATTTAGAAACAAAGAAAGCGATGTGCTAGTAGCAACTGACGCTATTGCAATGGGATTAAATCTGCCGATAAAAACACTTATTTTTACCAAAGATAATAAATTTGATGGTTTGCAAAGAAGAGAGCTTGAAGTTAGCGAGGTACTTCAAATCTCTGGAAGAGCTGGAAGATATGGTTTTGAAGAGAAAGGTTATATTGGCGCATTAGATAGTGGTACACTAAAGACAATATCAAGAAAACTAGAATCAACACTACCAAATATTGAGTTGCCTGTAAGTGTCATGGCAAACATGGAGCATGTAATGCTAATAGGAGAGATACTGGAAACTGAACTTTTAAGTGAAATATTGGAATTCTTTGTCGAAAATATGGAATTTGATGGTCCATTTGTGGCAGCAAATATAGACTCCATGCTTGAGGTTTCAACAATTGTAGATGAGTATAAACTAGATTTGAAAACAAAATTTCATCTAGCGTGTGCACCAGTTACACTCTCTTCTCCATATATAGAATCTGTACTTCATAGGTACATAAGACTAATTGAAAGCGATAAAGTCGTTCCATATATTCCACCTAGAGATATGCCTCATATAGCCCAAACGAACGAGATGCTACTAAATGCCGAGGATAGAGTACGGGAGATCTCATTATATCTATGGCTATCATTTAGATTTCCTGAGAAGTTTGCAGATACTGCATTGGCAATCTCAAGCAGAGTTCGACTAAATAGATTTATTGAAAACTCTCTAAAAGATGGACATTTTGTCAAAGAGTGCCATAGATGTGGTAAGATATTAGACTTTTCATATAGGTTTTCTATCTGTGAAAGTTGTCATTCCAAAGGCAAAAGAGGCACAAGCTATACAAATAGACGATATAGAACGAGATAATATCAATATAAAAAGAGGTTAAAATGATAGAAACATCGCTAGGATATATCACAGCATTAATAGCAATAATTGGGGTTGTAACAACTTTTGAAAGTAAATTCAAATGGAAAATATTTACTATTCTACCGTCAATTGTTATTGTCTATGCATTAGTCATGACACTCTCTTCTCTTGGACTATGGAGTCAAACCAAAGAGATTGATGATACTTACAAAGGACTCAAGGATGCGATACTTCCAGCAATGATATTTATTATGCTGCTTGGAGCAAACCTAAAAACCATATCAATGCTTGGTGGAAAAATGATTTTTACATTTATGCTAGCAACCTTATCTATTATGATTGGATTTATAGTCTCCTTTGCATTAATTGGAGATTATTTAGATGGGACCGATACATACAAGACTATTGCTGCATTATGTGGTTCATGGATTGGCGGAACTGGCAACATGATGGCTATTCAGTCAGCACTTGGGGTCTCTAGCGAGGGTATGGGGTACGCCCTAATAACCGATTCAGTGAATTACACAATATGGGTAATGCTACTTCTCTCCTTTGTCTCTTATGCACCATCTTTTAACAGATGGAGTGGAGCCAATACTTCAAGAATAGATGAAATATCAAAAGAGTTGAATTCAAGTACAGATACAAATGCGATGGCTCCATCAGTATCATCTATTTTTATACTACTTGGTATCGCACTTATGGTAAATCTACTAGCTATGGAAATGGCAAAACTATTACCTAGTTCAGAATTTCTGAGTACCTCTACTTGGCATATACTTATAGTAACAATAGCTGGTATTCTTACAGCAATGACTCCGCTTGGTAAAAAAGAGGGAGCGTCACTACTCTCGTCACTTATGTTGTATATGATTGTTGCACTCATCGCCTCTAGGGCAGATTTTTCACAAATGTCACAAGCACCAATGTATATATTGCTTGGTTCAATTGTCTTACTTATTCATGCACTATTGATGACTACTTTTGCTAAGATATTTAAACTTGACCTATTTTCTATCGGTGTTGCATCACTAGCAAACATAGGCGGTGTGGCATCTGCTCCAATATTGGCTAGTGCATATTCTAAGTCTTTAGTGCCAATTGGTGTGCTAATGGCGATGCTTGGATATATTATTGGCACTGCTGGTGGGCTAATTGTTGGAAAAATATTAAAAATAATGATTTCATAATATATATATATTCACAATAAGTTCACATTATGATGGTATATTTCGATATACCAATTAGGAGGTTACAAAATGAAAAAAATATCTAAAACTTTATTGACCACAATTGCTCTATTAGGGGCTTCATCAATGTTTGCTAACGCAACACCAATTAGCCATATAACATCGTCAAGCTTTAGTCTTGTTGTGAATTCATCAAATGGCTATGATTACGATAGATACACAGATAGACCTGCATATTTCTATAATGGGCGACATTATTATGGAGGAGAGTATAGAAATGGCTATTACTATGTAGACGGCAATAGGTTTGATGGGGGTAGATATTATTCTCATGACAGAATGTATCAGCAACCAAACTTAAGAAATAGTATTCTTAGTCTAATAACATTGCCATTATTAATGAACGGTCAATATGCATATTCAAATGTAAATATACACAATAGAGTAGATAGACATAGGTATTATAATGACAATAGACACTCATACAACCATAGAGATAGATTTTATGCAAGTAGATTTGACACTCAAAGAGAATATAGAGATAGATATGAAAATGAGAGGAATGATAGACGAGGTGAAGATAGGTATAATGGTGATAGACAACCACAAAGTGACCATTATAGAGATGATTACAGAAGATGACTGCTGGCAAAGACAAAGAATCTGAGATACTTAGACTCCAAGGGCTAAAAGCAATATTTCTTGGACAATATAAAGCATTAGAAGAACCTTTGAGCTATGCACAAAATGATTTCGAAAGTGATCTCATAAAAGAGCAACGAGCATCATTAGTTGCCTCAATAAAAGAGATTGTTAATACACTTGAGGAACTAGAGGCTTAATTTTTATAATCTTCATGGTACGATACTGCACAAAGGATTGCCATGAAGATTAAATCTATATCTACAAAAATATTTAAATCCAAACTAACAACACCATTTAAAACTGCTCTCAGGAGAGTTGACAATCTAGAAGACATTATTGTGTCCATACAGTGCGAAGATGGAAGCGTAGGATATGGCGAAGGTGCTCCCACTCCAGTTATTACTGGTGAAACAATAGGCACAATGAATGAAGCTATCTCATATCTCACGCCAATGATAGTTGGATTAAGTTTAGTAGAAGATTTTGATGAGATAATTAAAATAATTCACAGTAGACTACTACACAATACAACAGCCAAATCTGCATTAGAAATTGCACTTTATGACCTAAAATCACAATCATACAACAAGCCATTATTTGAATACCTAGGTGGAACTCAAACAAAATTTGAAACAGATATCACAATCAGCCTAAATGAGCCTGATATAATGATAAAAGATTGTTTGATTGCAATATCCGCAGGGTATAATATTGTGAAAATAAAATTAGGCGAAAACAAACAAAAAGATATCGATAGGGTTTTGGCTATATATGATGCACTACCTAGAAATGTCAAGCTAAGACTAGATGCCAATCAAGGCTGGAGCAAAGATGACAGTGTGGAGATTATGCAGACTATTGAGAAACATGGCATTATTGCAGAGTGTATAGAGCAGCCAATAAAGTCAGATGATATAAACGGTCTACTTTATATAAAAGAACGAATTATGACACCATTACTAGCGGATGAGGCAGTTTTTAGCTTCAATGACGCCAAAAGGATACTTGAACTTGGAGCCGCTGATTGTCTCAATATTAAACTTGCAAAATGTGGTGGTATATCAAACGCAATAAAAATAGCTGATTTAGCAATTGAGTATAATGTAAACTGCATGATAGGGTGTATGCTTGAAGGACCAATTGGAATTGCAGCTGCATTACATTTTGCATCAGCCAAATCAAATATTATCTCTATGATTGATTTGGACGCAGTTGCACTTCTTAAGTTTCAACCATTAAAAACAGATATAGAGTTTAATGGAAAAAATATTTTATTGTCCAAAGAGGCTGGAATTGGAATTAGTGGGGAGCTATAATTAGCTTTTAGTTCCATATTTAACACTCTTTATAGCTTGTTCTATATCATTTTGTCTCATGAAATGCTCACCAATCAAAAATGCATCAGCTCCAATTTTTGATAGTTCTACTATTGTATCGTGATTTTCAATTCCGCTCTCAGCAACTATAATTTTTCCATTAGGAATAAGAGGGATCAATCTCTCACTTAAGCTCATATCCATCTCGAATGTTTCAAGATTTCTATGATTTATTCCTATGATTTCAGCTCCTGCAAACATAGCTTTGATTAAATCACTTTTGTCATGCACCTCTACAAGCACATCAAGACCCAAATGAAGTGCATAATTATAAAGCTCTTTTAACTCCTTGCGACTTAATGCAGCGGCAATCAAAAGGACAAAATCGGCACCATAGACAAGAGCTTCAAGCAATTGATATTTATCAACTATAAAATCCTTACGAAGAAGTGGCAAGCTTGAGTATCGTCTAATCATTCCTAAATACTCTTTATCGCCTTGAAAATAGTGAGGTTCAGTAAGAATAGAGAGTGCATCTGCTCCACCTTTTTCATACTCTTGTGCTATTTTTACTGGGTCAAAGTCTTCTCTGATTATTCCTTTGCTGGGACTTGCTTTTTTGACTTCTGCGATGATACGATATGGATTATCTTCTGTTGATCGTAGATATGATTTTACATCTTTTGGAATAAAAGGATTAAATGCCAAAGACCTTCCAAGCCATTCAGCTGGAAAATCCAACTTTCTTTTTTCCAAATCATCTCTAGTTTTTTTTAATATCTCTTGTAATATCTTTGGCATATCGTGCTATCTCACTTCTTTTTGTTTTTATTTTTACAACTATTTATTTTATCTAAATTAATTTTTAACCTTTGGTCATTAATGCCATTTTGTGCAATTATTATTTTCATTATATCATATGCTTTGTCACATTTATTTAGTTCATAATATTTCATTGCAATTTCATTTAGGTATTTCCAGTCTCCAGAGTCGTTATATACACCAAGGGCAAACTTATATGCACCGTTTATATTATTAGATGATATATAGATGTCATATAGTTTGTCGTACAGCTCCGCACTTCCTCCGTATAGCTTATCATGCTCTTCTAGTAATGAAATAGCTTGAGAGCTTTCTCTGTACATGTCGTGCAAAATTATAGCCATTCGCATGGCAATCTCCTCATCATGCTCTTCACAGTAGAGTGAATTCAAAATAGATAGTGCACGATTAGGCTCATTCGCATAAATCAGAGCATCAGAGGCAACTCCTATGTCTAGCTTATCTTTGGAGATTAAGATTAATTCTTCTGCTTCCATTTTTGCTTTAGTAAAGTTCTTTTGCACCAAGTGGAGCGTCATAAGCAGTCTAAGCACTCTTGTATCTTTAGGGTTTTGCTTATGTAGTTTTGTTAATTCAGTCTCACTTTTTTGCAAGTTTGTTCCAGTAAGCAAAGAGAGTCTAATTTCTTCTAGTAGATATGCATTAGATTTTGTATCTTTATACAAACCACGAAAGACTCTACGGCTATTGTTCAAATCACCATTTTCTTCGTACCAAAGCCCCTCCATGATACGATCATCTTCGGTGGTTATATCCAGTGATAATGGTAGACTATTGTTGTGACTTGAAAATTTTAAAATTCCCATGAACAACACAAACAATAATAAGATTGTTGCAAATAGCCAAAATACTAAACGACTCCAGGACACTCTGCTTTTACCTCATCTTCATTATTTTTAAAATGTTCCCAAAAAGGAAATGTTCGACACTGCGATGGTCTCGCCTCATATACACCACACTGTTTTGCATTTTCATCGAAAAAAATACATGCAAAATCATCCGCTGCTAACTCTTTTTCAATTAGTGAGTATCTATGCCCGACTTTTCGTAGGTACATTTTAGCGAAATCTTCTAAGCCTAAGCCTATATGAGAGGCTAGTCTTTCCATCTCTTCATGCTTCATCCATATATACCCACTTTCTCCTCTACAACAATGACCTCCGCAACTAGCACATGCCAAACTATCAAAGCCATAATTGTAGCCGTCTTTAAAATCAAATATCACTCATTTCTCCTTTTATGCTGTGCAATGATGCATATACAAATGCCTCTTTGGCTTCGGCTGTATATTCGCCAATATCATCAAATACAATCAGTGGTGCCATAATGCGACTAACAGCTTTTGAGTTGTGTTTACACGCTATCATTACAAGTTTTGAGTCTTTGTTTAGTTTTGAATGCACAAACCTAATCACCTCTGGTGTTAGATGATTTTTTTTAAGCACAAGCAAAATATCTACAATCTGCTTAGCATCATAGCAGAAATAAAATCTACCATGATTTGTCAAAAGCTTGTGTACTTTGTTAAAAAATATATCCATAGGTAAACTCGACGCATATCTAGCGATAGACAAACACTCATCACTAGAGTGGTAAACGCTTGGAGCATAAAACGGTGGATTTGAAACAATTACATCAAACTTCATAGCTATATCAAAAGTTGCAAAATCTTCATTATAAAGTATAGTATTTATATTATTATTTGCATAATTATGTTTTGCATATCTACACATTTTTTCTTGTTTATCAATGGCTGAGATAATCACACTAGGTATGCCGGAAAGAATAATACCTAGAACCCCTACTCCACAGCCAACATCGAGAAGGTTTCCTTTTAATTGAAATGATGAAATAAAATGTGCTAAAAATATAGAATCGCTATTATAACAATACCCATTGTGCGATTGATAAATCAACATTTTTACTCTTTTTGGTGCAATTTTACTATATTTCAAGTATAATCGCGTTTATGAATGACAGAATGCAAAGATTATTATCTCCACCATCGACTGATTTTTCGATGCTTGACTACGAATGCTCGTACCTGCCGAACAAAAAAGTTCGTATGCACTATAAATACATATTTGAACCTAATCAAACATTTGCATCAGAAGTAGTAAAGCGTGGCTGGAGAAGATTTGGTAGATATTATTTTCATCCTACCTGCAATGGCTGCAATGAGTGCAAAAGTCTGCGTATTGATGCTGAACATTTTCAAGCATCAAAAAGTCAAAAAAAATCAATAAAACGAAATGTAGATACCAGAATAGTTCTGCAAGCCCCAACTCTCTCAAAGGCTCATATAGAACTATACAATCAATACCATATGCACAAACAAGAAAAAAATGGTTGGAAATATAAAGCTATATCACAAAAAGAATATTATGAGAACTTTGTAGATGGTGCTAGTAATTTCGCTCGTGAAGTTCTTTATTATAAGGACGATAAGCTTGTGTGTGTTGATTTGATTGACTTATTAGATGATGGCATTAGTTCGATTTACTGCTATTATGATTATGGGCATAGTGAACTCTCACTTGGTGTTTTTTCACTACTTTATCAAATAGAACTTGCAAAATATTTAAATCTAAAGTGGATATATTTAGGATACTGGGTTGATGGTTGCAATGCATTTGCTTACAAAAGCAATTTTACACCTCAAGAGATACTAGATGGATTTCCACTATTGGATGTTGAGCCAGAGTGGGTAGAAGTTTAAGATAGAAATATAGCAAAAATATCTGTCACTCTACATTAGCATACTCATAAGCTTGTTGTGCTGTTATATTTTCCATGTTATTTTTCTCTTTCAAGTTTAATATTTACTTTGATGTCCTTTTGAGAATTTGATATTTCATTGTAGTAATTAATATCATATCTCAGAGAGGGTGTATTTTGCTGCGAGTCATCTAAACTGCTCCTAATAACAAAATACCCATTTTTTTCTAATTCACATTTGTAGATTTTGTTATCAAATTTCCATTCTGAGCAATTAACTAAAACTTCATGCTTTTGGGTGTTTCTATAAACAAATTTAGCAAAATTTGTCCCACCATGATTAGCTTTCTTATCTTTGAAATAGAAACCCATATATGAAGCTCTATAGTCACAAGCGCCTGGTAAAAAATAGTCCAAAAATATGGTTGATTCAAAAGTTCCATTCTTTATATTTGCTGGAAAAGTTATTTCTTGTCTTTGCGGGAATCGTGTTCCTGCAAGCCAATTCGTATCATCACATTTTCGATTATTATTAACATATGTGACGGTAAACTTCAGTGTTGAATTCTCATCTAGTGGAAACTGACCATGAATTCTAACTTTCTGTGTCGGATTTGGATTAACCTCTGGAATCTTATTTGAGTCGTAGATTACAGTTTCAATTCCCCACTTTGCTAAAAAGAGTAATGGTATGGCTATAAGGATGTATTTGATTATTTTTTTCGTGTTCATGCGGCTTCCTTTGCTTTATTAAATTTAAAATTTTGACAATTCATTATCATTGCCCCTTTACTTAATCAATTCATAATACGGAACATCAAAGCCCTTGTCTGCAAAATCTATTTCTATCTCTTTTGATAAATTTGAAACTTCCTCAAAACCTATAGAGTGAGTATTGCCAACGGCACATGTTATTCTTTTTTCGATATGCTCATTCAAATCCGAAGGTCTCTTTACTGTATTTTGCTCCCTAGTACAATTTATCAACTTTTTCTTTACTGTACTTTTATCTGTCAAGTTAACCATTGCGACTCCGCCTTGGATGGTATAATCTTTGCATTTGATCTCAGGAGAAAAAGCAACCATTTTCCAGTTAGAAAATATTTGCTTATAATAGTCCTTATAGACAATTGCCTCGTACGAGCCGTCTTTTTTAATATCCGTCGGCACTTTGATCCATTGAGTCTGTCTCATTCCAAATGAATCATTAGGGGCATATTTGATATTTAGTGTTAGAGTACAACTTTTTTCAAATGGAAACTTACCGTATATCTTCAGTTGTGCAGTTGGGCTTGGATTGATTGTAGGCGGTATAGATCTTATTATTTCTTGTCCGATACAGTTGGTTAAAAGCATTAGTGGTAATGCTATGAGAGTGTATTTGATAATTTTTTTGGTAGTCATGCTGCTGTCTCCTTGATATTGTTATCAAATCCAATTAAAAGCTTATTAAAATTAAAATTTTATCAAATATCTTATCTAATATGTTCTTTAAAGTTAATTTTTTATAAACTTTTACATATGTTGTAAATTTGGATTTTAGGCATTAATTCTCCAATATTGATAAGTTTTATAGATAATTATACCTAGCCTCCCACTTAGGGTAGCCTTTAACAAATTTATTAAACAAGAATTATATTTTAGTGTGTTGATTTGTAGCAATATACATTTTTAGTGATGTATTAAAAATAGCATTTATCTGATTTTTACATATAAACTTCAATAAGCAAGCATAGAGTATTTAGCTAACTTTTAATTTTCCTAACCCAGTTCCAAAATAACCTGTTCGGATTTACTCTCTCATCTATTAAAGTGCCTTTTACAATATGATTGGCTAGTTCATTTGCCAAATATGGGGCAAATACAAACCCTCTAGCACCTAGAGCATTAAATACAAACAGATTTTTATAATGAATGAGCGGATATTTGCGTCCATTTAGTATATTTGGATACTCCAACATCTTGGCTATATCAATAATACTTCCAACAACTGGAGTATAATCCCTATTGGATGCTCTCATGCCACAAAATATCTCTTTAAGCTCAAAATCAATCGTATCTATGAAGTCACTAGCACGAGCTAGGAGCTTCGTTGCTTTTTGCTCACTACATGGTTTTTTCTCTTGCACTTCAAGCTCATGAGTTGCACCCAACTTTATTACACCACCCATATTCGCTGAGGCTGAAAATCCCTCATGAAATGACTTTGCTAGTGGTAGATTCGTGCTAAAATCCGCCCTATTCCCCCAAATACCATCTATGCTCATATATCGTATGTCTATTAGCTCATTTTCATAGCCAGTGGCTAATATAATATTTTTTGATGTGAGTTCACCTATATGCCAAAACTCTCCATCAAATTCTATCTTTTCTACATCCATTGTTTGAATATCTATGCCATCCAGCATAGCCTTGCAAATATCAACAGCGTCACATACTCCAGCTTCATTAAACTCTATGGCACTAAAACTTGATTTTATGCCTATATTTTGTAGCTCATCAGTAGTAATCTTATGATGGATTTGTGAAATACTAAACTCATCTATTTGTAGTGATTCTTTTTCGCTTTTTGGTATTCTGATTATGCTTGTCTGATGAAAATATTGTGGGAAATATTGTTTATAAAAATCTACGGCAAAGGCAAAGGCATTGTCGCTTAATTGCTTTAATGGTAAATCTGTACCGAGCTTAGGTGACATAAACGCTCCAGCAGCTCCACTTCCGCCAGTTGCAATACCGTTTTTGTCAATTACAAGCACATTTTGTCCTACTTTATGGAGTTCATATGCCACACTACAGCCAGCAATACCAGCACCGATAATGATGGTATCATAATTAATCATTAGATAGTTATCTCTTTTATATCTGCAATACTTTTAAAGCTATTGTAAACAAGCCCGATAGTAGCCTGTCTATTTAATTTTATCTTTTCAACATCACTATTAACCATGACTGTTTCAAAGTAGCTATCAAGCAATGGTTTTAGTCCAAATAGTGCTTCTAATCTAGACTCGTAAGAGCTAAATTCTCTTTTTTCAATATCCATAAAACTACTATACAGATTTGTCTCGGCAACTTCAATAAATAGTGAGCTGTCCACAGTTGTATTTACCGTATCTTTAGATATATTGGCTACTCGCTTGAATGTGCTTGAAGTCTCTTTAAAATCATCTCTTATTACAATCGAATTGAGTGCTAGTGATTTTTTGAAAATCTCACAAATATCTTTTTCTCCTGAGCTTAATACAGCAGATATTATAGATGGATTTACGGGGATTGCTTTATATAATCTCTCGATGACAAAAGATGACAAAAGCTCCAAATCAAATGGCTCATAAAAGCTAGATAAATCAGCAAGTATTTCATCTATATTAAATGGTAAATCGTACTCATCAACTATTCTAAAAATGCCATTCACGGCTCGTCTTAGCGAGAATGGATCTTTAGATCCTGTTGGGATTTTTCCTACGCTAAATAGTCCAATTAAAGTATCTAATTTGATTGCCATAGCAACGATTGAACTAAAGATAGTTGACGGAAGTTCAGCTCCATCTCCTATTGGCATATATTGTTCCTTGATGGCATCACAAACTATACTATTGTGTCCAAACTCTTTTGCATAATAGCTTCCCATTAGCCCTTGTAGCTCTGTAAATTCATAAACCATCTCACTTGTCAAATCAGCTTTGGCTAAATTAATAGCTTCACTCATAAGGGATTTGACTTCGTTGATATTTTTTAACTTATCACTATATTTTTCACTCAAATAGAGTGCTATTTTCTCTTCTCTTTTTATCTTGTCACTTAGTGTGCCTAGTCCATCTATGAATTGAACCTTCTCTAGTCCGTCACATTTTAACCCTCTAGCTAAATCATTTTTATAGAAAAACATAGCATCACTAAGTCTAGGACGCAATACACGCTCATTTCCATCAACTACCTTTGAGTAATCACTTGTCAGAGCATTGCTAACTACAACAAATTTATTTGATAATTTACTATTTTCAAAAACGGGGAAATACCGCTGATTTTCTTTCATTGATGTAATAATTACTTCTGGTGGCAAAGTCAAAAATTCTTCATCAAATGAACCTAATAGTGCTTGTGGATTTTCAGTAATTGCAACCACCTCATCTAAAAGCTCATCATCTCGCTCTATTGATATACCATTTTTCTTTTCTATCGTTCCAAAATCCATTAATATGGATACTTTTCTAAACTCTTGGTTTAAAGCCACAGCACCTTCACTTAATATGGTTTCATACATATCGATTGAATTTATCGTGACTTTGTCGTTGTCTATCATTCTATGTAATTGTGTTGTATTTCCACTTTTTACTCCAAATAGTTCAATGTCCAAATGCTCATCTCCTAGCATAACTAGAAGCCATCTTACTGGACGAATAAACTCATCAGTTCTACTTGCCCATCGCATCATTTTACCAAATGCCATAGAGCTTATCCACTCAGATATCATATCCTCTACTAGAGTTTTTGTATCTTTTCCTTTTGATAGCGTAGAATAAAATAAAACATCTTTACCTTTTATCTCTTTTCGCTCAAGCTTATCAAATTCTATACCGCACTTGGAAGCAAAACTAAGTCCAGCTGGTGTTACAACTCCATCTTTAAGTGCTACTGCAACAGGAGGTCCAACTAGCTCAATCTCGCTATCAGCTTGTCTTGTAGGTATTTGCATTGCTCTAATAACTAATCTTCTTGGTGTATATAAAAATTCAAAATCAGATTGAAGTGAATATTTAACTAATATTTCCCGCCATGAGGCTTTTATATCATCTAGTATCTTTAGAAGTGGTATAGCTGGTAACTCCTCTACACCTATCTCAATAAGTAATGGCTTCATCATCGGTAATCCTCTTGTTTAGTATCTTTTTCTTCTAGCATATCTATTCTGTTGTCATTGGAATCAAATTTTTGCCTAAAATAATTTCTAATTATAATAAATGTTATCAGTCCAAATATTGCAAATGGTGCTAAATATATTATATCTTTTATCACACTTTATCCTTTTGATGGTATCGTTATTTTTTCAAATCCGTCATAATTTTGACGCAAAGCTTCATAAGCTACGATACCCACACTTATTCCCAAATTAAGACTTCTGCCATTATTGCCCATTGGTATAGTGATACATCTATCTATATTGTCTCGTAATATTTTTTCATCAATTCCGGTGGTTTCAGAACCAAATAGTATAAAGTCACCTTTATTAAACGAGGCATTAAAGTAAATTTTATCAGTTTTAGTAGTTGCAAAGTGGAATTTATCGCTTGGAGGATTTGCGTTTAGAAACTCATCAATACTTTCCCAAACTACCAAATCAAGCTTATTCCAATAATCAAGCCCTGCTCTTTTAACAGCTTTATCATCCATGTCAAAACCAATTGGTTTTACGATGTGTAACGAGGCTCCAATATTGACGCAAAGTCGCCCTATCGTGCCAGTATTAGGTGGGATTTGAGGAGATATAAGTACTATATTAAACATTAAAATACAATCGTCTTATTACCGTTTAGAAAAACTCTATCATTAAGTACAAGCGATAATGCACGAGAAAGTACAATCTTCTCCACATCACGCCCTGCTCTTTGCATATCTCGCCAATCCAGCCTATGATTAACACCAATAACATCTTGAGCTATAATAGGTCCTTCATCAAGGTCATTTGTCACGAAATGTGCAGTAGCACCTATAATTTTAACTCCCCTATCGTACGCTTGCTTGTATGGGTTAGCTCCAATAAATGCAGGTAGAAACGAGTGATGAATATTTATAATCTTACCATCAAACTGAGAAACAAAGCTTGGTGTTAGTATTCTCATATATTTAGCTAACACAATATAATCAAAATCTATTTTTTGCAAAACTTCAATGACAGCATTTTCATGTGCTTCTCTACTAATATTTTCAGCACTTATATGAATAAATGGAATATCAAAACGCCCTACTAGCCCACCAAGGGTATTATGATTTGCTATAACAGCTACTATATCAACATCAAGTTCACCATCGCTATGGCGAATCAAAATATCACCCAACGCATGAGACTCTTTGGTTACAAAGATAACTATTTTTTTTCTATTTGGCTCTATCACTCGACAGTTGGCGTTTGATGGAAGCACTGAGATTAGTTTATTTTTTAATTCTGCCGCACTAAACTCGCCAGATACCACAGAACGCATAAAAAATCGACCATTCTCAGGATCAACAAACTCTCTATTGCTCTCTATATTTAAGTTTTGTTCGAAAAATACTTTTGAGGTTTGATAAACAAGCCCTTTCGCATCTTGACAATCTATCAATACTCTAGCTTTTGAATTTTCTATGTTTATCATACCAATTATGCCATTAGATATTTAGCTACTATATCACCCATCTCAGAACAACTACACAAAACTTTAGCATCATATGCACCAATATCACCAGTTCTATATCCATCACGAAGTGCTGATTTGATAGCATCATCTATCTTTTGCGAAGCTTCAAGCTCTCCAAACGCGTATTTCAACATCATAGAAGCACTTGAGATTGTAGCCAAAGGATTGGCGATATTTTGTCCTGCAATATCAGGGGCCGAACCATGAATTGGCTCATAAAGCCCAATCCCTGCACCAGTACTTGCACTAGGCAATAACCCTATTGAGCCACTAAGCATACTAGCAGCATCTGAGAGAATATCTCCAAAAATATTACCTGTTAAGATTACATCAAATTGCTTTGGATTTCGTATAAGCTGCATTGCTGCATTATCTACATACATATGTGTAAGCTCGACCTCTGGATATCCTTTGGCAATTTCGATGACAATCTCTCTCCAAAACTGGCTAACCTCAAGAACATTTGCCTTGTCAACCGAACACACTCGCTTATCTCTCTTCATTGCTATCTCAAAAGCTACTTTTGCTATTCGCTCAACTTCACTTCTTGTATACACCATTGTATTGTAAGCCCTATCACTTTCAATTGCTCTAGGTTGACCAAAATATATCCCACCAGTCAGCTCTCTAACTACCATAATATCCACGCCACTAACTACTTCTGCTTTTAGGGTTGAGGCGTTAACTAGCTCATCATAAACGATAGCTGGACGAAGATTTGCAAAAGTTCCCATAAACTCACGGATTGCCAATAGTCCACTTTCAGGTCTTAGATGTCGCTCTAAATTGTCCCATTTTGGACCACCGATTGCACCAAATAAAATTGCATCACATTTGGTTACTCCATCTTTTGTCTCTTGCGGAAAAGGCACACCAGTTGCGTCAATCGCTGCTCCACCTAGTAACATTTCATTGTATTCAAACTCTAAGCTACAAATCTTACCAACTACATCAAGAACTTTAGTAGCCTCATCTATAATCTCTGGACCAATTCCGTCGCCTTTTATAAGGCCTATTTTGTATTTTTTTGCCATTATTTTGCCTCCAACTCTTTTTTTGCAAATTCAATTAATCCACCAGCATCCACAAGTGACTGCATAAAATCAGGTATTGGAGTAAACTTGTATGTTTTTGATTGTGTGATATTTACCACCTCTCCTTTGTCCATATCTACTCTTATGGTGTCGCCTTCGTTTATCTCGTCAGCCTCTTTAAGCTCAAATATTGGCAACCCCATATTAAAGGCATTTCTATAAAAAATCCTAGCAAATGTAGGAGCAATAACTGCGCTAATCCCAGCAGCTTTGATAGCAATAGGTGCATGCTCACGACTACTTCCACAACCAAAGTTCTCGCCTGCAACCATAATATCTCCAATATTCATCTTTGATGTGAATTCTGGATCTGCATCTTCCATTACATGCTTAGCAAGCTCAATAGGATCACTCGTATTGAGGTATCTAGCAGCTATTATCAAATCAGTATCTATATTTTCTCCAAATTTCCAAACTTTACCTTGCAAATTTTATCCTTTAGTATTTAAAAATTATTTAGAATTATTATATCAAAAATTGCCATACAATCAACTTTTAAAGCCAAGCGATATCAATCTTATACTTGACTTTTTAATAATATTTGGGTATAATCCACCTTAATAAATTATAAAACTAATTTTAACAGGTACAAATCTCTCACACAAAATCAAAGGACAATCAAAAATGGCAGAAAAAGATAGTATGACCCAAATAGAAGAGCTATTGCAGTCCAAAAAAAAGGGTGATGCGATTACTTATGAAAATATAGCAAAAGAGTTTCATAAACCAATCACTTCAGCACAAGCAAAAAAAATATACAAAATATCTCATGCTGGGCAAATAGCAATTGTGAGTTCATCTGAATATGCAAAACGGGTTACAAAAAAAGAAGATGAAAACAAAGAGATTCAAAGAAAAAAATATGCAGACAATCACACGGATGACGAATTTGACTTCTCTAAAGAAAAAGAGCTTTTAGAATGGAGTAGGAGTGATAGTCCTGTGCGAATGTACCTTCGTGAAATGGGCAAAATTCCACTTCTGACAAAAGAAGAAGAGGTAGACTTAAGCTTGCAAATCGAGGGCGGAGAGGATGTAATCCTTGATGCTATCTGTTCTGTTCCATATCTTATTGGGTATATTATAAACTATAAAGGTCCTCTTTTAAATAGAGAGAGAAGAGTAAAAGAATTATTTAAAAGCTTTGATGATGGTGATAGTGATGAGAGTGGAGATGAAGTAGATACTGAAGTAGATGATGAAAATCAAGAAAGTAAAACTCCACCAAAAGATGACAAAAGAGTTTCTCAAGTAGTAGAGTGTTTTAAAGCTTTAGAAAAAGCAAAAAAAGAGTGGGAAAAAGCAAGAGAAGATCTGCTTAAACTACTTGATGGAAACGATGATGAGACTTCTGGAAATGATTCAGAGCCTATATTCCACGAGCGACTTAAAGTAGCATTTAAAAAAGAACAACTAAAAATTGCACTATTAGAACTTGGGCCAACAAGTAAGCTTATAAACGAGCTTGTAAAAGCTATGGAAACTGCTCTTACAAGTGATGATAGTTTTGATAGAGAGTTAAAAAGACTTGAGTATAAGCTCCCACTTTTTAATGATACTTTATTGGCAAATCACCATAAAATACTTGATGACATAGTAAATATGGAGAAAGAAGATATTAGCGATGCCGTACCTGAAACCACAATGGTTAGCACATATGTTGAGATAAAAAAACTATTCGAAACTAGAGAGGCCAGTAAAGGTGGATTTGATATGGATCCAAATAAACTTTTGGAGATATTAGATCAAATTAGATTAGGTAAAACCAGAAGCGAGAGAGCCAAGACTAGAATGGCAAAATCAAACTTAAGACTTGTTGTTTCTATTGCAAAAAGATATACAAATAGGGGATTACCGTTTTTGGATCTAATTCAAGAAGGCAATATTGGTCTTATGAAAGCGGTTGATAAATTTGAATATAAAAAAGGATTCAAATTCTCTACATATGCAACATGGTGGATTAGACAAGCAATAAGTAGAGCCATTGCGGATCAAGCAAGAACTATTAGAATACCTATACATATGATAGAAACAATTAATAGAATCAATAAAATCACTAGAAAGCATATGCAAGAAAACGGAGTAGAGCCAGATATTGAAACTATTGCTGAAGAAGTTGGGCTAACAGTTGAAAAAGTTAGAAATGTAATCAAAATTACCAAAGAACCAGTTAGTTTAGAATCTCCAGTTGGTGATGAGGACGATGGCAGATTTGGTGACTTTATAGAAGACAAAAGCTCTCTTAGTCCAATGGAAGTTGTATTAAGAGAAGATTTAAACAACCAGATAGATGAAGTTCTTGACCAATTAAATGATAGAGAAAAAGCTGTTATTCGCATGCGTTTTGGTCTACTTGATGATGAGAGCGATAGAACTCTTGAAGAGATAGGCAAAGAGCTTAATGTAACTAGAGAGAGAGTGAGACAAATAGAAGCATCGGCTATTAAAAAACTAAAACACCCAAAAGTCGGGAGACAACTAAAAAACTATACAGAGGCATAAAAGATATGAACTTTTATGCTCTAATTATAGGTAGTGAAATATTAAATCAAAGAAGAATTGATGCTCATTTTGATTTTTTAGCTACTGCATTGACATCATATGGCTACACACTCAAAGGTTCATTTGTCATTGCAGACGAGCCAGCCCTAATAGTTTCAACACTAAAATATCTAAAATCATTACCAAAAAGTATAGTTTTTTCTCTTGGCGGAATTGGATCTACACCTGATGACTATACAAGGCAGGCTGCTTCAGATGCTCTCAGGGATGGTCGTCTAGTGCAAAACAAAGAAGCAAGTCAGATAATCATAGATCAGCTTGGAGAGAAAGCTTATCCTTATGCTATAAATATGGCAAATTTACCAAAAGATGCAGATATCATAGAAAATCCATTTAATAAAATGCCAGCATTTAGTCTTGATAATCGTTTCTTTTTCACTCCAGGATTTCCAGAAATGAGCCATCCTATGATAAAAGGTATATTATCCAAATTGATTAAAAAACCTCTAGCGGTTTACAGGCTAACATTAACGGCACTTTGCCGTGAAAGCGAACTTATAGAGACAATGAGAGAGATGCCTACAAATGTTGAATGCTCATCATTGCCAAAAATTTATAGTGATGGACCAAGAGTGGTGCTATCGGTTGCATCCAACAATAAAGAACTAACAATAGAAGCGTTTAGGCAGTTTACGACAATGCTAGATAATAAAAAAATTATTTATGGTCTAAATGATGAAAATGCCATATAGAAAACGACTCTTTAAAGCAATAGTATGATAATATTCACAAAACTTAAAGGACAAATATGAACATTGAAAAAATAGGATATGGAAAAAACCCAGATGAAGTAAAAGTAGTAATTGAAGTACCATTAAATTCAAATATTAAATATGAAATTGATAAAGATAGTGGTGCGGTTGAGGTTGATAGAGTATTATACTCTGCTATGCATTATCCTGCTAACTATGGTTTTGTGCCAAATACACTTTCAGACGATGGAGATCCAGCTGATATATTGGTTCTTTGTGACTATGTGCTTCAAGCTGGAAGCGTTATCAAGTGTAGACTTGTTGGTGTGCTTCTAACAGAAGATGAAAAAGGTGGGGACGAGAAGCTTATAGCTGTACCGTCAAGCAAAATAGATCCAACATATGACAATATTCAAGACCTAAGCGATGTGCCAGTTCATACACAAAATCGTATCAAAAACTTCTTTGAAACATATAAAGCACTAGAGCCAAATAAATGGGTGAAAGTTACAGGTTTCAAGGGTAAATCTGATGCAACAGAGATACTAGAAAAAGCTATCAAGAACTACAAATAAAATACTAAAGGCATAAAAGTGAAACTTGGAGTCAATATAGACCATATAGCCGTTCTAAGAGAGGCTAGAAGAATATTTGACCCAAATCCACTTGATGCACTAAAAATTTGTGAAAAAGGTGGCGTTGATCAGATAACTATACACCTCAGAGAAGATAGAAGACATATTCAAGATAGTGACGCACTAGCCATTATCAAACAGTCAAAATTGCCTGTTAATCTAGAGTGTGCTATTGAGCCAAGCATGATTAATATTGCTTGTAATCTAAAACCAAATCGTATAACACTTGTGCCAGAGAAACGAGCAGAAGTGACCACAGAAGGTGGATTGTCGCTAACTGATGATAGACTACCTGATACTATCAAAAAACTTCATACAAACAACATTGAAGTTTCACTCTTTATTGACCCAACAAAAGAAGCGGTCGAGAAATCAAAAGAACTTGGAGCAGATTGGATTGAATTTCACACTGGATTGTATGCCAATCTCTATGCAACTTTATATACTGATATCAGAAACTCACACCATGCCATTGCAGAGCTTAATTTGTCAAATGAAATTTTAGAGCAAAAACTTCAAATTGAACTTGAAAAATTAGATACTTTGAGCAAAAAAGCACACGAAATCGGACTGAAAGTTGCAGCTGGTCACGGTCTTAATTATGCAAATGTAGGTGAAATTGCAAAACTACAATATATAGAAGAGTTAAATATTGGTCAAAGTATTATCGCTCGTTCTATATGGGCTGGACTAGAAGGTGCTATTAATGAGATGATAATGGCAATAAAAGTTTGAGAAAAGTAGCCATAAGTGTTGGTGATTTGAACGGTATCGGAATAGAGCTAATACTAAAAAATCATAAGACTATATCAAAAATAATTCAACCAATATACTGTATTGATAAGCAAATGCTAGAACAAGCATGCAGTAAGCTAAATATAATTTTACCGATAGATTTAAATATCATAGCTCCGACAAGTGAATATTTCGATATCAAAGCTGGAGAGATAAACAGACAAAGCGGGAAATATAGCTTCGATTCTTTCACGACAGCCATCAAGCTTGCACAGTGTGGAGATGTGGATGCTATTTGCACTTTACCTATTCATAAAAAAGCGTGGGAACTTGCTGGTATAAAATACAAAGGTCACACGGATGCTTTAAGAGACTTTTGTGATAGCGAGGCTATTATGATGCTTGGTTGCCCATCTCTTTTTGTGGCACTTTATACAGAGCATATTCCTCTTTGTGAGGTTGCTAGTAATGTTACAGTAGAAAAACTAACAAGATTCCTAATTAGCTATGCTAATTCCGTGCAGAGCGACAAAAGAATAGGAGTTTTGGGTTTAAATCCACATGCTGGAGATGGTGGAGTGCTTGGCAATGAAGAGAGCATTATAGCAGAGGCAATTACCTTGGCTAATAGAATATTAGATATTTATGATACAAATATTTTAGTACCAGATATTGCATTTACTCCTCATGTGAGAGCCAAATATACTCATATGGTTGCTATGTACCACGACCAAGGTCTTGCACCGCTAAAGGCATTATATTTTGATGAAAGTATAAATGTATCACTTAATTTACCAATTCTAAGAACATCAGTTGATCATGGAACTGCATTTGACAAAGCATATCAAAATGCAATGCTAAATAATCTTAGTTATATAAATGCCATAAAGTATATTGCAGAGAATTAGAACAAGCCAAGGTCGTCGTTATCTACGACGCACTCACTTGACATTAATGGCAATAATCGCTCATGACACAACTCACAAATATATCTACATGCTTTAAGGTCATAAAAAATTGTACTTCCATTTATAAAATCTCCATAACACTCACTACACACATTAGTCACTTTTAGTAAAATATTCATGGTTGCAGTCTGCTCTATAAAACATTTTTCTCTACTCATAATTGACTGGCTTGTGTTAATTTATCTATCATCTCTTTAGCTTCTTTTATTTCATTATCTAGTTCGAATGTTTTTTTATAGTTTTCTAATGCTTCATCGATGTTGCCCATGTCGTATAATGTATTTGCGTAATTGAAATAGTGTTTTGCATAACTAGAATCTAATTGAATTGATTTCTTATGATGAATAATTGCTTCATCACTCTCTTTATTTGCATGTAATACATTTGCGAGTGATGCATGAGCTAAATCATCAAATTCATCTTGTGATAATATTTTATTGTAATGCTCTTTTGCTAAATCTATGTTATTATTTTTAATGGCGACATATCCAGCCCTATGAAGTAACTCAATATTATTTGGTTCAATAGTCAAAGCACTCTGTAAAGCCTTTGATGCCTCATCCATATTGTCTTTGCTTATTGCAACATCCGCCATTCCTACAAGCTCCTCGACTCTACTTTGTACAACTAACGGTTTTGAAAATATCTTATCAGGAGACGATACACCACCAATTTGTTCTTTTGGCAACGAAGCCTCATAGTCTACCCCTCTTTTAGGGTAATCTCCTGTAAAAAGTTTTTTGAAAAATATATAAAAAATACCACCAGCTAGTATAAAAAGTATTAATTGGAAAAATGACATATGGACTCCTTTATGTTCTATTGTAATATGTTTCTAATCTTTGGATAATTGTTTTTGTATATCTAAAATCGCGTCGTTAAATTTACTCCTGCTAGGATAAAAAAACTCTCTTGTTTTCGCTTCGTCAAAGTTAACTACAATAGCATATCCCACAAGCACAACCTTGCCTAATCCTTCTGTGTCAGCCCACTCTATGCTTATGTGAGTTGTTTCATTCTCTTCACCAGTCTCGACAATAGCCACAGGATAAAGTTTTGTGATTTTGTCCCTATTAATTGTTTCGTTCAGTATTGTAATTGTCATAAAATATTATAGTGTAATTTTATTAAAAATAAAATAGTTTTGATATTATAATTCAATTAGCCTATTTGGTAGAATTGTTTTGTTATCATCATTTTTTGGAAATTCAGTTTTTAATATTTCTCCTATTAACTCAATGGCTTTCAGGTATCCATTTTCAAAATCACCATTTTTTACATCAGTCGTGAATTTATTGATTATCTCTTGCCATATATTATTCGATAATTTGTCATTAACCCCACTATCAACTATTATCTCAACATAATGTTCGAAGAGTGAGACAAAAATCATAACAGCTTGGTGATTATCCGTTTGATGAAGATCTAGCATCATAAAGCTCTCTTTTGCTTTTCTAGAGGCATTTCGTTTCAAAACAATTTTAGGTGTAAATAGTCTAGTAATATATTCAACATTAAAAAATAAAAACAGCAAAACAAAAACTATGACTTGTACCTGATATATCTTAATGGCATCAAAAATTAAATTTAGTATCATTAAAAATGCTGGTACGATTAAGGCAATGACTGCAGAAGCCATAAGGGCAACAAAAAAGTAATTGTAGCTTCTTTGCGACAAGATTGCTACAAGCTCACATGAGCTTTGTTGTTCTACTTCATTTATTGCTACTTTTATTTTATGTTTAATTTTCGGATTAACTATATTCATTACCAGCTCCCACTAGCTCCGCCGCCACCAAAGCTTCCTCCACCGCCACTAAATCCACCGCCACTAAATCCACCACCACTACTACCACTAAATCCACCAAAACCTCCACTATTATTTCTGTTACTATTAAAGTCTAAATTTTCAAAGTCACCAAATAACATCAAAAGAAACACAACAATACCGATTACAACACTAGCTAATGGCATGGCAAGCATTACCCAGCTTAGCAAGCCAGCTATAGAGCCACCAATTGAAGCACCTACAAAAGGCAACTTTTTAGTTTTATCACTATTGGCAATTTTAATTTTTGGTAAAAATACTAACAAAAGTAAAATTATTGGCATTATTATTAGCATAAAAGGCGTATCTGCATTATCGCTTTTAGGCTTAGCGCTATATTCACCTTTGATTGTTTCAGTGATTGCATCAATACCACGCACTGTCCCTGTAAAGTAATCACCTTTTTTAAAGTATGGTGTTATAATATTTGATATTATCATTTCTGAATTAGCGTCAGTCAATGCACCTTCAAGCCCATATCCAACCTCAATTCGAACTTTTCTATCATTTGGAGCAATTATTAGCAAAATACCATTGTTTTTACCTTTTTGACCTATGCCCCACTCTCTTCCAAGTTGATATCCATACTCAGAAATATCATAACCATTTAGAGATTTGAGTGTAACAACAACTATTTGATTTGAGCTATTTGTCTCATGTTTTTTGAGTAATGAAGATAGTTGTGACTTTTGCTCACTTGTGAATATTCCAGCTTCATCAACTACTTGTGATGTTAGCTTTGGAAATGAAATTGTACTCCAAGAAAATAGAGTAACAAACAAAAATGATATAAAAAGTTTAAAAAATAACACTAATTAAAATGCTACTTTTGGTGTAGCCAAATCAGTTTGTGATGCTGTGAAATTTTGCTTAACCTCAGCTTCTGGATAAAAAATAGCTGCAACCCATTTACCAGGAATAGTTCGAAGCTCCAAATTATATGGCTGAACTGCATCAATATAATCTTTTCTAGCTACTGCAATACGATTTTCCGTACCTTCAAGCTGTGATTGTAAAGCTATAAAATTCTCATTAGCTTTTAACTCGGGATAATTTTCAGTTACCATCATAAGTTTAGATAATGCTCCGCTAAGACCATCTTGGGCTTTTTCATATGCTTTGAATGCCTCTGGATTGCTTAGAACTTCAGGTGTTAGAGTGATTGATGTAGCTTTTGCTCTAGCCTCAATTACATCAGTTAGGGTATCTTTTTCATGACTTGCATAACCTTTTACTGTTGCTACTAGATTTGGTATCAAATCAGCTCTTCTTTTATACTGGCTATCAAGCGTTGAGGCTGCTGTTTTTACCTTTTCATCAAGAGTAGGAACATTATTAATTCTAGGCAATATAACCAATGCCATGATTAACAATAAAACTCCTATAATTCCACCAAATATTTTCATCTGTAAACTCCAAAGTTAATTTATTTTAATAATTATAGCAAAAAATGAGCAATAACTTATGAACATTATTTTTTTTTGATATAATATCAATAACTACAAATCAGGAGAATAAGATGACAATGAAAGAGAAATTACAATTGCTACTAAGCAGTGAAGTGATACCAGATTTAGAGGCGGCAATTGATGAGCTTTTTGAAGCAATAAGTGATGGCAAAAATGCCACAAGCGAACAAAGAGCTGACCTAGAAGAGATTAGAGAGATGAGAACTGAGTGCTATGCAATACTAGAAGAACTAGATAGAGATGAACTAGAAGATGACGAAATAGAAGCACTCTATGAAGAGCTTATCGAGATGAAATCAAACGATGGTGATGATGACGAGGCATAATATTACCGATATCAAATATTTAGCATAATGAGATATGTTTCTATCTCATTATACTCTTGCTCAATTGTTTTCATAGTATCAAGCATTTTATCGTGTGGTATCTCTGGATTTTCATTCTGAAACTGTTCTTGCCAAGCTATACTATTTTTTAGCTCTTTTTTTGATGTTTGTATATACTCCAATGCATCAGTATGCATTCTCTTGTCTACATATTGTTCGATATCCATCGCATAAAATAGTTGTGCATATTTTTCATGCTCGCCACTGAATCTAAAGTCTTCTGCAATATTGTGTATTATTTCTAAAATTCTCTCATTTTGTATCTCTATTTTCATTTTTAATCCTTTTCATTTAATCCATATAATCTAAAGAGACTATCAAGTTTTGGTTCTTCACCAAGCCAGCTACTGTAAAGTTCACGCATGCTTTGTACGCTCCCCATTGACAGTATCTCTTTTTTATAGCCGATTGCTTTATCTTTGTCAAATCCGCCATTCTCATCTATACAAGCAAAAAATGCATCAGCACTAAGAACCTCTGCCCACTTATAGCTATAATATCCAGCAGAATAGCCACCTGCAAAGATATGACTAAAGCCATTTTGGAATTTATTATAAGCAGGAGGGGATATCAGTGTAGTTTTGGATCTCACTTCGTCTAATATCTCTTGCACCTCTGCTCCACTGTGTAATTTCATATGAAGCTTTAAATCAAAAAGTGAAAACTCAACTTGTCTTAGAATTGCCATTGAGGCTTGAAAATTTTTAGACTGCTCTATTTTCTCCAGCATCCACTCAGGGATTAGCTCATTTGTTTCATAATGCTTACCTATTTTACTAAGCACACTTCTAAGATATGCAAAATTTTCTAGAAATTGAGATGGAAACTCAACCACATCCCATGCTACACCATTAATACCACTAAGTGATCTCTCGCTACTTTGACCAAATAGATGATGAATTGCGTGACCCATCTCATGGAAAAGTGTTACGACATCATCGTGCCTCAACAATGAGGGCGATTGTGGTGTAGTAGGAGCAAAATTGCAAACTATAAATGCAGATGCATTGTGCATATTACTATTAGAATCGATAAAATGAGACTCATAATCATGCATCCATGCTCCACCTCTCTTTTCACTTCTTGCTTCTAGGTCTGTATATATTCTAGCAATAGCTTTACCATCTTCGTATATATCAAATGCTTTTGCACTCTCATGCCAAAGATCTATCTCTACTTTTTTAAATTCAACACCCAAAAGTGAAGATATCATATCAAACATACCAACAAGAACAATATTTTGCTCAAAATATGGCTTTACTATACTCTCATCAAAGTCATAAAATTCAGTTTTTAACTTCTCACTATAATATGCCACATCATAGCTTTTAAGCCTCTCTATTCCATCACACTTTAGAGCAAATTGTTTTAGCTCATCAACTTCAACTTTTGCAAACTTCATAGCCTTTGATGCTATTTGCTCCAAAAACTCTATAACTTCGTTTGCAGATGAAGCATCTCGTTGTTCAAGAGCCAATGCTGCATAATTTTCAAAGCCTAGAAGTAATGCTTCTTCATTTTTCAGTGCCAGTAGCTCATCTATAATAACACTGTTTTCTGGGGCTCTTGTAGTGTACTCACGATACAAAGTCTCTCTATGTTGGCGATTAGATCCATATGTCATATAAGCAATATAACTAGGCATCTGCAATGTAAATTCATATGTTATCTCGCCATCATTCTCTTTTTTTGCCGCTAAAATATCATTTTTAGGTAAACCTTTTATATCATCTTCATTGGATAGCGATAACACAAAAGAATTTGTGGCATTTAGTAGATTTTGTGAAAAGTTATTGCTTAGTTCACTTAATCTCATATTAATCTCTTCTAATCTATGCTTTGTTGCATCATCGAGATCTACACCAGATAGACGAAACTCTTTTATACTCTCATCTATAACTTTTTGCTCTTGGGCATTTGAGCTTTGAATAGATAATATTTTTTTATAAAGCTCTTTATTGTGAGACAATTTAGTACTAAATTCAGATAACAATGGTAGTGAATTCTCATATGCCTCTTGAGTCTCTTCGTTATTCATAACGCTATTTAGATGAGAAAGAGGCGTGAAAAAAAGTCCTAGTTCTTCATCCATATCTTGCATCGGCTTTAATAGCGTTTTATATGTTGAATTTGTATTTGATACTAACTCATCGATCTTTGCCTGATGAATATCCAGCATCGCTTTTAGTTCTTTTGGGAAATTATCATAATTTGGTGTTTTGAAAGTTGCAAACATAAGACAGTACCTCTATTTTTCGCTTATTGTATCATAAAGGGGTTAAAAAGGTGCGACGATAAGCCGAGTTCTGTCGTGGGTAGTTATTTATCTAGGCCACATGTCACCATATGGCTCGAGCGAAGTATTTTTGCTAGGGGAAACCTAGCGATTGTGAGACTTCTACCATATACTTCTTGCTACAGACAGGGTTTACCTAGCTAATCATGTTGCCACAACTACTGGTGGGCTCTTACCCCACCCTTTCACCTTTTACCACCGAAGCAGTTTTCATACTCTCTGTTGCACTTGCCCTCAGATTACTCTGGCCACCCGTTAGGTGGAGTCTTGTCTCACATGTAGCTCGGACTTTCCTCTCGCAACATATAGTTGCCAGCAACTACCTATCGCACCTTGACTGAAATTATATCATAAAATAAGTTTCTTCACAAGTTTACACAAGAAACATCTTAGCTTCTCATATAATTCATGGCACCAACAATAGCTGCTACTCTTGCAGCCTCTTCGTCGTCGACACCATCTTCTTTATATTCAGTATCAAAAACCATATCTTCAAGCATATCATCAAGTTTTGTATCCAAATAAGTAGTTGTAAATTTACCCTCAATAAAATCCAAATCTCTAACAATTTTCCTATGAAGAGGAATATTTGTAGGAATACCACCAACTATAAACTCATCCAACGCTCTTCTTGCCTTATTAACAACTCCTGGCCAATCTAATGCCCAAACGATAAGTTTTCCAACCATAGAATCATAATTTCCTGGAATTACATAATCTTTGTAGGCTGCTGAATCTATACGAACACCAGGTCCACCTGGAGCTAGGTAAGTTGTGATTTTACCTGGGCTTGGCTGGAAACCTTTTCTTGGATCTTCTGCATTAATTCTAAATTCAATTGCATAACCACGAGTTCTAATCTCATCTTGCATGAACATTAACTTATCACCTTCTGCAATCTGTATCATTCTTTGAATAATATCTATACCTGAAATAATCTCTGTAACTGGATGCTCAACCTGAACTCTAGTATTCATCTCTATAAAGAAGAAATTATCATCTTCATCAACTAAAAATTCAATCGTTCCAACACTCTCATAGCCTAATCTAAACATAGCTTTTGTAGAAACTCTATATAGCTCTTTTCTAACAGCCTCAGAAAGCAATGGACTTGGAGCTATCTCAATAACTTTTTGGTGTCTTCTCTGAATAGAGCAATCTCTATCACCAAGATGTACAACATTTCCAAATTTATCAGCAACTATTTGAACTTCTATATGCCTAGGGTTTTTGATATACTTCTCAACAAACGCATCACCTTTGCCAAAGAATTTTATAGCTTCATTTGTCGCAGCCTCAAACATCTCTTCAAACTCTTCTTCTTTAGTGACAATACGCATACCACGACCACCACCACCAAAAGCAGCTTTTATTATAACTGGAAAACCAATATCTGTAGCTATTTGTTTTGCTACATTTATATCAGTAATTGGGTCTTCTGAGCCACCAATTACTGGCACTCCAACCTCTTGCATTGCTACCTTGGATGCCATCTTGTCACCAAATAGTGCAATATGCTCTGGTTTTGGCCCAATAAAGATAATACCGTTATCTTCACAATATTGTGCAAATTCAGCACTCTCACTCAAAAATCCATACCCAGGGTGGATAGCATCAACGCCGATTTCTTTAGCAAGAGCTATAATACGCTCATAGTTTAAGTATGCTTGTATCGGGTCACCATCCATAACATAAGCCTCATCTGCCTTGCGAACCCATACACCTTTTGCATCAACAGTTGAATAAACAACTGCACTTATTATATCAAGCTCTTTACATGCTCTAATGATACGAAGTGCAATCTCACCCCTATTTGCTATTAGTATTTTTTTGATTTTTGCCATTTACGACCGTCCTTTGCGTTATATTGTTATTATTGTACCTCAAATTGTCTATTAAGTTTCTTGAATTGTTAGTATTTATGACTCTATATAGTAAAGTTGTAGCTAGTGGATGTTTATATTTGAAATTGTGAATTAAAAAGTGTAAGAGTTTTTCAAACAATCAAAATGATTGCTGAAAATAAGTTATTTTGCCATTGCTTCTTTAGCATATTTTTCGCCAAGGTCAAATGCTTTTAAATTTACATCATGTACTTTTGCTGGAACTTTACTCAGCATTGTATCTAAAAGAACTTGCCTATCAACAGCATTCATAAAAGTATTTGCAATTGCTAGAGCAACAACAGATTGAGTAATAACATTACCAACCTCTTCTTTCGCAATAGTAATAATAGGTATCTCTACAATATTCCATCTTTTTCTATCTTCATCAGTTGGGTGAACCAAGTTTGGCTCAACAACAATAGTCCCACCATCAGTAACACCACTTTTAAACAAATTATAACTAACTTGTGCAACTGAGAGCATAAAATCTATCTCACCTTCATTTGCATATGGATAAAATATCTCTTCATCATCAAGTGTAATATCAACAACAGTTGCCCCGCCACGAACTTGCGAAGTATATGTTGCTGTTTTTAATCCATAGCCACCTGCTGTGATCTTGGCTTCAGCAAAAATCTCTCCAGCTAGAAGTACACCTTGACCACCAACTCCTGTAAATCTCATTATTGTTCTTGCCATGGTATCTGCTCCTTTATATTTTTTTCTCAAAATCGTCTTGTGTTATAACCTTGCGTTTACCTTGATGCACATCTTTGATATCTTCGTACATATCACAATATTCTCTAACTTTAGTATCTTCAAATAATACACCAGTAGGAAAAAGATTCAACTGCTCATCTTCACCAAGCTTGTCATATTTTGTCTTAGATGCTGTGATAGAGTCAATCCAATCAAGGTTTTCCATAGCACTTGCCATTTTATTTTTTCTGCCAAGATTAATGTGGCAGTTTGAAAATATATCAAAAAAGCTAAACCCTCTGTGTTGAAAACCTTTAACAAATATTTTTTCTAATTTTTTAGGGTCTGTTACACATTCTCTAGCTACAAATGATGCACCAGCTGCAATAGCAAGCTTACAAGCGTCAAAAGTTGGGTCAATATTACCAGCTTTTTGAGATACAGTCCACATACCTTGTGGTGTTGTAGGGCTTGTTTGAGAATTTGTAAGTCCATATATAAAATTATTGATAATAATAAAATTAATATCAATGTTTCTTCTACAAGCGTGAATCGTATGATTACCACCGATTGCTAGAGCATCACCATCTCCAGCTATACAGAAAACTTTTTTAGATGGATTAGCTAATTTAATTCCAGTTGCAAATGCTACTGTTCTACCATGCGTTGTGTGTACTGTATTAAAGTCAAGATATGAAGAAAATCTTCCACTACAACCAATACCTGATACTACACAAATATCATCTTTATTCCATCCAAGAGTGTCAATTGCTCTAATAAATGCTTTTAAGATGATACCATCTCCACAACCCCAACACCATAGTGTTGGCATTTTTTCTAACCTTAAATAACCATCATAATTGAATGCCATTAGAATACCTCCTTAACTTTCGCTACTATTTCATATGGAGAGATTGCTCTACCATTTACTTTATACAAGCCTTCTATATCTAGTCTGCTTGAAACTCTTTCAACTTCTTCAGTATATTGTCTTATATTAAGTTCAACACATAATACATTTTTAACAGTATCAGTTAGCTCTTTAATTCTTTTTGCAGGGCTTGGCCATATAGTAATTGGTCTAAATAAACCAGCTTTTATTCCATCTTTTCTAAGATGTCTAATAGCCTCTTTTGCAGCAAGAGAAACAGATCCATAAGCAATAATAAGCACATCATCGGCTCCTAAATCATCACACATAAATTCTTCATTTAGTTCAATCTCATCCGTGTAATTCATTACTTTATCTTCGAGTCTTTGAATAAGTTTTCTGCAAGTTTCAATTTCTTCAGTTGGGAAACCATTTTTATCATGGTGAAGACCTGTAAAGTGGTATCTATATCCTTTGTACATTGGATTTAGAACCGCTGGCTCATCATCTCCAACACCATATGGATGATATTCACTAGGCTCGCCAGTAAACTCTTTTCTTGGCACAATACCAGCTTGTACTTCTTCTACTGTTGGAAGCATGGCTTTGCCGTGCATATGTCCAATTGTCTCATCAAGTAAAACAAATACTGGTTGCATAAATCTATCAGCTAGATTAAATGCCCTAACAGTTTCAGTATAACATTCTGATAAATTACCTGCACATAGAGTGATTGAACGATAGTCACCATGAGATGGATTTTTTGCTTGTCTAATATCACCTTGTGATACACGAGTAGGAAGACCTGTAGATGGACCACCTCTCATGACATTAGCAACAACCAAAGGTGCTTCACACATTTGTGCTAGACCTAGATTTTCAGCTTTTAATGATATACCAGGACCACTTGTAGCTGTCATTGATCGTACACCAGCCATAGATGCACCAATAGCAGCCGCAACACCAGCTATCTCATCTTCCATCTGGATACATACTCCACCTCGTTCAGGCATTAAATCTGATAATTCATGCATAATTTCACTTGATGGTGTGATAGGATATCCACCAAAAAACATACATCCAGCATCAGCAGCAGCAAGAGCTGATAGCTCATTACCACTTGATATTACTTCTCTAGTCGCCATTTCTTCTCCTTAATAACCCGCAGGTAGTCTATGTTTATTATTAACGATAGCTTCTTGTCTAGCTTTTGAGCTATCTGTTAATTTAGCAAATTTAAATTCTGCTTTCTCAGCTACATATATAGCAAAATCTGGACATGATAATTCGCATTCATTGCAGCCAATACATGACTCTAATGAAATTATCTCTACCATCGCACCAAGTGTTGATGTAGGATCTGCTTTCATTGACAAGACTCCAGCCGGACATACATCGACACAAATATCACATGCCTTGCATCTTGCCGTATTAACCCAAACTGGTGTATTTTCAGGAGCTTTCATAATTGATGACATCTACTTCCCTTTTTTTGTTTAGTTTTTGAAGATAAATCTTCTAAGTGATGGTTTATTCACTAATTATAGAATATCAAAATAATTATAATTATAGTTTGAAACTTTTATTATAATAGAGATAATGGATTAGTTGTTACTTTTTGTTGCACTTGACATTTATGCTATTAATTTATTACTATGATAACTTACCAGTGGCACAAGAAATAAAACTTTTTGCTTTAGTGGTAATCTCATCAATCACACCCAATTCATCGTCACTTAATGGATAGCCTATTGAGCGTAATATAATCCTTAGCTCTTCTAGCTGTTCATTATCTATATCCAAAGCTATCTCTCGAGGTGTCACTTCTAGGTTCACTTCAACTTCGCCAAATCTATTCAATAACTTTTTTTTGAGTGTATTAGCACAGCCACCACATTTAACATTTTCTACTTTAAAAGTTTGTTTCATTTTAAATCCTTATACTCAATATTTAAAACTATAGCATAAAAATAGAAAAATGTTTGGAATAAATTTATTGTTTGTAGTTATTATTATGAAAGTAGATATTTAATGGATCTACCCTCAAGTGGCACAATACCCGTGACAAACACGAGTGTCACAGAATATTTATAAAATATTGTATTATTTAGAAAGAACTTCTTTAACTGCTTTTCCAATCTCAGCAGGGCTAACGACAACTTTTACGCCAGCTGCTGACAAAGCATCCATCTTCTCTTTAGCTGTTCCAGCACTTCCGCTTATGATAGCTCCAGCATGTCCCATTCTTTTGCCAGCAGGTGCAGATTGTCCAGCGATAAACGCTACAACTGGTTTCGTAACATTGTCTTTAATGTATGCTGCTGCTTGAATCTCAAGGTCACCACCAATCTCGCCAATCATAACAATAGCGTGAGTCTCTGGGTCAGCTTCAAACATACCTAAAAGTTGTTTGTAGCTAAGACCGATTATAGGGTCTCCACCAATACCGACAGCTGTTGTGATACCAAAACCTTCGTTGCATACTTGGTTTGCACCCTCATAAGTCAATGTACCAGATTTAGAGATAAGACCAACATTTCCTTTTTTGAAAATACTACCTGGCATAATACCAATTTTGCACTCATCAGCTGTGATAATTCCTGGACAGTTTGGTCCGATAGTCATCATGCCGTGCTTCGTAGCACAAGCTTTTGCTGCTTGCATATCACGAACAGGAGCACCTTCAGTAATTACAACAGCAAGCTCAATACCGGCAGCAGCAGCTTCCATAACAGCGTCAGCAACAAATGCAGGCGGAACAAACACCATAGATACTGTTGCACCAGTTGCTTTTACAGCCTCTTTAACTGTGTTAAATACAGGTTTTCCGAGGTGAGTTTGTCCACCCTTGCCTGGTGTTACACCACCAACAATATCAGTACCATATGCCATACATTGTTCAGCATGGAATGTACCCTCACCACCTGTAAAACCTTGCACTATAACTTTTGTGTTTTTATTTACTAGAATACTCATTATTTCTCTCCTTTTGCAGCTGCTACTGCTTTTGCTGCACCATCAGCTAAATCTGTTGCCGTAATAACATTAGCAATATTGGCATTTTGTAAAATAACAGCTGCTTCTGCTGCATTTGTACCGTCTAATCTAACGATAACAGGAACATGAACATCTACAAGTTTTGTGGCTTCAAGGATACCATTTGCTATTCTATCACATCTTACAATTCCACCAAAAATATTTACAAAAATTGCTTTTACTTTTGGATTTTTCAGAATAATCTCAAAACCTTTTGCAACAGTTTCGGCGTTAGCAGAACCACCAACATCAAGGAAGTTTGCAGGAGTACCGCCCATATAGTTAATCGTATCCATAGTTCCCATTGCTAAACCAGCACCATTTACCATACAGCCTATTTCACCATCAAGTGCTATATAGCTAAGACCATATTGACTAGCTTCTCTCTCATCTGGATCTTCTTCGCTTATATCTCTCATATCTTCAATATCTGGATGTCTACCAAGTGCTGAGTCATCAAATCCCATTTTACCATCAAGAGCTATAAAATCACCACTACCAGTTTTAATAAGTGGATTTATCTCAATCATTTCAGCATCATTTTCCATATAAAGAGTGTATAGTTTTTTTGCAAAATCAATCATTTTCTTTTGCTCATTTTTATCTGTAATACCAAGACCAAATACTAATTCTCTACCATGGTAACCCTGAAAACCAAACGCAGGATCAACAGCAATTTTAATTATTTTTTCAGGAGTATCATGTGCAACAGTTTCAATATCCATTCCGCCTTCAGTTGAAGCCATTATGATTGGCATTTCAGCAGCACGATCTAACACTACTGATAGATACAATTCATCTACGATATCTGCACCCTCTTCTATATAAACCTTTTGTACTAGCTTGCCTTCTGGTCCTGTTTGATGTGTTACCAAAGTCATGCCTAATATTTCAGTTGCAAGCTCTCTTACTTCCTCTTTTGTTTTAGCAAGCTTCACACCACCACCAAGTCCTCTACCGCCTGCATGTATTTGAGCTTTTACAACCCAAATATTTCCACCAAGCTCTTTTGCATTAGCTACTGCCTGATCTGGTGTATTAGCGATAATACCTCTTGGTGTTGGCACACCATATTTAGCAAAAATTTGTTTTGCTTGATACTCATGAATATTCACTGCTTCTCCTTTTAATTTCAATGTATAGATTATAAGACTTTATAGAAATATTTGGAATTAAATTAGTATGAGGTTTGTGTATTTTATATGATGTGGTACATTTTTACACACTCTATGGTGTGTAAATTAATATTTATAGATTAAGCTTTTGGACTTATCATCTCTTTAGCTATAACAAATTTGTCAAAATCTTCTCCGCTCATCAAATCAAGGGCAATCGCCTCTTCTCTTAGAGTTGTTCCATTTTTATGAGCTGTCTTAGCTATTTTAGCAGCATTCTCATATCCAATATATGGATTAAGAGCAGTTACAAGCATTAGTGAATTGTTCAGATAATGTTCGATTACGGCAGTTACTGGCTCTATTCCAACAGCACAATTTTTATCAAAACTTCTCATTCCATCGCTAAGTAGCTTTGTAGATTGTAAAATATTATATGCAATTACTGGCTTAAATACATTTAGTTCAAAATTACCTTGTGACGCTGCTATGCCAACTGTCGTATCATTACCCATAACTTGTACGGCTATCATTGTTATAGCTTCAGCTTGAGTTGGATTTACTTTTCCTGGCATAATTGAGCTTCCTGGTTCATTTTCAGGGATTGTAATTTCGCCAATACCACATCTAGGACCAGAGGCCAACCATCTAACATCATTGGCTATTTTCATCATGTTTGCAGCTAATGCTTTTAATGCTCCACTTAATACAACTTCTGCGTCATGTCCAGTAAGGGCGTGAAACTTATTTGGTTGTGAAACAAAGCCATAATCTTTACTCATAAATCCATTAAGGGATGCTGCAACTCTCATGGAAAATTCAGGATGAGAATTAAGACCAGTTCCAACAGCAGTACCGCCGATCGCAAGCTCCCTACAATAAACTAGTGCGTCATTAAGTTGCTTTGTGTTTGTATCAAGCATTGCAACATATCCGCTAATCTCTTGCCCTAGAGTCAATGGTGTTGCATCTTGCAGGTGAGTTCTGCCTATTTTAACAATGCCACCAAAAGCTTCTACTTTTGACTGTAAAGTTGATCTAAGTTGTGCGATTGCTGGGAACAAATCGTCAGTCACTGCTACAACCTCGGCAATTCTCATGGCAGTTGGATAAGTATCATTTGAGCTTTGACCTTTGTTCACATCATCGTTGGGATGAACTAATTTATCTTTTGTAAAATCTCCACCCATAATCTCAATAGCCTTATTTGAGACTACTTCATTTATATTCATATTAGATTGTGTTCCTGAGCCAGTTTGCCATACTACAAGTGGAAACTCATCGTCAAGTTCACCAGCCAAAACACTCTCACAAGCTTTTGCAATAGCATCTGTTTTTGGCTTGTCAAGTCTTTCTAGCTCATTATTAACCAAGGCACATGCTTTTTTCAGATTTGCAAATCCATACACAACTTCGATAGGCATTTTCTCGTTACCAATTGCAAAATTTTCCAAAGACCTTTGAGTTTGTGCACCCCAATATTTATCATTAGGTACTTTAATTTCACCCATTGTATCTTTTTCTATTCTAAATGACATCTAAACTCCTTAATTAAAAAAATTCTTATTTTTCAGCACATCTATCATGCTTGTTACTGATGCTACACTTTTTGAAAATTTAACTATCTGCTCATCATTTAGCGTAACAGCAAATATCTTCTCTACGCCGCCAGCACCAAGCACAAGTGGCACGCCAGTAACTACATCACTGTATCCATATTCGCCATCAAGCATAACTGCACACGGATGTATTTGCTTAGTATCTTTCAATATAGCTTCAACCATCATAGCGGTAGATTTTGCAGGAGCATAATATGCTGAACCAGTTTTTAAATACCCTACTATCTCTGCTCCGCCATGTTTAGTGCGCTCAACAATCTCAGTTATCTCATCATCACTAAGTAAATCAGACAATGGAACACCAGCTACGGTAGAAAACTTAGGCAAAGGAACCATGTCATCACCATGTCCGCCCATCACTGAAGCCCTAATCTGTCCTGCCCCATAGCCTATTTTCTCATGTATAAAATGAGCCATTCTAGCACTATCAAGTATACCAGCCATTCCAATTACTCGCTCTCTAGGAAAGCCGCTAACTTTTTGTGCGACATAAGTCATCACATCAAGAGGATTTGAGACCATTATAATAATTGCATCTGGTGCGTGTTTTTTTACATCCAAAACAACTTCTTTTGTAATTTCAGCATTTATCATAAGCAAATCATCTCTACTCATACCTGGTAACCTTGGACTTCCAGCCGTAATTACAACAACATCGCTTCCTGCCATTCCTTCAGCCTCTTCCGCAACCGAAACTATCGTGTGCATTCTTGCTGCATTTGCTGCTTGACTCATATCAAGAGCTTTACCTTTTGCTACTTCTACATTTCTATCACGAAGCACCACATGGTGACATGCACCATTCATTGCTAATATATATGCGACAGTTGCACCTACATTACCCGCACCAATTACGGTTACTTTTTTACCTTTATTTGGCATATTATCTCCTTGAAATTACGATATTCAAAACCAAATCAAAACACTAATCATATTATTATCAAATAATATCACTAATATTTTGCCCAGTTTTTTTGAAGTACCGATATAATTTTACGATATCATTATATCATTTTTGTAACAATTATAAAAGTATAATTGTTACAATTTTAATCATTAGCCTTAAATATTATCTATAATAGTATTAAGTGTCAAAGATGGTCTCATAGCAGAATTTGCTTTTGCATTATCTGGATGATAGTACCCACCAATATCTTGAGCTTTGCCTTCAACCGACAATAGCTCTTCCATTATTTTTGCTTCATTATCTACTAAAGCTTTTGCAACTGGTGCAAATTTGTTTGCAAGGTCGCCATTCGCTCCTTTTGCTAGTGCATCTGCCCAATATTGAGCAACAAAGAAATGTGACGCTTTATTGTCAGGCTCACCAGCACTTCTGCTTGGAGATTTGTCATTATCCAAATATGCAGCATTTGCAATATCAAGAGCATCAACTAGTGCTTGAATTTTTGCATCTTTAGTTTGATTTGCAATCATTCTTAGAGACTCTGCAAGTGCCAGGAACTCACCCAAGCTATCCCATCTTAGGTGACCCTCTGCAAGGAATTGATCCACATGCTTAGGAGCAGAACCACCAGCACCAGTTTCAAATACACCACCACCAGCTAGAAGTGGAACAATTGACAACATTTTAGCAGATGTTCCAAGCTCAAGTATTGGGAAAAGGTCTGTAAGGTAATCTCTAAGCACATTTCCTGTTACAGAAACTGTATCTTCGCCACTTCTAACTCTTTTTAATGCATGAGCCATAGCTGCTTGTGGGTCTAGGATGAGGATATCAAGTCCAACAATATCATGATTTTTAAGATATTCATTTACTTTTATAATCATATTTGCATCGTGGGCTCTTTTTTGGTCAAGCCAGAAAACAGTTGGAAGACCAGTTAGTTTTGCTCTTTCAACAGCCAATCTAACCCAATCGGCGATTGGGATGTCTTTTGATCTACTCATTCTCCATATATCGCCTTTTTCTACTTTATGACTCATAAGTACGGCACCTGTTGCATCTTTTACTTCTACCATTCCAGCTTCCAAAAGCTCAAAAGTTGTTGGATGAGAACCATATTCTTCAGCTTTTTGTGCCATAAGCCCAACATTTGCTACATTTCCCATTGTAGTTACGTCAAATTGACCATTTTTAACACAATCAGAGATTATCTCTTTGTACATAGTTGCATAACATCTGTCAGGAATAACAGAAACACACTCTTGGACTTTGCCAGCTGCATTCCACATTTTACCACCATCTCTAACTACTACTGGCAAAGAAGCATCGATAATAACATCGTTAGATGCGTGTAAGTTTGTAATTCCTTTATCACTATCCACCATTGCCATTGGTGGTTGGACAGTATAGGTAGCCTCAATAGCTGCTATTATCTCATCTTTTTTAGATGATTTTTCTAATTTAGCATATAAATCACCTAAGCCCATATTCGCATTAAAACCAATAGCAGAGAATTCATCACTGTATTTTACAAACACATCTTTGAAGAATACTTTGATAGCATAACCAAACATAATAGGGTCACTAATCTTCATCATAGTAGCTTTAAGGTGCACCGACCATAAAACGCCATTTTCTTTTGCATCATCAAGCGTCTTTTGGTAAAAAGCTTGAAGAGCCGATACTGACATAAATGTGCCGTCTAAAATCTCTTTATCTTTTGCATCTATGCTTTTTAATACTGTACCATTTAGCTCTATTGTAACTTTTTGGTCACCATTCACAATTACTGATTGTTCATTTCCGTAAAAATCATTGTTATCCATGTGAGCAACATATGCTTTGGAATTTGCTTCAAATGCTCTAAGTTTGTGAGGATTCTTTTGAGCAAATTTTTTAACAGCTGCTGCAGCTCTTCTGTCTGAATTTCCTTCTCTAAGAACAGGGTTAACTGCACTTCCCAGACAAGCTGAGAATTTTTCTTTAAGTGCAATTTCTTCATCGTTTTTTGGCTCTTCTGGATAACTTGGAATTGCATAACCTTGTGCTTGAAGTTCACTTATGCACTCTTTAAGTTGACCAACAGAAGCTGATATATTTGGAAGTTTGATAATGTTACAATTAGATTTTTGTACTAGTTCCCCCATGTAAGCAAGCTCATCTGTAATTTTTTGATCATCTTTTAAAATATCATTAAATGTTGATATAACACGACCTGCTAGTGATATATCTCTAAGCTCAACTGCAACTCCAGCAGCATTTGTAAAAGCTTTTACAATTGGTAGCAACGAGTATGTTGCCAATGCTGGAGCTTCATCTATTTTCGACCAAACTATTGTAGGTTTTGACATTATTAGTTCCTTTTATTTTCATATTTTTTGTATATTAAGTTTATCATCTTTTATATTTACAAGTTCATATTATGACAATTTGAAATTTCTACTCACAGTTTATTGTTTCTTTATTACACAAAAATAGTATATTATTCTACTTCATACAACCCAAGCAAAATTGCATTTTTTATAAACTCTTCACTCACAGCAAAAGATGTATCCACTATTATATCGGCTAATTTACTATTAATTTGTAGCCTCAATGGATGTATACCTTTGTGTTTATCGGCTAAAATTCGTAATTCATCAACTATATTTGTATTGTCATTTAGCAACATTCCAAGGGTAATGCTTTTACCATTAGGCTGTATGATTATTGTTGGCTCAATCGTTTTTATCTCTTTAGAAACCTTGACCTTTTCGCCCTTAACATCCCTGAGTGACAACATTTTTATAGGACTTAGTCTCGTAAAATCACCGTCTCGCCCTACTTTAACTTTAAAGGCAATAGGTTTTTCAATATCAAAATCTGCTCTAAGTTCTTTAAGTTTATCCTCAAATAACATCAATTCGATATTGCCATGCAAATCCATAATAGTAATAATGGCAAATTTATTTCCTTTTTTGGATATTTTTTCAGTAATCTGCTCTACCTTACCAATCAACATTGCTTGTGAACCATCAGCTAGCTCATCAATCTCTGAGCTAAGCGTATATTTTAACCCATCAAGCTGTTCACTATACTTATCAAGCGGATGACCTGACACATAAAATCCTAATGACTCTTTTTCCATTTGTAAAATTTGCATTGAATCATACTCTTCAAGTGCAACTAGCTCAAGTTTAATATCTAAAGCCATATCACCCTCTTCAAAAAGTGAGCCGATTGCTAGCTTCTTTGCTTGTGAAACTTTAGCTGAAGTAGCCAATATCTCCTCGATTTGCTCAAACATTGCATTTCTAGTGTACCCAAATCCATCCAAAGCACCTGTTTTTATAAGCCCCTCAATAACTCTCTTGTTTACTTTAGATGTATCAATTCTACCCACAAAATCGCTAAGTGATTCAAAATCACCTTCTTTTCTAGCTTCCATAATCGAAGAAATTGCACTATCGCCAATTCCCTTAATAGCACCCATTCCAAACCAAATGACACCTTTTCCATCTTTTGTGTCTGCTATAAATAGTGATTCAGATTTATTAACATCAGGTGGCAAAAGCTCTATATTCATTCTTTTTAACTCATCTACATATCGTACTATTTTATCAGTATTGTCTTTTTCTAGAGTTAGCAATGCAGCCATAAATTCTGTTGGATAAAATACTTTTAGGTATGATGTATAAAATGTTACCATCGCATATGCTGCTGAATGTGATTTATTAAACCCATATCCAGCAAACTTAACAATCAAATCAAACAACTCAACAGACTTTTGTCTATCAAAACCTTTTATGGCAGCTCCATTTGCGAAATCTTCTTGGAGTTTGTCCATCTCTTCTTTGATTTTTTTGCCCATTGCACGACGAACTAAATCTGCTCCACCAAGACTAAATCCACCGATAGTTTGCACAATCTGCATAACCTGCTCTTGATATACAATTACCCCATAAGTAGGTTTCAGTATAGGCTCTAGCTCAGGAAATGCGTATGTAATCTCTGCTCTTCCATGTTTTCTCTCAACAAAATCATCAAGCATGCCAGATTCCATTGGACCAGGACGATAGAGTGCCAACATCGCAATAACATCTTCAAAATTTGATGGCTTTAATTTTTTTGCCAGATCTTGCATCCCAGAACTCTCAATCTGAAATAATCCTAATGTCTGCCCTGTACTTATGTAGTCATACACTGCTCTATTATTTATATCCTCTGTTATAAAGTTTATTCTCTTGCCATATCTTTTTTCTACAAGCTTATTTGCCTCCTCTATGACAGTCAGAGTCTTTAATCCCAAAAAGTCAAATTTAATCAAATCAACATCTTCAACATATTTTCCACTATATTGCGTTGCTACTGTATCCATACCTGTTGGTTTAAACAGTGGTGTTTTTTGCCATAAAGGTTCATTTGATATAACTACACCTGCGGCGTGCGTTCCTGCATTACGATTTAACCCTTCTAATGCTTTTGCAAACTCCCAGACTCGCATCATTTGCTCATCACTATCTATAAGCTCTTTTATTTTTGGCTCTTTTTTATAAGAATTTTCCAAATCAATCCCAAGCTCATCAGGGATAAGTTTTGCAAACGCATCAGCTTTTGAGTATGGCACATCAAGCACTCTAGCAACATCACGAAGCACACCTTTGGCTAGAAGCTTACCAAATGTAATAATCTGAGCTACATTTGTTCTTCCATATTTACCAACAACATAATCTAAAATCTCTTGTCTTCTGGCTTGACAAAAGTCCATGTCTATATCGGGCATACTTATTCGTTCTGGATTTAGAAATCTCTCAAATAGCAAGCCATATGGTATAGGGTCAATATCAGTAATTTTTAATGCATACGCAACCAATGAACCAGCAGCACTACCCCGCCCTGGACCAACTGGAATTCCCATCTCTTTTGCAGCCCTCACAAAATCCCAAACGATAAGCATATAACCTGGAAATCTCATAGAGTTAATTATTTCTATTTCTTCATCAAGCCTATCTTTGTACTCTTTATGTCTAGATTCATCAACATATATAAGTCTCTCATTAAGTCCTATTTTTGAGAGATGAGCAAAAAGAACTTTGTCATTTTCAAGCGAATACTCATCACTCATATTTGGAATTATAATATTATATTCTGCAGATTGTTCACGACAAAATTTGAAATTTGGTGGTGTTGGGTCGCCTAGTTTTATCTCCAAGTTACACTTATCAGCTATCTCTTGAGTATTTGTTAGTGCTTCAGGAATGTCAGCAAAAAGTTCAGCCATTTGCTGAGGAGATTTTACATAAAACTCATGCACGGAGTGACGAAGCCTCTTTGGATCATCATAAAGTTTATTCATAGCGATACACATAAAGGCTTCATGTGCTTCTGCTTCTTTTTGCATAGTATAGTGAGTGTCATTTGTGGCTATTATTTTTATATCACACTCTTTGGATATTTTCAAGACCTGCTTATCTATGCGATATTGGTCGCCAATGCCATGACGCATAAGCTCAAGATAAAAATCTTCTCCAAATATACTTTTATATTCAAGTGCAATTTTTTTTGCCTCATCATAGCCTTTTGCACCATTATTTATATTTCTATCACTTAAATTTAGATGCCAATTAACCTCACCTTGCAGACAAGCACTTGAACAAACAAGCCCATCACTATGCTCCATGAGAAGTTTTTTATTTATTCTTGGATAGTAGTAAAAACCATTCATGTATGCTTGGGAGCTTAAATACATTAGATTTTTATATCCAATTTCATTTTTTGCATACAAACATAGATGAAATCGTTGGCGGCTAGATTTATCTCCTATATCATCATGATTATGCAAATAACACTCCATACCAATGATTGGCTTAATGCCCTCTTTTTTCATAGTAGTATAAAAATCAATCGCACCAAAAAGATTACCATGGTCAGTCATAGCAACGCTTGTCATGCCAAGTTCTTTTATTTTTTTAGCTAATACTTTTATCTTGTTAGCACCATCTAGTAGTGAATATTCTGTATGAAGGTGGAGATGAGTGAATTGTGGTTCGGACATGAGTTTTAGCCTTTAAAATAATAAAAAACTATACCCTAAAGAGGCTAAAAAGAAGGTTTTAGCAAAAATCTACAAGCATTCCTTCTTTAACGTCATCACTACTATCTTTTCCAACTAGCTCTTTTACAATAGCAAGTCCAAAGCATATAGCCGTAGATGGGCCTCTTGAAGTCATAACTTTACCTGAGATAACAACTTTTTCTTTATCAGTGTAAGTAGATGATTTAATTGATGAGCTAACAGCAGGGTAACTTGTAAAAGTCTCATTTAAAACGCCTGCTTTATCAAGAACAAGTGGTGCGGCACAAATAGCACCTATCCATTTACCTTTTAATTTAAACTCTCTAAGTAGTTCTATAACTTGTTCATTTTGCATTAAATTAACAGTGCCTTCATATCCACCCGGGAGAACTATCATGTCATAATCATCACCAATGCAATATCTAATATCAGCATCAGCTTTGATACTAATACCATTACCACCAACAACAATATCTGATTCAAATTCTCCACCAAGATATGCAATAGTTACATCAATGCCACCACGACGCATAACATCTATTAGTCCAACTGCCTCAATCTCCTCAAAACCAGTTGCTAATGGTAAAATTACACTTGCCATCTACCATCCTTTTGTCTATTTTGCTTTTTCCAAGTAAGTACCTTCAACTGTATCTACTTTTATCAAATCACCTTCAAGTACAAAAAATGGAACTTGAACAACAGCGCCACTCTCTAGAGTGGCTGGTTTTTTACCACCCTGACTATCTCCTTTGAAATTCGGAGGAGTCTCAACAACTTTCAATACAACAGTTTGTGCAATCTCAACAGATATTGGCTTTCCTTTGTAGAACAATATATCAGCTTCCATTCCGTCAACCATGTAGCTAAATGTATCTTCACCAACTTGCTCTTTTGTAAGTCCTATTTGCTCATAGCTAGTTGTATCCATAAACTGCAAATATTCACCATCATCATACAAAAATTGCATAGTTGTTTGCTCAAGTGCTGGAACTTCAAATTTATCACCAGCATGAATAGTTTTATCTATTACTTTTCCTGTGCCAAGATTTTTTATTTTAGTTCTCACAAATGCAGCTCCTTTACCAGGTTTTACATGTTGAAACTCTATTACTCTATATGGATTATTATCCAACTCTAGTCTTGCACCTTTTTTGATATCACTCATGCCTATTGTAGCCATCATTGCTCCTTAAAATTAATAAGTAATTATATCTAATGATTGGTTAAAGGGGGGAGACACCAACGAGCAGTGTCGTTTTTAAAAATGTAAGTGATGTTATTTTGTTATAGATATATTCTCATTCACATCGCACTCTTTAGGCTCAAAGTCCATTGCTTTTGCATTATCCATCAGTATAGGAACAAAGAGTAATGATACAAAAACAGCAGCAACAGTACCTGATATAAGAGCAACACCAAGCCCGCCAAATATAGGGTCACTTGCAAGCAATGCCGAACCCAATATAATAGCCACAGCTGTTAATATAATAGGTTTTGCTCTAGTAGCAGCAGCAACTGCAATTGCTTCTTTTTTCTTCATTCCATGACATTCCATAAGAGATTTAGCAAAGTCAATTAAAAGGAGTGAGTTCCTAGAGCTAATCCCCATAAGTGCAATAAACCCTATTAAAGAAGTTGCAGTTAAAAAGAAAGTATCCCTAGTTACTAAATCGGCTACAAAATGACCAACAATCACACCAACAAGCGACAGAAACGAGCCAAGTAAAACTATACCACTAAGTACAAAACTCTTGTAATATATCACAAGCAATAAAAATATAAGTACAAGTGCTGATATAAATGCACCACCTAAATCTCTAAATGTATCCAGCGTAACTTTCATCTCTCCATCCCATCTAAGCAAAAACTCTTCACCAGTTTTTTTGTCTTTTAAATGCAAATCAAACATATAAGTATTTATACCAGCTTCTTTAGTGACTGTATAGTTTGTAGAAAAATACTCTATCATTTTTGTCCTAGCATCAAGCAATGGATAAACTTGTGACACCATATTGGTCTCAGCAATTACATTTATCATTCTGCTTAAATCTTTGTGCATTATCATAGGACTAGATGGTACTTTTTTGATATCTACTACTTCACTCATGGATATAGTAGCTCCCGTTGGACTCATTAGATTCAAAGATGACAGGCGACCCATCACTTCACTCTCATTGCTACTACTTAAACTTCTACTCTCTTTGTCAAGTGATAAAAATATAGGTATTTGATCTGTGTAATCACTACTATTCTTGGAGCCGGCCACCATTCCCTCGAATGCAAGATATAATATATTATTAACTTGTTCAATTGTAATTCCACTTTGTGCCACAAGGTCCTTGTTTGGAACAAGCATATATTTTTCAAACACCTTATCGCCAACCGTATCTACATCAACCAAGCCGTCAGTTTTGGACAATATTTCTACAGCTTCACTAGATATTGCTCTAATTTTATTGATATCATCTCCATGAACTTCTACAACAATAGATGCCATAGTTGGAGGTCCAGCTGGTTGTTCAATGAACTTAATGGATGTATTTTTTACGATACTACCACAAGCTTTTAGAACTACTGGACGAACTCTTTGCGTCATTAAAAATGTGGGTTCGTCTCTGTCGTTTTTGTCGCTTAAATTTATAGATATCTCGGATACATTTTCGCTTCTTTTCATGCTACCGCCCTTAACAAGTCCAGCATAATCAAGAGGGATTCCTTGACCTAAAAATAGTTCGATATTTTGCACTTCTTTTTCTTTTTTAAACTCATTAATTACACATTGACTCACTCTGTTGGTCTGCTCAATAGAGCTTCCAGATGGAGTATCAACATATACAGATATAGTGTTATCACTTTTCCCTGGAAGCATTTTTGCTAAAACGAGCTTTGCAGGAAACATTAAAAGTGATAAGAAAAATGCCAAAGCAGTAAGCAGCAGCACTAATCTTTTTTTTGAATTACATTGTAATATATTTAGGACAAAATTTTTAAATTTTTTCATTATTTTGTCTCCATTTTATTATGATGTTTATGTTCTGGTTTTTTAAGTAATTTCAAACTCAAATATGGTGTAAAAATATATGCTACAAATAGTGATGCTATAAGTGCCACAGGAACATTGTATGGAATTGGTTTCATAAATGAACCCATCATTCCCCCAACAAATGCCATTGGTACCATTGTGAGAATAATAGCCAAAGTTGCCACATTTGTAGGTGGACCAATCTCATCAGTTGCCTCCACGAGTAACTCTTCCATGGTTTGATTTTCACTACTATGACTATGAAGATGTCTATGTATGTTTTCTATTACTATAATTGCAGCATCAACAAGCAGACCAAGCGATAGTAAAAATGCAAATAGAGTAATTCTATTGATTGTTTGTCCGCCCAAGTATGCAATAAATAGCGTGATTGCCAAAATAGCAGGCACCGTAAAAGTAACTATCAAGCTCTCTCTCCAACCAAGTGCAAACACCAGCATCAGTGCGATAATGATAATAGTAATAATCAGGTGATGCATTAGCTCATTAACGGCATGGTCAGCTCTGATACCATAGTTTCTAGTGACTACATATCCAATTCCAGCACGAGCTAATTCATTATCATGACTTTTAATAGTATCAAGAACACCATCGGCAACAGTTACGGCATTCGTATTTGCAAGTTTTGATGCTGTTAAGGTTATCTGACTTAGTTCATTGCTAAATTTACTGCTATTACTATCTTTAAAAGTCAATGTTGCACTTTGAAAGTTCTGAATATCAATTCCTTCACTAATTGTAGCAACATCTTTTAGATATATAAGCGACCCGCCATAATCTGCAACAGCAATATCTCCAACATCTTTTATATTTTCAATTACATTTTCAATACCAATAACAACAAGCTCACCATTTGCAGTTCGACTTTTTACATCAGGCACACCTTTTGTAACAGCACCAATGCTTTGCATGATTTGACCCAATGAAAGATTATATCCGCTTAATTTATCCAAATCTACTTGTACATTATATTGTGCTTTGCGTGCACCTTGGAGTGTAGTCTTGGAAACATTTTGTATTCCATTTACCTCTTGTTGTAGGGTCCTAACCGTTTTATATAGGTCAATTTCGCTAGTTTTGGCACTGTTTTTAGCATAAAATGCAACTGTAACAATAGGAATATCTATATCAATATCAAATGGCTTAATCTGAGGCTGCATTGCACCCTTTGGAAGTTCATCCATATTTTGCATTATCTTATCATAAAGCTTCAAATTAGAGTCTTCTCTGTTTTGACCAATATAATACATAACATTAACTACACCAACATTATCCATAGCCATGCCATAGATATGCTCAATTCCTTTAATCTCTTGAAGTCTTCGTTCTAATGGATTAACAATTACCTTTTCTATTTGAGCTGCACTAGCTCCAGGCATTGGAACTATAACAGTACCACCAGAAATAGCTATCTGTGGATCTTCTTCTCTTGGCATAATATTAAGTGCCAAATATCCCATTAATAGTAAAAATGCACCTAGTAGTGCAGTAAGTGGATTTTTTAAAAAGCCATTAGCAAGTTTACCTGCAATATCTTTTGATTGGTATTTTGTGCTATTATCGCTCATGTGTTTATTCCCACTAAATAGTTATATTGACTTTGGCATACATACCAGGATAAATCATAGCTCCACCTTTGTTAAATTTAACTTTAATTGTAAATTTATGTGTCATTGGATTAGAAGCTGGAATTATTGAGCTGATCGTACCAGTTGTTTTTAGCTTAGCCGATGGTATATCTACAACTACACTCTGACCTAATTTTATCTGTCTTAGATTGCTTTCGCTTATTTCTGCTTGTATCCGTAGACGACTTAGATCAGTCAATATTAGTGCTGGCATACCAGGAGACGCCATCTCGCCTTGATTTATTTTTTTTGCTACAATTATTCCATCATTTGGGGCTCTAACTCTTAAATAGTTGTCTTGAGTTGTTGAAATTCTAAGCATCTCTCTTTGATTCTTTGCTGCTAATCTTAACTGCTCAACATCATATTTTGAAACCATACCTTTTTTATATAATCGCTCATGCCTCGCGAGGTTGAGCAAAATATTGTCAAGTTGATTTCTATTCATTTGTTCTGCTGAATTATTCTCAGTAGAATCAATTACATACAAAAGCTGTCCTTTTTTTACAAAATCACCTTCGGATACAAGCATTTGCTTTACATATCCCATATTCCTACTTGTTAAAACCTTTTGATTATCAGAAACAACACTTCCCCCTAAAGATAGTGACCCTCCAAAACTTAAAGCAGTTGTTAGTGCTAAGATTGCTGCTATTTTTATTGACATTATTCGACTCCTTTTGCTGTTATGCTATTTAATTCAAAGACCTTGGCATTATATTTGTTTTTAGACTCAAGAAGCTTGAGCAGTATTTCAAGCTCTTTTGACTGTCTCTTTAATACTTCTGAAATACTAATCATACCTTCTGAGTATTTGGCAAGATAATTTTCATATACTTTAGAGGCAAACAGAAATTGTTTTTCGTAACTTTTTATAGATGCAAGTTCGCTTTTTGCTTCTGTATCAAGTCTTTTGGCTTTTAGCTTGGTTCCACTTATAGCAAGATCAACTTGAGATTGTGTTTTTGCAAATTCAACTTTTGCTTTTTCCATGTTGGCTTTATCAATAAATCCATTAAATATGTTCCAATTTGCTTGCAATCCTATTGTATAAAATGATTTGTTTTCAAAGTCATTAAAAGGAGTATTGTCAGCACTTCCATATTCTGCAAACCCACCAACCACTGGACCAAAGTTTGACTTTTGTAAACTGATTGCATCTTCTGTGATACGCAATCCAACTAAGGCTTTTTTAATATCAAAATTTTCATTTTCGATTTGGTTAGCTGATGGCATGTTTAAAGGTGCTTTTTCATTCACTTTTTTAATTGAGTCAATATCTCTATTTAATAAAAATGATAAAAACTGATAAGCAAGCTCACGGTTAAGTTTGGCTTGAATAAGCATACTTTCCGCTTCAGCCTTATGTGCCTGAACTTCCAATAAATCAGTTTTGATAGCGTATCCCTCTCCAACCATGCTTTTCACAATAGATTCCATCTTGTTTATATTGCTACTAATTTTTTTTAGATTAACAATATAATTTTCCACAAGTGTAATATCATAAAATGCTTTTTTAGTTTCAAATATTTTTTGAGCAATAACTTTGTCTTTATCAATTTTGCTCATCTCATGCATATTTTTAGCAATAGCAGAATAATTAGCAATCTTACCACTCGTATACAATGGCAACGAATATGTCAATTTAGTTAAAAAATGATTTCTTACTTTTGGGTAATTAAGATCATCTGGTTGAACCATAAGAATATTGGGATTAGTGGCATCAAATTGAGAGAATCCAAAATCACCAAAACTTGCCTCTCTACTTTGTAGTTTAAAACCAAAAACATTGCCAGCATCATTTGATCTCATAGCACTCATTGTGGCATCAAGCTTACCAAGTCTGCTAAGGTCTGGCACTTGAGATTCCATCTTTTTCATTTGAATATCAAACTCGGCTATTTTAATCTCCAAGTTATTCTCTTTTACAATCTCTAATGCTTCTGGAAGCGTAAGCTTAGTCGAACCAGCAAATAGTGGTAAAGAGACGAAAAGCATCAAAATATATATTTTTATATTCATAAAATCTCCAACTTCAATATTTTCATAATTATATATTATTTTTTATATAATATTATAGCAAACCAATGCCTAAAAAAGCATTAGTGTATGATGTTATATTTAAATCGGATTTTAAATTGAAGCAGAAGATACGCTAATGCAAGCTTTTAGCGCTGAGAGTTCATCTAATATAGATTTAGTAACTATCCCATCAACCCTAACTACTGCTAGAGCCTGTTTTTTCTTATCCCTGCCGAGTCTAAAATCAGAAATATTTAGATTATGCTCCGCCATTATTCTACCAACATCACCGATAACACCAGGAGTATCTGTGTTTCTAAAAAATATCATCACACCCTTTGGTTCAACATCAACAACATAGTCATCAATATCTATGATTCTTTGCACAGTGCCATCAAAAACTGTTCCAGCTATTGATATAGTACCATTTTGTGTGGTAACTTTTACTGTAACTTTACTAGTAAAACCACTCTCGTTTGGCTTTGTCTCTTTAATTATCTCAATACCTCGATCGATTGCAACAAACTCGGCATTAACATAATTCACTTGATCTGCAAGTGACTCTGTAAGTACACCTACTGTTGCGAAAGTTCCTAGTGATTCAACAAATGGTGCAATTTCACCTTTTGCAGTAATTTTTATAGACTTAACTGCACTTTTAGTTATTTGTGCACAAAGATTTCCTATTTTTTGCGTAAGTTCCAAGTACGGTCTTACGAAATCAGGCAATTCACTCTCTTTAATAGGTAAATTAAGTGCATTTGGATAGGCAATTCCTTTTGCAGCTAATATTGCATTCTCGGCTGCCTGTATAGCAATATTCTCTTGAGACTCAAGAGTGTTAGCACCCAAATGAGGAGTAACTATGATATTTGGTAAATCAAGCAATGGGTGAGATGTAGCTGGCTCTTTATTGAAAACATCAATACCAGCCATTGCAATTTTACCTGACTTTAATCCATCAAATAGTGCTTCTTCATCGTACAAACCACCTCTAGCACAGTTAATTAGTATAACTCCATCTTTCATTTTTGCTATTTCATTAAAACCAATCATACCAATGGTCTCTTCAGTTTTTGGTGTATGAATTGTAATAATATCACATGCCAAAATATCTGCAAAATTAGTAGTATAAGCCACATCAACATTTGTTGCCTTAGATGAGTCGATATATGGGTCATAAGCAACTACATCCATTTCAAAAGCTTTAGCCCTGATACCAACTCTTGATCCTATGTTACCAAAGCCTATAATTCCTAGTTTTTTACCATAAAGCTCTGTCCCATACCAATCTTGTCGTCTCCAAACTCTGTCAATTTTAAGATTATTATGAGCGTAAGGAAATTTTCTAGCACATGAAAGCATATGTGCCATAGTAAGCTCAACTGCTGCAATAGTGTTTGCAGTAGGCACATTCATAACAACAATACCTTTTTTACTACAAGCTTCAATATCCACATTATCAACACCAACGCCGGCTCTTACAATTGATGAAATATTAGTAGAATGCTCCAAAAAGAATGTATCAACATCTGTTGAACTTCTAGTAATTGCTACATCCGCTAATGGTAAAATTTCTCTAACAAGCTTATCTTTAGGCTCATCTGCTGCATTTATCATAATAATATCTGCATCATTAATCAAGATATTTAGACCATTTTCGTGAATATGATCACAAACTACAACTGTTTTTTTAGACATACTGCTTGACCTCTATTTTTTAAGCTGTTCTCTTAGTGCATCACCAAGTGTCATACTGTCATCTTGCTTACTATTCATTAGTGCAACAGCATCTTTTTCTTCTTGTCTTTCAAGTCTAGTAACTGAAACTCTGATTTTGTCATTATTGCTATCTAAAAATACAATAACAGCTTTTATCTCTTGACCTTTTTCAATTTCATCAAAAATCAACGGTGCTAAATCTTCAGTACGAATAAGTGCGTCTACTTTATCATCAAGTGCTACAAATACTCCGAAATCTTTTTTATCTTTTACAGTACCAGTAACAATATCACCGATTTTATTAGTTGAAGCAAAGTTTTTAACTGGAGAGTCTTCAAGTGCTTTCTTGCTAAGTGAAATTTTACCAGCATCTTTATCTATTTTGATAACTTTAACTTCAACTTCATCTCCACTTTTAAATGTGTTCTTAGCTGTTACTGCTTTATCCCAAGAAATCTCTTGATTATGCAAAAGACCCTCAATAGCACCAAGCTTAATAAATGCACCAAAATCGGTTACAGATGATACTATGCCTTTTACAATATCACCATTCTTACAAGTCAGTGCAAATGCGTCAATTGGTTTTTCCAAAAGTGATTTCATACTAACTCTTAATCTTTTTTTCTCTTTATCAATTTCTATGATTTCAACTTTTATCTCTTGACCAGCTGTTAGATAGTCACTTGGATGCTTAACATTTTTATCCCAAGCTATTTCAGATACGTGTAAAAATGCTTCTAAATCTTCGCCTAAATCAACAAATACACCGTATGATTCAATGTTACTAACTTTTGCAGTTACAGTATCTCCTACTCTAATTACATCACCAATAGCTTTCCATGGATCATTATGTGCATCTTTAATCGACAACGATAGATGTCTTTTCTTTTTATCGTAATCAACAGCTATTACATTTACAGTATCACCAATATTATAATATTTTGATGGATTTACTGGACCTTTGTGTGATATTTGTGAGTAATGAACAAGTCCATCAACACCACCAACATCAACAAATACACCATAGCTAGCTATACTTTTGATAGTACCTTCTACTACAAGTTTCTCTTCTAGTAATTTATTGGCTATCTCTTCTATTTTACCACTTTCTCTATCTATGATTTCTTTTCTTGATACTGCTACAGAACCTCTAGCTTTGTCAACTTTGATAATCATTGCTTTGATTTTTTGACCGATAGGGTCAATTTTTTGACCAAAATATGAATGTGTTCTTGGCATAAAGAATTCCAAACCATCACATTCAACAACATATCCACCTTTATTTTGCTTAGTGACAACACCCTCAATGATATATTCATGAGTCTCATCATAACTATCAATAAACTCTTTGAGTGCAACTCGTTTTTTAGCCAATTCATGAGATACAACAGTTCTATCTTCACTTCTTGCATTAGTAACAACAACATAAATATTATCACCAACTGCAAACATCAATGAACCATTTTCATCTTTTAATTGATCTGCAAACATAATTGCTTCATTTTTTCTACCAATATCAACTAATACTTGATTGTCGCTTTCGCTAATTTTAACAATTCTACCTTCAACTAAATCGTTGCTTGATTCTCCTTTTTTAAACGACTCTTCGAGCATTGCTCCAAAGTCTACTTCTTCTATTTCGATATCTTCGAACTTCATTCTAATTCCTTATTTGCCTAATATGGCAAGTATTATACTATAAATATTTTAAACTACCCATATTCCAATAAAAAACATGACTAGTATAAATAGAATAAAAATTTATTTTATATTTTATTAAAAAATTACTTAATTAAAAGTTATAATAATATCTATAATAGAACATAAATTTATATATATTTTATAAAAAATGGCTCAAAAAATATTTACAGTAATTACTTATTAGTATTGACCTAATAACAATAAAATGATAATTTTGATTACTTATGATGATTCAATTTGTGATGATAAAATGTTTATGATTATATTTGATATTTGTATTTCTTCTCAATGTGG
>DHVW01000018.1 GCA_002412865.1 Sulfurovum sp. UBA5198
TGCAACAAAGACGAATAGATAATTCCAGAATATACAACAGAATACAAGAGACCAATCGTTATCAAAATACAAATACAAATACAAATACAACTCAACCACCTGTCGTCCAGCAAAGACGCATGGATAGCAATGGATCTCACATAAAGACTCAAGATTTAGAAAAGCAAAAAGTAAATCAAGTAATGCAAACTCAAGAACAGCCAACGCGTACATATTTCAAAAGAAGGATTCAATCTGGATATGCACAATAGGGGTCTGAGATGATAATTAAGATAATATAATTATTAAGAACCCGCCCTCTTGTGTTGCTGAATTTAATTAACCACATCTTTGATAGCTGTATTGATATCCGGATAATTAAATTCAAACCCACTTTCCAAAAGCCTCGTCGGTAAAACAGTTTGTCCGTCGAGGAGCACAGTAGCACCCTCGCCAAAAATAAGCTTAAGAACAAATGCTGGCACAGGAAAAAGTGTGGGTCTGAGGAGCACTTTTCCAATAGCTTTGGTTAATTCTTCGTTGGTTGTTTGTACTGGAGCTACGAGATTAAAAACACCATCTAATTTTTCATTCTCAATAACAAATTCATAAGCTCTTGCTAAATCATCAATATGTATAAATGGAAACGGGGCTTTGCCGTCACTTATCACTCCACCTAGTCCCATTTTAAATGGCGGGAGCATTTTGGATAATGCACCTCCATTTTTACCAAGCACCACACCAAAACGAAATATTGCAGTTCTCAATCCATATTCAGTCGCTTTTTGTGCTTCGCTCTCCCACTCTTGACATAGTTGCCCCAAAAAGTCGTTTGAATATTCAAATCTATTCTCATCATGACTTCCATTAGTGGTGTATATACCAACAGCAGAAGTGGAAACTAGAAGCTTTGGAGGGTTTTTGGAACACTTAATAGCATCTACAAGTTTTTTGGTAGTATCTATTCTACTGTCTCTCAAAATTTTCTTATAGCTCTCACTCCATCTTTGTGCTATATTCGCTCCAGATAAATTAAAAAGAATGCTCGATTCTTCTATAATACTTTGCAATAGTTTTTCATTCAGATATGTTTCTATGCCAATAGGTTTAATCTCATAACCTTTTGCCTCAAAAAACTTTGCAAGATAACTGCCTACAAATCCACTTGCACCTGCGATAGCTATTGTTTTCATTGTTATCTCCTTTCTTGTTATTTTACCTAAATAAAAAATCAGTTAGTAGCCTATATATGTCTAGCCATATAACAACAATCATTTTACATAAAAGATATACCAAAGTACCTAGCTTAGTGCTATAATAACAAAAAAAGGATTAAAAATGTTAAAAGATATTTTATATACTGGAATCGGTGCGGTTACTATTTTAAAAGATAAAATAGAAGAAGAGATGAAAAAACTAGAAGATAGTGGCAAAATAAAAAGAGATGATGCCAAAAGTTTTATGGATTCTCTAATCACAAAAGGCAAAGAGTCAGACGATGAGCTAAAGACTAAAATCAAAGATACTATAAAAGAGGTTATAGATGAGCTTGGAATTGCCACTAAAGATGATATACTAAAACTAAAAGAGGATTTAGCATCAAAAAGCTAGGCTACTATAGTCCTAAAAGAGTCTATGCAATTTTTGCATTTTTAATGACTCTATATCTAATAATCAAGCGAAAAGATAGTTTCTTAGGGCTTAAACCACTTTCGCCACAGTCTCTCAAGCGAAACATAATTACACTTGGTGCTAGTTTTATAAAATTAGCCCAGGTACTAGCTACAAGATCTGATTTTTTCTCAGCTGATTACCTAGATGAGCTTAAAGAGCTTCATGATAAGCTACCTCCTATGAGCCAGAAAGAGTTTAATTTAGTTTTTGAAAAATCATTTGGCAATGGTGATATTTTTATAGATTTTTCACATCAGCCGATAGCATCAGCATCCATTGGACAAGTTCACAGTGCTTATTTAAAAGATAATACAAAAGTAGCTGTCAAATTACTTCGATTTGGTATTGGCGAGCAGGTTCGTGCTGATATTAAAATTATAAATTTATTTAATAATATCTTTAGACCACTCTTTAGCACCTATACTAAAAACTCCATAGAGTCAGTAATAAGTGAATTTTCAAAGATGATAATACAAGAGGTTTCACTAAAACATGAATTAAATAATTTAAAAGAGTTTTCCATCGTGTATAAAGATAGTGGCATTAGATTTCCTGTTCCATATGAAGAGTATTGCACTAATGAGGCACTTGTTATGAGCTTTGAAGAGGGATTTAGATTTGATGACAAAGAAAACTTGCTAAAACATAATATAGATTTTAAGCCTCTCATTTCTCAACTGGTAAACTTTTATGCTGATCAAATGCTTTTAAACGGATACTTTCATGCCGACCCACATCCTGGAAATCTTCTTGTGTCTACGCAGGGTGAACTTATATTACTTGATTTTGGAATGGTCAAAAGAGTACCTAATGAAACAAGAGTAGCTATTATTGAGCTTATAAAAGCTGCTCATGAGCAAAATTATGAGCTTTATATTAGTGCCAATAAACGACTTGGTACAATAGCATATGAAGCACCAACGGCTGAGCTTGCGGAATTTACCTCTAAAATGTTTGCTATCTTTTCTGACAATAACTTAGACAATGAGTCTATGCAACAACTTGCCTTTGAGGTGCTTGAATCCACAAAGAATTTACCGTTTAAGCTACCAAGCGATGCTATTTATATACTTAGAGTAAGTGCAATTATTGAGGGATTAGGTACTACTTATATACCAAATTTCAATGGCATCAAAGATATTTTACCAATATTGCAAGCCAATGTGCCTAAAGCTCTTGGCTCTCAAAAAGGAATATTTGATATAGTCAAACAAAATATTATAGATGCACCTTTTCTTTTGCAGGATACCAAGATTGCTATGAAAAAAGTAGCTGAAGGTACGATCGGTGTAGATATATCAAAAGACCAACTTGGCTGGATAGCCAAAGAGATGAGAGAATACATCAAGCCAATTATCAAAGGCTCTCTTCTCATCATTGGAAGCTTTTTTCTGTTGTCATATGGTAAAAATTTACAAGATTTAGCATTAGCTTTGTTTGGATTTGGAGTGATTTATATTTGGTATAAAATCTAAAACTCCATCAATCCAAATTTTTTAATCAAAGCCTCATCGTATTGCACTAACCCTCTTTCTTTTAGGCTTTCAAGTGTAGCTTTGTCACATAAAGTATCCCCAGGCCATTCACGATGAAATCCATCTATTTCACTTTTATTTGTGCCGTCAACAAGAATGAATGGTACTAGCTTTATATCTCTAGTAGCATCAATATTATTAACAACTCTCCAGATAAGCATATATGGATTATCAAGATAGTTATTGGCTCTATCCACCACAACTAATATCTTAATATGAATTGATAGTGAACTTAGAGTATTGCTCAGGTGTAGTTGTGATTTTTGTTTATCAACACTAATCACACATATAGGATTTGCTGTATCAATCATATATTGTCTTAAACAAACTATCTCACTCTCTAGTTTTTGTATCCTAGATAATAGTTCATCATCGCTAAGTAGCTCTATATCATTAGCTACCATATCGCCAGTAGCATCAATGCCCAATTTGCCACCCACAAATTGCTCATTAGCAGAGTGATCTAAATGATCCACTACACCTTCTGAGATGAAGAGTGACTTTGGTGTGATACGATTTAGTATATGTTTGGTAAGATTTTCATAATCAGTCAATTGTGGTGCATCATTACCCACAAAAATGGCATGCTTGACAAAGCTCATCTGACCAACTCCCCAAAATGCGTGCATAAACTGCTTTGCATGTCCTTTATAGAGTGGGTTCATACTAGCTAAAATTAGGTTATGAAAGACTCCATTTTCAGGCATATGATAATCAATAAGCTCAGGAGCGAGAGGCTTTAGAAGAGGTAAAAATATCCTCTCCGTTCCCCATCCCATATATTTATCCTCTAAAGGTGGTTTTCCAACAACTGTGGCGTGAAATATTGGCTTTTTCTTCATTGTTATAGCTGTAATCTCCATAACAGGAAACTCTTCAGCTAATGTATAATATCCAGTATGGTCTCCAAATGGACCTTCTATTTTAGTGACACTAGGGTCTACAAATCCTTCGATAACTATATCCACATCATGAGGCACATAAATATCATTTGTGATGGATTTCACCAGTTTTGCATTTTTGCCTCGTATCAATCCATATAACATAAGCTCAAACATTCCGCTAGGCATAGGTGCTTGTCCACACCATATATACAATGGGTCGCCACCGATAGCAATAGACACAGGCATCTTCTTCCCTGCTTTTTTGTACTCATGAAAGAAATGGGCTCCATCTTTATGTATTTGCCAATGCATACCTAAATGGTTTTTATCATACTCTTGCAGACGATACATACCAACATTGCTCATTGTACCATCTAAGTTAACGCTATATGTTTGACCCATTGTTATAAACCTACCACCATCTTCACTCCAAGTTTTTAGTATGGGAAGCTTTGCCAAATCAATATCATCGCCTCTCCAAACTATCTCTTGGCATAAACCTCGTCTTGATAATCGTTTTGGAAAGACGCTTTTTAGCTTCCATAGCTTTGGCAACATCTTAATCTTCTCACTAATACCTTTTGGTGGCTTCATTTTCAGTAACCAACCAATATTATTGGCTATTGCATCAGGGTGCTGTCCAAATATATCTTGGGTTAATTTTTTATTTGCAAAAAGATTCATCAAAACTGGCATATCATATTTTATGTCAAGTCGTTTTGAAATTGGATTTATAAATAGTAGTGGAATTGCATTTGGTTTTTTTATATCTAGATAAGCAATATGAGGAATCTCAAGCTCCACATCAAGTGGCTCACTTATGATTTTTACACCACCATTCTCTTTAAACCATTCTAATACATCTTTCAACTCTTACCTTTAGTTTTATAATCTGTGAGGCATCTCTTCTTTAAATGCCAACTCTTCAGCATTTTTCAGTAATTCCAAAGCTCCATCTTCTATCATCAAATTTGCCAATTCTAAGCCTAAATCTTCGCTATCTTCATTGCTACCATGAAGCGTTTGCTCCATAATATTAGTTCCATTAGGGTAGCCTATCATTGCTTTGATTGTAACAACATCTTCATACATTGTAGCATTAACTGCAACTGGTGCAGAACATCCTGCTCCTATTGCTGATACGAAATCTCGCTCTATCTTAGAACATAAAAAACTATACTCATCGTTGAGGCTCATAGCTATTTCATGTACTTGCTCATTGTCATTAATTATCTCAATACCAAGAGCGGCTTGACCCATAGGTGGAAGCATAAAATCCAATTTTTCAACAAACGGAATATCTTTTAATAAATCAAGTCTATGAAGTCCGATGTATGCCAAGATAATCGCATCATATTCGCCATCTTTTAATTTTCGTAGGCGTGTATTTACATTGCCTCTTAAATCTTTTACTTTAAGATCCGGTCTTTTTGATAGTAGTTGCATTCTTCGTCTAAGGCTTGTTGTTCCAACTATTGCACCATGAGGCAATTCATCCAAAGAAGCATATTTGTGCGACAACAGCACATCACTTTGATCTTGCCTTTGTGTAATTGCAACCAAGGATAGTCCATCTGGAATATAAGTAGGTACATCTTTTAGTGAATGCACGGCCATATGTGCTTTACCCTCTAACATAGCATCTTCAAGCTCTTTAGTAAAATGTCCTTTGCCACCTATTAATGCCAATGGACGATCTAGTACTTTATCTCCAGTGCTTGTAATTTCATTAAGCACGACTTTTATATTAAAATTTTTCTCTATATGAGCTTTGATGAAATACGCTTGCCAAAGTGCTAAATTACTTGCTCTTGTAGCTATGATAATCTCGTTCATTTTACTTCTTTGCAACTAGAGCTTTATAGCCTTCTCTCATCTTGTCAAGCTTACCATCAATAAATATCGTTGGTGTGCCACCAACCATAAGTTTAGCTGCCATATCCTCATCGCCTTTAAGTGCTGCTAAAACAGCAGGTGCATTCATTTGTGCCGGAGTTACAACAAAGCCAGTCTGTGCTTTTACAGCTTTTGCAATAACATCTGCTTTTGTCTCGCTTGGGTTTATTTTAAGGGCATATATTTTGGTAATCATATCGTTCTTACCTTGTGATTGTGCGATATGCATTATTTGAGTTAATGCAGGAGAAACAGGGTGTATTTGCACTAGTGGTAGGTGATAATAATATACTGCAATATCTGTTGGATTTAGAGCTGCTGATTTTAATAAATCAGGTACTATTTCTTGGCAAAATGGACACATTGGATCCGAGAAAACTAATATTTTATGTTTAGCATTTTCATTTCCAGCTACCAAATGTTCTTTATCATATGCTGTGTCTGGCACTGTTGGCTTAATTGTTTCTTTAAAATTATTATTTGTTTTCAAATCTATCAGAACTGGAGCAATGATCCCATCTTTAACAAAAAATGTTTCTGGTGCTTTAACTTTTTGCCCTTGATATTCAAGATTCATAGTTAGCATTATTACTTTCCAGCCTGGAAGCTCTGGCACTGTTTTTTCTTCTATAATGTCTACACCAAGAACCTTCACATCTCTATTTTTAACTACATTATTCTTTACAAATTTAACTAGAGCTTGCTGGTCTACTGCAACACTGGCTTCTGCTTTATTTGTTGCACTACATGCTATGTTTGCTGTCGCTATAATCGCCAATATTGTGACTGCTGATAATTTCCGCATCAATGACATCTGAATCCTTTTGTTGTTTTGTTGTTTTGTTTGTAATTGTACCAAATGTTTGTAAATAGAAAGAGTATGATATTAGTAAAAAACCTACTATGTCACTAAACACTCCTGGCAAAATAAGCAATATTGCACCAAAAACAAAAAATATTCCACTTGCGTATACTTTTTTAGCACCATTTGGACTTGAAAATAGCTGTGATATATTTGCTGTGACCAAAAAATGAGCATTTTTTAACATTATAATTCCAATAAAAAATGAAGCAAAAAATAACCCCATAACCCACCAAAAACCTATAAGTGATATGACTTTGGAAGTTATATAAAATTCTGCAACTATAAATATAGGTAAAAACCAAAATTTCAAATTAAATCCTATTTTTTATTTCTGCTAATATAGCTTCAATTTTAAACTCTACACCATCTTCTTTTGTTCTCTCTTTAAGTTCTACAATTCCATCATCAAGCTTTTGACCGATTATAAGGATATTTGGTATACCTATTAGCTCACAATCTTTCATTTTGAATCCAAATCTCTCTTTCCTGTCATCTATCAAAACAGAAATATTTGACTTTTTTAGCTCGTCATAAATACTATTTGCATAAGTTGTTTGATTTTCATCTTTTGAATTTGATACTATTATATGCAAATCAAATGGGCTACTCTCTTTGGTCCAAATACACCCTTTTTCATCATGATGTTGTTCAATTATAGCAGCTAACAATCTACTAACACCAATACCATAAGTTCCCATTACAAATGGCTTAGTTTTTCCATTTTCGTCTAAAAATTCTGCCTTTAGTGGCTCACTATACCTAGTTCCTAGCTGGAAAATATGTCCCACTTCAATACCTTTTGTATAGGTCAATTTACCACCACAACAGCTACATACGTCACCCTCTAATACAGCAGCTATATCATCATAAGATGATATATTCATAGCTTCACTACTAGCTCCTACAAAATGGTAATCAATTTCATTAGCTCCACATATCATACCAACAGCATTTTGTAGTGAATTATCAGCTATGATTTTTATATCAATTTTTTGCTCGACTGCACCCATAAATCCAACCACAAGTCCAAGCTCATTTAGATCAGCCTCGCTTACTTCTACAAGCTCATTGGCTTTAATAGCATTGCATGCTTTTGTCTCCTCAAGCGTATCACTGCCCCTAAGAATAAACAATACAATCTCACTTCTGCCCTCATCATATAATGCTCTCATGGCTACAGACTTCATTATATAATATGGGTTGACTTTGAAAAACTCGCCGAGTTCATCTATAGTTTTAATATTTGGTGTACTAACCTTTGAAAATAAAGCACTAGGTACAGCCTCGCTGCAAGTTACATCAGCTCTAATAGCAGCTTCTATATTAGCACCATACTCACAACTCTCGCAAACCACAATAGTATCTTCGCCACTATTGGCAAGTACCATAAACTCTTTACTTCCACTTCCGCCAATGGCACCACTATCGGCCTCTACGACTCTAAACTCAAGTCCAAGTCTAGTAAAAATACGCTTATAAGTCTCCTCCATCAGAGCAAATTCCCGTCTCATATCATCTTCATTTGCATGAAAACTATATCCATCTTTCATTAAAAATTCACGACCTCTCATTAGTCCAAATCGTGGTCTTATCTCATCTCTAAACTTTAAATTTATCTGATAGAGATTAAGCGGTAATTGCTTGTAGCTTTTAACAGTTTGTTTAACCATATTTACCATCATCTCTTCGTGTGTTGGTCCAAGGACAAAGTCGTTATTTTTTCTATCAGTAAATCTCAAAAGCTCTTTGCCATATTTCTCAAATCTACCACTTTCTCTCCACATAGAAGCAGGAGTTACAAATCCCAAACTTACCTCTTGAGCATTCACAGCATCAAGCTCTTCTTTAACTACCGCTCTAACCTTGTCTAGCACTATCTTTCCAAGTGGCAAAAAGTTATACAGTCCACTACCAACACCTTGTATAAATCCACCTCTAAGTAGATAAATATGACTAGCTAGCGTGGCATCATTTGGCACTTCTTTAAGTGTTGGTATCAGTAAATTTGAAAATCTCACGATTCATATCCTTTTGTATGGTGTTCATTTTTGTATTGTTTTGCATCAATATTGTCTGTATTAATTTCAAAGATATTTTGTATCGCTTCAATGAGCGATGCTCCATCTTTATCTTTTATACTTTGCCTCATATTTTGAGTGGAGTTATGAAGAAATTTATTAAACATTTGTGTTGCCATTTTCTTCATATTTTCTTCCTCTGCTCCAGATACAAAGCCTTTGGATATTGCTCTTTTCAGCTCACTGCATATTGCCTCTTTTGCCTGCTCTCTTAGCCCTTTTATTACAGGCTCAATTGATAAAGCTTGTAGCCATTTAAAGAAATCTTCTTCATATTTTTCTACTAATTCTGTGGCAACAAGTGCCTGTTCTTCCCTAAGAGCATGATTACTATTAGATATATTTTGCAAGTCATCTATGCGATAAATTGTAATCCTATCATCAATTATATCTTCAATATCTCTAGGAATTGCCATATCAAACCATAATCTTTGAAAATCACATTCACTAACCATCTCTTTTGTAATAACAGTACTTGGCGAGGCGGTAGCTGTAAAAAGCAATCTATATCTATTCATATATTTCTCTAGTTGCTCTATTTGTGCAACTTTTATATTTTCACTAATTTCGGATGCTATTTTCTTTGCTTTTTCTATATCTCTGCTTAATAAAACTACATCACAACCTATGCGAATAAGATGCTTTGTAGCCAAAATTCCCATCTCTCCAGTACCTACAACCACTGCTGTCATTCCAGCTATTGTGTCATCTAGTACTTCACTTGCCTGAGATACGGCCACTGAGGCTATAGATATTGGATTTGCTGATATCTGTGTATCTTTGCGGATTTGAGCTGCACATTTCACACCATATGATACTAGACGATTTAGTTTCTTACCAGCAGTTTTATTTTCATATGAGAATTTAAACGCCTCTTTGACTTGTCCTGTAATTTGTGATTCTCCAACTACAAGTGAGTCCAATGATGAAATAACAGAAAAAACATGCCTTACAGCATCTTTGTCATCATAGCTTTTCATCATCTCTTTTAGTTGATGGAAATTGATACCACTTCGTTCACTCATTGTTCCCAAAATAGTGTGGTATGTTGCAAAATTATTTTTGTTTGCAGTTATTATCTCAATACGATTGCAAGTAGATACTATAAAGGCTTCATGGATAAAATCAAAATTTACTAATTTTTCCAAAAAATCTCTTTTGTCTTCATTAGACCCAAAGCCTAGTATCTCCCTGTTCTCCAAAGAACAATTTTTATAGTTAAAACTAATTGCCTGATAATACATTAAAAATCCCTATCTATCATCTCTTTTGCTATCATAAAGAGCTTATCTTCGCCCTCTTCTCTCATCAATTCCATAGCCTCAGTTATTAAAACTTTTGCCTCATTATAACATTGTGCAAGAATATTATGTATATTCATCTGTTCTAACACCCAACTGCTTTCATCATTCGAAAGAGTTTTGGCGTGCATATTCTTTAGTCTCATTTTATCTTCATTGTTTAAAATCTCATAGAGATATATATATGGCAAAGTTGTTTTGCCCTCTTTAAAATCATGAAGTGCTGGCTTACCAAGAGTGTCGCTAGTAGCGGTGATATCTAGTAAATCATCAATCATTTGAAACGCTATTCCTAGATTTTTACCATATATTGCATATTTTTTATCTGCTTTACCTGCTAAAAGTGCTGCCGCTCTTGCACTAGCTTCCATCAATGATGCTGTTTTGCCATATATCATTTTAAGGTATTGATTCTTATCAATACTAAAACTTTTTGATATATTTACATCGTCAAGCTCACCAATACTGAGTTTAATTACCGCATCAGAAATCACATCCGCTATTTTACTATCCAATTTAGTTAGTTCATTAAACCCTTTTGAGTAGAGAATATCTCCAAGCATTATCGCTGTTTTATTACCATATGTTGCATTAATAGAATCTTTGCCTCGTCTAACAAGTGCATCATCAATAACATCATCATGGAGCAAACTAGCAGCGTGAATCATCTCTACAATCGCGGCCAACTTGATAGTTTCCAAATCACCACCAGCTATATATGTGATTAATTTGGCTCGTAATCTTTTCCCTGCTGGAAGCATTGTATATAGTCTTGATATCCCTGAATGCTCAAGAGAAGCTATATATTGCTCTATTTTTCTCTCTACTCTTTGTAGCATTATCTAGCCTATTCGCACTGCGTTACTATATTGCCAACTAGCTCAATATAGATACTATTTGTTCTATTGTCTAGCTCTTCAGAGACAATCAATGCTCTTAGTTGTTTCTCATACTCATCTTCCAAACCTCTCTCTTCAAGCATTTTTTCGGCCAATGCTAATCTTCTAAACATCTTCCCAATTTCAAGCTCTACGATATTTTCATTTGCTGTTTTAGCAATACTAAAATAGTTACTAGCTGGTGTGGAACTTAAAAAATCATCATCATCTCTAAATATACTCATCTCTTTTTTCCCTTTGTTTGCTTGGTTTGTTTTTATTATACTAATTTTAGCTGATATACTCTTGTTTAATTAGTTGTAATCACATCAGATGCTATCATATCTGTTACATCTCGTTTATACTTTAGCAACTCAATGTTATCTACTAACATCTCATTTTCTGATTCTAAAACTGATACATCTTGATACAAGTCGTTTACAATTTTACTGGTATAGTATATTTGACTACTGATGTATATCTTCGGTATAGCAAAAAGTAGTATTAGAACAAACAGAACTATTGTTAATTTTATTGTAGATAATGAAATCTCAGATGAGTTGTCATTCACTGTTTTCTCTCCATTTTTTTGATAAATTTAAATGTCCGAAGCTTTGCACTTCTACTTCTTGGATTTAGTTTAATCTCTTCTGCTGAAGCTGTTATAGGTTTTTTTGTGATTATCTTGCCTATTGCATGATTATTGCCACATGTGCATCTCATTGCCATCATATCACAAATACAGTTTTTACTCCACTTTTGAAAGCGATTTTTTACAAGCCTATCTTCAAGCGAATGAAAAGTAATCAAAGATACTATTTCACCATCATTATGGGAAAACTCAAGCTCGTCTAGCAGGGCTTCAATCTCTCCAAGCTCATTATTTACTTCAATCCTGATAGCTTGAAATGCTAATGTTGCTGGATGAATTTTACCAAATTTTGGCAAAGTTTTAACTATGATATCACTAAGCTCTTTCGCACTCTCTATTTTAGCCCCTATTCTTGCGTTTATAATAGCTTGCGTTAACTCTTTTGCTAGAGATATCTCGCCATAATGCGTAAATAAATACTCTAGTTTTTCTGCACTATATTCATTTACAACTTCATATGCACTAAGCTCACTAGTGCTATCCATTCGCATATCAAGAGTTTCACTAACAAACGAAAAGCCTCTTGATTTTTTGTCAAGTTGAAGTGAAGAGACACCAAAATCAGCTAACACTCCGATAATATTTTTATCCCTCAAAGTTGGTAAGACACTAGAAAATGTTCCGTGATAAAAGGCACTCCTAGAGCTAAATTCTTTTAGTTTAGTCCTTGAGAACTCTAACGCTTCTGTGTCTCTATCAATGCCAATATGCTCTAAATTTTCATATCTCTCTAAAATACCAGAACTGTGACCAGCGTACCCCATGGTGCAATCTACAAAATATCCATTACTAATACCACTAAAACTATCCAATACTTCATTAAACAATACTGGTATATGAGGAGATTTATTTAACATACAATTCACTTATAAAATTTACTTTGTCTATTATATCAAAAATCATATACAAAGATATTTAACGGCACTCCATAACCATTTTTTAGATACAATTCTGTTTCAAATATGAGGAGATTTTTCATGGCATTAAGTGGGCTAAATGCCGAACAACTCCAAGCAGCATTAGCACCAATTGGCTATAATCTTATCATTGCAAGTGCTGGTACTGGCAAAACCTCTACTATTGTCGGTCGAATTACTCATCTTCTTAGAAATGGTATCGAACCAAGCAGAATACTGCTTTTAACATTTACAAACAAAGCAGCTGGTGAAATGATAGCAAGGCTAGAGCGATATTTTCCAAAAGATGTCGTATCGAATATAGAAGCAGGTACATTTCACGCTGTTGGATACAGATGGCTCAAAGCTAGACATGAAAATGTGATTTTAAAACAACCAAATGAGCTTAAAACGCTCTTTAAAAGCATATACGAAAAGTATAATTTTAGTAGTTGCAATAGCGAAAGTTCACCGTTTTCAGCTTTATATCTCTATGATTTATACAGCCTATATCAAAATGCATCATTGGAGTCATTTGAAGATTGGTTTTTGGAGAGTTATCCTGATCATAAGCCATTTATAAATCTATATTTAGCAGTCATAGATGGGTTTGAAAGCGAGAAAATCTCATATGGATTTGTATCTTTTAATGATTTGTTGTTACGAACAATTGACGAAGTAACAGCAAATCCTATGGATTTTTATGAGATATTAGTCGATGAATATCAAGATACTAATACACTCCAAAGTGCATTAGTAGATGCTATGAAGCCAAATTCACTATTTTGTGTTGGCGATTATGACCAAAGCATATATGCTTTTAATGGTGCAAATATCGAAAATATTTCTACATTTTCCACTAGATACAAAGGGGCTAGTGTATTTACATTGGCTACCAATTATCGCTCAACTGCTTCTATACTATCTCTAGCTAATCGTGTGATTGAGCATAATCCTAGAATTTATCCAAAACAACTCAAAGTAGGGAAGGAAGGAAAAGATTTATCGCCAAGGCTGTTAGCATATCATGAGCTTTTTGAGCAGTATCATGCCATTGCACATTCTATCAAAACATCTCATGTTCCATCAAATGATATAGCAGTAATTTTTCGTAACAACTCAAGTGCAGATGGAGTAGAAGCAATGCTTAGAGAGCTTGGAATACCATGTAAACGCAAAGGTGGAAGTAGCTTTTTTGACGCTAGAGAGGTTAAATTTTTACTTGATTTTCTAAGCCTCATAGCTAATCAAAAAGATATTATGGCATTTTTGCATATCTTTGAATACGGTAGAGGTATTGGTGCGGCAACTGCTAAAGAATTTTATCAGGCTTTGGTTCATTTTGGAGATGGCTCATTCAAAAGAGGGCTTTATGCTCCCATAAAAAGTGATATACCAAAGACTACAGCTCACCTCACTCAAGCTGGACTATTTGGTGATGAAGAGCTAGTACCAACAAATCAAAAATCACTATTATCATCTCACCCCATAGGAAAACATCCCAAAAGTACAATAGAAAATATGGAATTTTTTAGCTCATATTTGGATCTTATGAAATTACTACAAGATGAAAAAAATCCAGCCAAGATGGTCAAAAAAGCTATTGACTCAAAACTTTACGCCAGTATAGTTGATCAATTGGCAACTGCGAGAGCTAGAGAAAAAAATGGAGAAGTGAACAATGCCAAAAAAACTCAAGCAAGTGAGAGAATATATCAAAAAGCAAAGCTTTTTTTAGAGTTATCATCACACTACAAAGAGCTTTTGAGATTTTTAAATGCCATGATATTAGGAGGCAATGAGCTTACTCAAGGTGATGGTGTAAATCTACTTACAGTACATGCTAGTAAAGGGCTCGAATTTACAGAAGTCTATGTCGTTGACCTCATGGATGGTAGATTTCCAAATACAAAACTTATGAGTAGAGGTGGAGATCTTGATGAAGAGAGACGACTATTTTATGTGGCAGTCACAAGAGCCAAAGAGAAACTCTATCTGTCTATGGCTAGTTACGATAAAAATAAAAAGATTGATTTCAAACCATCATGTTTTTTATATGAGGCTAGAATGCTAAAAGGTGAGGATATAAAAGAAAAGAGAGAGAAATAAAAATAGACTATATTTTTGGTCTACTATCTCTTGATCTATTGTCACCAGATCTGCCATCTCTTGCTTTACTGTCACTCGGTTTTCCACCCTGTGGTCTTGGACGACTATTGCCACCTCTGCCACCGCCACCTTTACCGCCTCTGCCTTGCAAAATAGGTTCAGCTTTTATGGCTGGATCAGGTTCAAACCCTTCTATTGTACTTTTATTAATAGACTTTTTGATAAGCTTTTCAATACCTCTAAGATAATCATGTTCATCAACACACACAAGTGATATAGCCTCGCCCTCATTACCAGCTCTACCAGTACGACCGATACGATGCACATAATCCTCTGGTACATTTGGAAGCTCTATATTTACTACATGAGGAAGCTGGTCTATGTCAAGTCCTCTAGCGGCAATATCAGTCGCTACAAGCACTCTAGTAGCTCTTGATTTGAAATCTGCTAGTGCTTTTGTTCTTGCACCTTGGCTTTTATTGCCATGAATGGCTGCTGATGTGATACCTTTTGTTTGTAGATACTCAGATACTTTGTTCGCAAAATGTTTAGTTCGTGTGAATACAAGCACTTGCTCCCATTTGTTATCCGCAATCAGCTTGCCCAAAAGTTCTGTTTTGCGTTTACAGTCTACTTGTATTACGCTCTGAGTTACTAGATTATTTGATTCGTTTCTTCTGGCTACTTCAACAGTTGCAGGATTTACAAGAAGTGAATCACACAGCTTTTTGATTTCATCTGAATATGTAGCAGAAAATAGCAGATTTTGTCTATTTTTTGGCATTATTTTTATAACTTTTTGAATATCTTTGATAAAGCCCATATCCATCATTCTGTCAGCTTCATCAAGCACAAATATCTCAATCTTGCTCAAATCAACATTTTTTTGCGATACATGGTCAAGCAATCTACCAGGAGTTGCGATAATAATATCTACACCATTTTGAAATGCTCTTATTTGCGGAACAATACCAACACCACCAAATACAACCGTGCTTTTAAAGGGCGTATATTTGCCATAAGTCTTTACACTCTCTGCAACCTGTGCTGCTAATTCTCTAGTTGGAGTGAGTATCAAAGCTCTTGGTGCGTGTCTTTTTGCTTGTGGGTTTTGACCACGACTTAGTATTTCTAGCATTGGTAGTGTAAAACCAGCTGTTTTACCTGTACCAGTTTGAGCACCTGCAAGCATATCCCTACCATCCAATATGAACGGTATAGCTTGAGCTTGTACTGGTGTTGGAGTTGTGTAACCCGCATCGTTTATTGCTTTTAGCAAGGGGGCTGATAGATTTAAATCTGTAAATAACATTAGTTTTTTCCTTTAGTTTTAGCAAATTGAGTAAATATTTTCAAGGATTTTATCAAGAGTGCGATGTATATAATTACATATATTTATATAATTATACCTCAATATTGATATATATGCGTTGAGTGCGTAGCTTGGCTATTTTTTTAGTATAATATCGTTATGAAAATAGTCCAATATACAAATCAATCAATGCTTGAGATTATAACTGAGCTTAAAGATTTTCTAAAGTATGATGATAGCATAAAAATAGAAGCTTTAAATCCAGATATATGTAGTGGCAAATATAGTGGTGAAGTCGTTGAACTCAATAGTACAAGATATATCTATAGAGGCTATAAGGCGTGGGTCAATCTAGCTGAGATATTGTATTGTCGCATTAAAACACCAAAAATCATAGATGAATATAGAGTAGCTATAACATTTGAAAAACTAAATACCGATAGCTCTTTTCATACTGATGAGAATATAGATAGGAGTGAGAAATATGGCACCGAGTCTATCTTTAGCCGTATCAATAAAAATGAAGAACCTACATTTCTAAATGCTTACCACAAAGCCCTATTGTCTGTAAAAATTAATACTAGAAAAAATATACTAAATTTAGGCATAAATAGAGGCGATGAGTTTAAACTAATTGAGCAAATGATTAGTGTTGATGAGTTTTCAAATATCAAGCTTACAGGGATTGATCACAGCATCACAGCGATTAATGAGGCTAAAAATAGATTCCCTGCCCATACATTTCACGCCACTGATATAAATGATATAGATAGTTTGAATTTGGGCAGTTTTGATTTGATAATATCAATAGGTACACTACAAAGCCCATCTATCAATTATAAGCCATTTTTGATGAATTTAGTTCAAAACTATCTAAATCATGACGGGGCAATAATATTAGGATTTCCAAATAGCAGATGGAGTGATGGTGAGCTTACATATGGTGCATTTGCTCCAAATTACAACTATTCAGAGATGAGCCTGCTATATAATGATGTGATATTCGCCAAAAAATATCTACAACAAAAAAAGTTTAGAGTCACCATAACAGGCAGGGAGTATATATTCTTAACGGCTACCAAGATAGGGGTAATAAATAACTCTTAATTGCGACCCATGCAGTTGAGGTCTTCGTATGCTTGTAATAATCTAGCTACCATGGACTCTTCTCCAGCTCGGAGAAACTTTCTAGGGTCATAGTAGTTCTTATTTGGTTTATCTTCACCTTCTGGGTTTCCGATTTGTCCTTGTAGGTAATCGTGATTTTTGGCTTCATAGTTTCTCACGCCCTCCCAATAAGCCCACTGTGTATCAGTATCTATATTCATCTTGATAACGCCATAGCTGATAGCTTCACGGATTTCACTCAAAAGCGAACCAGAACCACCATGAAATACAAAATTCACTGGCTTATCATCACTTGTGCCAAACTGCTCTTTAATATGCTTTTGTGAATTATCTAATATACTTGGAGTGAGTACAACATTTCCTGGCTTATAAACACCATGTACATTGCCAAAACTAGCTGCAATTGTAAATCTATTACTAATTTCGCTTAATTCTTTATAGGCATATGCCACTTCGCTTGGTTGAGTATACAAAAGGGCATTATCAATATCGCTATTATCAACGCCATCTTCCTCGCCACCAGTCACACCTAGCTCAATCTCAAGTGTCATTCCTATCTTATCCATACGCACAAGATACTCTTTACATATAGCTATATTTTCCTCTAATGGTTCTTCTGACAAGTCGAGCATATGAGAGCTAAAGAGTGGTTTGCCGTGAATAGCAAAATATTTTTCACTAGCATCAAGTAAAGCATCAATCCATGGCAATAGCTTTTTAGCTGCATGGTCTGTATGTAACACGACTGGCACACCATAAGCTTCAGCCATAGTATGCACATGCAACGCACCAGCAATAGAACCTAGGACTGATGATTTATCGATAGGTAAACTTTTACCACCATTGTATGCACCACCGCCATTACTAAACTGTATAGCGATAGGTGATGATGCTTTCGCAGCGGCTTCAAGAGCAGCATTGATAGAGCTAGAGCCTACCACATTTACAGCAGGAATTGCGAATCCCTCTTTTTTGGCAATACTAAACATAGTTTGCAAATCATCACCAGTAACAACACCAGCTTTTATAAAATTTAATAGTGACATTCAGACCCTCTTAGTTAGCTACTACTTTTACATCTTTCATAAGTGCTGATATAATTTTTTCTTGTTTTAATTGCATTATGATTTGACCTTTTACTTTTGCAAATGTAGGTACTTTACTTTTATCTTTTGATGCTGCTTTTACTTTATTATAATATGCTTGTGCTTCTGCGTCAGATACAGTTGTTGCTATCATCTTTTTTTGCATCCAATAGCCAGCTATTGCAGCAGTCTCTTCTTTTTGAGACAGCTGACTTCTTGAAGCTTTTTCTATCATTTTACTTGGAGCAATCACATTAACAACTTGTTTTTTCTCAACATCACTTAGTTTGTCATATGTAGTTTTTCCACCGCTTAGTGCCTTTACTGCATTTTCTGCTTCTGATTTATATATAAGTATTCCGTCAACTGAACCAATAGTGCTATCAGCAAGAGCGTTTGTAGCAAATATTGCTACCATTGTTGTAATTAAAAAAGTTTTTTTCATAGTATGTCCTTGTGTAACGGTTTATTTTAGTGATATAGTATTCCTATATTCATGGCGAAATTATATCTAAACTAAATAAACAAACGATTAACGAGGTATGGTAATTTTTGCTTTACTCTTCATGTCTTTGGCTACTTGCGATAAATAAATTGCAAATTGCTTCTGCTTTATGGTTGCAACTATATTTGGCTTAACTGACTCATATGGAAGAAGTTTATGCTCAAGTTTCTCTTCTATGTAGACTATATGATAGCCTAGATTTGTTTTAATTGGTTCTTTATATATATCATGTAATGGAATGCTCCATGCAATAGTAGCAAATGATGGATTCATCTGCTCTTTACTCATAAGACCCATGTCTCCACCATTTTGCTTTTCCTTGTCTATTGAGTAATAATTCGCAATTGCTATAAAGGTATTTTTGAGCATCTCACCTTTTAGATTTTGAAGAGCTGCTATTATTTGATTTGCTTGAAGCTGACTCTTGACTAATATTTGCCTAGGATGAACTCTAGTAGACTCCGTAAACTTATCTTTATTTATATTATAAAAATCTCTTGCTTCACCATCACTAACAATAATAAAATTCATTTGCTCTTTTAGCCACATATCAACAAGCAAGTCATCTTTTAGTCTAGCTAGATTGGCTATAAATTGTGGTGATTGTTCTATTTTGGTTTTCTTTGCTGCTTCTAAAAAAAGTGTTTTTTCAATAAGCCTCTCTCTGATTGCTATTTTTTCTGCGTTGCTTAGATTTGACAAATTAGCCAAAGAGCCAGTTTGTCCCATCAAATATTTAACATCATCTGTTGTAATGACTCTACCGTTTACTGTGGCGATGTCTTCAGCATTAACATTCAAAACAGATAGTAAAATAATTAGTGTCAGCTTACGCACTTTAGCTCCATTGCTATCAATATATTAAGCGTATTTTATCCTAATAAATCATTAATTAACCAATGATTTTGTACAATGCAAAAATGAATATAAAAGTAAAAAAAGCTACCAAATTGGAGATAGAGGCGATTAAATCTCTTTTTTTAGAGCATTATCCTGATGGAGTAACAGAACTAGACTATACAAATATATATGAACTTCTAATATCCGTGATGCTATCAGCACAATGTACAGATAAACGGGTAAATATCATAACGCCAGCACTTTTTTGTATCTATCCTACCTCTTTTGAATTAGCTAATGCCAATGTAGATGATATAAAATTGCTCATTAATAGCTGCTCCTTCTTCAATGTAAAGGCAGAAAATCTAATTAAAATGGCTCGTAGTTTGGTTGAAAATTTTGGTGGTGAAGTACCGCTAAATCAAAAAGATTTGATGAGCTTAGCTGGAGTTGGTCAGAAAACTGCAAATGTTGTACTCTCAGAATACCTAGGAGCAAACTGTATAGCTGTTGATACTCATGTTTTTCGTGTAGCTCACAGATTAGGTCTTAGTGATGCCGCAACTGCTCTAAAAACAGAAGATGAACTAACCAAAAAATTCAAAACACAGCTTCATTTACTCCATCAAGCCATGGTAATATTTGGTAGATACCACTGTAAAGCGATTAATCCACAATGTGGTGGTTGTTTTTTGGCTCATCTATGTAAAAGCAACGGACGGTTCAAGGTTTAATTAGCTCTCACTATGGGTGCGTCTATGATATCTTTCTACAATCTCAGGGTCATGGCGAAGATTGATATTTGTTTCATCTTTTTCACTGTAATTAACTTGTGCCAACACATATTTTATAGCTTCAAGTCTAGCTCGTTTTTTATCATTACTATCTACTATTATCCATGGTGAAAAACCAGTGTGCGTTTTGCTAAACATCTCTTCTTTGTAGTGTGTGATATCGTCCCATAATTCTTGTGCTTTTTCATCCACAGGACTTAATTTCCAATGTTTCAGTGGGTTAGTTAATCTCTCTTTAAACCTATCTTTTTGATTATCTTTGTTTATACTGAACCAAAATTTGATAAATATTATTCCATCATCAATGAGTGCGTGTTCAATTTCAGGAACTTCTCTCATAAATTTCTCGTACTGTTCTTTTGTGCAGAACTTAAAAACTGGCTCAACTATCGCACGATTATACCAGCTACGGTCGAAAAATGTTATCTCTCCAGGATTAGGTAAATGGCTAAAGTATCTCTGAAAGTAAAACTGTCCAGTTTCTACTTCAGTAGGCTTTTGCAAAGCCACAACTCTAAATTTTCTAGGATTAAGATACTGAGTAAATCGCTTTATAGCTCCACCCTTGCCTGCTGCGTCACGACCCTCAAAGATTATCATCATTCGTTTATTGTTCTCATAAATCCAATTTTGTAGCTTTATAAGCTCAACCTGAAGACCTTCTAACTCTTTTTGATATGACATCTCTTTTACGACTTTTGAGATGCGTTTTTTGCCAACTAACTGAATTAAACCTTTTTTGGACTTCAAAAGCGAGAGTTCATTTTTAATCTCTAAAATTGCCTCTAAGTCTGTTTCATTTTGTGCACTTGATGCAAGTTTGTCTAGATTTTGATATATAGTATCCATATTTATTCCTTTTTGTGCAATATTGTATTCCTTTGAAGCTTAACCATTTATAAAATATGAAAACACTATTTTATTACAGGAAATGGTCCTATGTATCCAGTGTAGGCTTTAGACTCATTTTGGTAATTTAGTTTATCCGAGTCGCTCTCTCCATATGGATGCTGAACAACACTTATCAAATAGCCAAAGCCATTAATATCTGGGTAATAATAAGGTGATGTAGTTTCAGCACCATAGGGTGTTGTTTGTATTCGTGTTAGCTGTTTTTTTGTTAAATTGAACGCCCACATCATATCGTTTTGATGATAATTCGTATCCTCTCCTATGATTAGCGTATCAGTATTTGGAATAAATGTTAAGTTATCAGGCATGGAGATATTATTCAAATTACAGCTATTTCCATTTAAATCTTTATCCATAGGAGTGCCAACCACAAGTCCCTCCATTGACACTACATCATATCCATTTAATTCCATTCTATAAACAACACCACATCTATTGTAGTCAAGCATTATATCGTTATTGCCGCCTTTGTCTCTTTTGTCGTCAACTTTATTATTAATATGATTATTTTCCATACCGTTGTCAATTTTACCTATGGACATATATAGATTGTTGTCTTGTGGATTGTATGTTATGCCTTCCATTTTTGAAAATTCTGTTGTAGCACCTTTTATGCTAGCATAACGCCCACTTTCAAGCCTAGATGCCACCAAATTCATTCCTTTTTTAATTTTAAGGCACTCATTTAGCCCTGCATAGTTTGATGCAGTGAAACTACTTGGGCACTTATTGTTACTATCTCTATTTGCAGTTTTAAAAATATCTTTAAAGAGTGGTTTTTTCTTGAGTATTTTACTAATAGCACTATCTCTTGCATTGCCCAAACTAATCCATTTTATTCTAGCTTTGCCTCCGTGTTCACTAGATGTCTGTATCCATTTTGCAGCAAAAAGTTCACCTCGTGACAAATCTTTTTGTTTTAATGCTATAAACTTAAAAAATGTGCCATTTGTATTATCATCACTTAAATAGACTGTTTTTTGATCAGGCATAACATATGCTAATTCATGCGAGAATCTTCCCATTGCATAGTGCTTTTGGACACTCATATCTCCATTTTCTCTTAAAATTTGAACCTCAGGAATCCATCCATAGTTATAATGGTTCACAGCTTTTAAATTGCCACCAAAATATTCTCCCATAGCATCATATGTTTCATCAAGATGACCAGCACTATCAGCTAGACGCATATCAGCTGGGTACTCTTCACTGCCTAGATGTGAATTCCAAGGCGTTACCGAACCAGCACATGGTACATGAAGTCCATTGAACTCTGAGAAATTTATATTTTGTGTATTAATTGGTGTTAACTTACCAGTTGTTTTGTCTTGATTTAGTTCAGTTAGATACATTGCCGCAGGTCTAGTTTCAAAATGAGAAATCATAAAAATCTTCTTGCCTACTTTATGGAGAGAAGAGAAATCATTATCACTACTAATTTTCAGAGTACCATCTTTGTTAATTATAGGTTTGCCTTTTTTGTCATAAATCAAACCAAATATATTGCCTCTTATCATATCTCCACTTCTAGCGATAGTATTGTAGCTAAGATTATGCTCCACACCTTTTACGCTAACACTATTGGAGTGCAAAATAGCCCTTTTCTGCTCATCAGTTACAGGAATAGACACATCATCAAAACTAATACTTGTCAAAGGTTTGGAAGCCAAAAGTGTCACAAATGCGGATAGAGTAAAAAATGAGAATATTAAAGTCTTGTGCATTGTTTTCCTTTTAATTTTAATTATGCTAAAAAACAGTAACAAATATATAACACTATATTAAATCAATTTTTGCGTAATTCCCTTAACTACTTCAAAACACCACATTCAAGTCCAGCATGGATAGCTCACAGTTTACTTTTACCTGTCACTTCTCTCATTGTCGTATCCATATTTATTCCTTTTTGTTCCATATTGTATTCCTTTGCACCTTGGTTAAATATAAATTTGCTATTAGTTAAGAGTTGGTGAATGGTTAAAAAATAGGCAAATTATAATTATGATTTGCCTATTTTTTTGATAAAATTTTTTTAACTTTACCAAAAGGATAAAATATGAAAACAAAAGAATTATATATCAAATACACTCAACAAGCACGTATTGAGCATCTAAGGTGGGTTAATAATATCAAACTACTTATTTCTGGGGTAAATGTAGATGAAAAAGTAATTGCACTTAACCCAGTAGAATCTTCATTTGGCAAATGGTATTATGAAAAAGCCATCCTTCTTGCTTTGCCAAATTCTCAAATAGTACTTTTTGATATAGAAAAATTATTTTTATCTATCCATGATGTCTATGTAAAAATTTACCCTCTCTACTATGAAAAAAACAAAAGTATCATTGGAAGTATCTTTGGAAAACGCACCCATGTTTCGTCACATGAAACTATCTTAGTGAAACAACATTATGAAGAAATTGTTTTGATTTCTGATAAACTAAAAAATAAAATCAATCTATTTGAAAAGATACTACATGCAATACCTGATGAAACATTTGAAGAGCTTTTATCTTTTGACAATCAAGATACACCTAAAGGTGTTCCATTGAAATCTGAAGATGATAGGAAATATCATTATGGTGCACGATGTCCTAGCTAAAGAAAATAGAACACACTAAATACTGTAAGATATTGAGAGATTATCAATACTTCTATATAACACTACAATAAATAAATTTTCCCAATAACATCTTTCAAAACTTCAAAAACTCTATCTACACTCTCTATATCTACCATCTCTCTAGTAGAGTGTGGATAGAGTATTGTTGGACCTATGGAAGCAAAAAGCATATCTGGATACCTCTGCTTCAAAACACCACACTCCAGTCCTGCGTGGATAGCTCCTAGTTTACTTTTACCTATAACTTCTCTCATTGTCTCATCTACTAGCTTTGTAAAATCATTAATCTCTGGTTTCCACGCAGGATATTTATCTCTCTTGTCAACATCAAACCCATGATTTCTAAAATACTCAGCTGTCTCTTTGCTAGTTTTATCCAAATCTGCCATACTCATGGCTCTAATGCTCACATCAATGGTTAATATATCATTTTTTATACTCACAATAGCTAGGTTTTGACTGATATTTGGCAACTTAAGCTCATCATTATACTCCAAAACTCCATTTGAAAAATCTGCTATTAAAGTAGCAATATCATCGCTATACACGAATTTGCTTTTGGTAATTTTTGTTGCTATTATCTGCTCTCTTGAGTGAATTTCTATATTTGAAGCTATTATGGCTTTTGCATTTGCCGGGATTGAATTTATCCTCTCGCCACCACTAAAATCAACTATTTTAGCTTTGTTTTCTTGCAAAAATTTAGATAGTTCAGTAATGGCATTTGGGATATTTTTATCTATATCTACACCGCTATGTCCGCCAACTAAACCTGATAAACTAACCTCATAACAATCAGATTGGTTTGTATTCTTGGTTAGTTTTTTTATCGCTTTTATATCCACACCACCTGCACAGCCGATACAGACCTCTCCCTCTTCTTCACTATCAAGATTGAGCATATGTTTGCTATTTAGCACAAACTCCACTCCCCCAGCTCCGATAAGTCCTATCTCCTCATCACTGGTAAATAAAAATTCTAATTCCAGCCCTTCTTCCATAAGCACCATCATCATAGCAATAGCCATACCATTATCAGCTCCTAGTGAGCTATCCAGAGCTTTTAGCCAGCCGTTCTCTTCGTATACTTCTATATTTGGAGCTTTACCCATACAGACCATATCATAATGTGCTTGTAAACATAGCTTCGGAGTGCCTTTTGTTATGAGTATATTTTCTAGTTTATCAACTTGTACTTTGTAGCCATGCTGTTCTCCAAATTCTACTAAAAAATCTTTTAGTTTGCTAGCATTTGAGCTACATCTTGGTATAGTTACTATAGTTTTGAAGTGGTCTATGATTTTTGACATGGTGGCTCTTTTTTGATGTATTATAATATAAAAATCATCTGTTTTTGGAACTATTTAGCATATAAACAGCACTCATCGCAAACATCGCACCAAACAATACCCCAAATCCGATATTTTCACCGTACACAATATATGAAGCCACAACTGAAACAAGTGGAGTGAGAAATATATAACTACTAGCCACATCACTGCCTACTTTGCTAACTACGAAAAAATAAGCCGTAGTACCAAAGCCACCAGCAATAGCAGCATTGAAAATCAAATGTCCCCAAAAAATATAATCCAAACTAAATATATGAAATAATTTATAGTTATCGCAAAATGGCAATATAAGTAGACTAGAAACCACTCCAAGACCAAGGCTAAATGTAGCACTATTGAGATACCTACTGGCTAGTTGAGCAAAAATTGTTGTGAGTGCGAAAGTGATAGAGTTGAGTATAAAATAGATATTTGATGGATTGAAAATATCAGCCATATCCATACTCCAAACTCTAAATATACTCATCACTCCAAAAGCACCTATAAAAAGCCCTATATATTCTCTATTGTTTAATTTTTTACCAAAAAACAGTACTGCTAGCAAAAAACTAAACAGTGGCGAGGTAGAATTAAAAACAATACTCCCAAATCCAGCATAGCCATGTTCAAGCCCCAAAAAGTTTGCAAACTGTGACAAGCTCATAGAAATAGCACCTAGAGTAATCCACCATAAACCAATAAGTGAGAATTTTTCTAGCTTTAATCCAAGCAATTTCAAACTTATCAAACTGGAAATTGAAACAAGTATAAATCTCCAGAATGCAAGTTCAACATGAGCATAATGCATAGAGATATATTTGGCACTAATCCAGCTAATACCCCACAAAAACATAACAACTGAGAGGATTATGATTTGTGATTTTTTGGACATTATGGCTCTTTTTTGCTGCATTATAATATAATTTACAAAAAGAAGAGACTAATGGAGCATTTTTTTACCTGTCCTTATTGTTGGGAGACTATATCTATGATATTTGATGAGAGTGAAGAGTGTAGTGAATATATAGAGGATTGTGAGGTTTGTTGTCGTCCTATTGAAATATTTTTTCGTTTTAATGGGAATGAGATTACAAGCTTTAGAGCCAACAAGATTGACGGCATCTAAACCTTTTTGGGTATAATTGCGAAAATCAAATCACACAAGCGAATTAAATCATGATACAACTCTCAAATATTAACAAAAGTTTTGGTGGACAAACACTATTTAATGGATTAAATTTCCAGATGACAAAAGGTCAAAAAATAGGTCTAATAGGTCGAAACGGTACAGGCAAATCTACACTTTTTAAAATCATATTGGGTGAAGAACAAGCAGATAGTGGAGATGTGATAATCCCACGAAATTATCGTATAGGGACATTAAGACAGCACTTGCATTTCACTGAGACTACTGTTGCTGCTGAGTGTGCATTAGTGCTTGGAGAGGATGAACAGTATAATTTCTACAAGATAGAGAAGATTCTGTTTGGTCTTGGTTTTAGCGAAAGTGATTTAGAGAAAGACCCACTTAGTTTTTCAGGCGGTTACCAAATCCGTATAAATCTAGCTAAACTTTTGGCTACTGAGCCAAACATGTTACTTCTTGATGAACCTACAAATTACCTTGATATTTTATCACTTCGTTGGCTGGAGCAGTTTATTCGTGAATTTGATGGCGAGGTTATCATCATCACACACGATAGAACATTTATGGATAGTGTCATCACACACACCATGGGTATTCAGAGAAAAACTCTAAACATCATCAAAGGCACAACCAAACAATATGAAGAGACTCTAGCAATGCAAGATGAGACTTATGAAAAAACCAGACTAAATCAAGAGAAAAAGAGAAAAGATTTAGAAGAGTTCATAGCACGAAATAAAGCTAGAGCCTCCACGGCTAACTTGGCTCAATCAAAAGTCAAGATACTAGAAAAGATGGATGATATGGAAAGTTTGGAGAGCGAAAGCTCACTATCCTTTAAATTTAATTATAAAGTCACTCCAGCAAAAGTAGTTCTCAGGGCTGAGGATTTAGGCTTTGGATATGACCCCACTGCTCCACTGTTTCAACACCTCACTTTCGCTCTGGAAGTTGGTCAAACTTTAGCTATCATAGGTAAAAACGGCAAAGGAAAATCAACCTTACTCAATTATATAGCAGGAGAGTTGCCAAACCAACAAGGCTCACTGGAATTCCATCCATCTACAAATATTGCTCACTTTGGTCAGACAAATATCGAGAGACTGAACCTTAAAAATAATATCATAGAAGAGATTAGTAGTGCAGATAAAAATATAGCATATTCAAGTGTGCGAAATATCTGTGGCACGATGATGTTTACAGGCGATAGTGCAGAGAAAAAGATAGAGGTACTATCAGGTGGAGAGCGAAGTCGTGTTATGCTTGGTAAAATTATAGCAACTCCAGCCAATCTACTACTACTAGATGAGCCTACAAATCACCTCGATATGCAATCAATAGATGCCTTGTGTGACGCAGTAGAGGGCTTTGAAGGTGCTGTCATCATGGTAACCCACTCTGAGCTTATGCTTAGACGACTTGCTGATTCATTAATAATATTTCACGAAGGTAGAGCTGAATATTTCGGTGGAACATATGATGAATTTTTAGAAAAAATAGGCTGGGAAGAGGAAGCTGGAGACGCTAAACCTAAAAAAGCCAAACCAAAACTGGACAAAAAAGAGAGAAAAGCTCTCAGGGCTGCCGTAGTACAAGCCAAAAGCAAAGAACTAGCACCTCTAAAAAAAGAGATTAGAGAGCTTGAACTTAAAATGGTTCGAATAGAAAATGACCTGAGTGAAGCTACACAAAATCTGGCAATAGCTACACTCAATAGTGACCTTGAAGTGTGCTTTGACAAGCTAGCAACTCTCACTGAACAACTAGATGCCAAAAGCTTGCCGTTTGATGAACAGCTTAGCGAACTAGATTAATAATTCAGAAATAGTTCATATAAGATATGCTAATATGATAATATAATTTAACATTAAGGATATTCTATGAAAAAATGGTCATCAACATTCAGAATTTGGCATTGGCTTTTTATGCTTACATTTTTATTTATGAGTGCAACAGTAATAATCAGAGAGACAGTCCTAGATAAACAAGCTGTAAGTGCAGTAATTATTGAGGATCTCGGCATGAGTGATATTAATATATCCAAAGATGATGCTATAGATATGGCAAAAGACATCAGAAGTCCACTGTGGGAATCTCATGTGCTTGTTGGTTATCTATTTGCAGGTCTTGTGGTGGCTAGATATATGCTTTTTGCTACTAGAAGTGGTCGTAGAAATTATATAAATTGTAGTGAAAAAACATTGCATAAAAAAGGCGTTAGTGCCACATATCTTGGTATATATGGGTTTGCTACATTATTGGCACTGAGTGGTCTTGGGATGAAATTTAACGCCAAGTTTGATTTGAGTGAGGAGCTTGTACATACTATCAAAGAGGTTCATGAGTTTGCGTTTTATGCAATGCTTATTTTGGTCATCGCACATATCGCTGGCGTGATAATTGCTGAGAATAGTAGTGAAAAAGGTATCGTATCTGATATGATAAATGGCGGCGAAGAGAAGTAATAAGCCCCCTAGTTTGTCGCTTATGATATAATTTTCAAAAAGATTATCATGAGACGACTATTTATCACAGACCTTGACCATACATTCCTGCGAAGCGATCAGAGTATCAGCGAGTTTAGCAGGGATACCATCAGTGAACTAACCAAAAATCATCTATTCACAGTCGCAACAGCCAGAAGCTTTCATAAAGTCGGAGAGTTTTTAGGCTCACTAAAACCAAATGCTCCGATGATTTTATTAGATGGCACCATGATAGCCACAAATGACAAAAAAATAATCGACCTCAAACTAATCAGCCAAGAAATCAGCGATGAGATTGTCAGTGAAGCTATCAAATTTGGAATATATCCATTCATCATAGGTCTTGAAGATGTAGGCATGGAGGAGCTTTTTTGGTATCCTACCATTCTAAATGTTTATCAAAAAGAAGTTCTACAAAACTACAAAAATGACCCAAGACTTGCCCTAAAAGAACCAATGAGAGCAATGAAAAGAGTGCTAAAGGTGGTATTTTTCGGAACGCATGAAATATTAAAGCCACTCACAGATCATCTGAAATCTATATTTGGAGATGCTTTGGAGTATAAGCTATCGCCTGAAAATTATGGTGGTGGTTGGTTTCTCACACTTCTGCACCCACATGGAGACAAATCACACGCCATCATCACAGTTGCAAATTATTTGGGATATGAAGTGGGTGACATCACAGTATTTGGAGATAGCGTAAATGATATAGGAATGTTTGAGCTTTGTGGGACTAGCATGGCAGTATCAAATGCTCTTGATGGACTAAAAACACATGCTAGCGAAGTTCTGCCTCATTCCAATGATGAGGACGCAGTGGCTAAATATCTAACTAGGTTTTTATAGACTCATTTATCTCAGCTAGTCTCTGGGGTGTACCGATATCTCGCCAAATGCCACTATAAAGCTCTCCACCCACGGCATCATGGAGCATAGTATCACGAAGTAGATCGCCTAGTCCTCTCTTGCCATACTCTAACCATTTGAATAAATTTGGACTATAATAACCAATGCCTGAAAATGTGTATCTGCTTTTGCCATCTCCGCTTATCATTCCCTTACTTAGAGCAAAATCGCCTTTGGTATTGTGTTCTGGATTTGGCACCAAAATCAAATGAGCCAATAGACCATCTCCAAGTTCAAATGCACTATCAAACTCATAATCACACCATACATCGCCATTGACTACCAAAAATGGCTCATTTCCAAGCAGTGGCAGAGCTTTTACAATGCCACCAGCACTCTCCAAAGCCCCCTCATTTTGCTCATCACTAAAGTGCAATTTCACACCCCACTTCGAGCCATCACCTAAAGCCTGTGGTATTAAATTCCCCAAATGAGCCATATTGATAACTATATCAATAAATCCAGCACGGGCTAGTTTTTCTATATGCCAAACGATAAGTGGTTTACCACCCACTTCTAGTAATGGTTTCGGCAAGCTATCTGTGAGAGGTCTCATTCTCTCGCCTTTGCCTGCTGCCAATATCATTGCTTTTTTCATTTTAATATCTCCAGTAGTGGCTTTGTTTGCGGATACTTGACCACAGTTTCGAGCACATATTTTAGTGTAAGTGGAATATCGGCTAAATACCCATCTTTGCCATCACGATGGCTAAGTCTAGCAAAAATTCCAAGCACTTTAATATGTCTCTGTAGTCCCATCATATCAAACCATCTCAGCATTGTACCATCATCAACATTCAGGTCTTTTTGGTCTCTAAAATATAGCACCAAGTTATTTCGCTTAACTTCATCAATCTCATAATAACAATCCTTCAGCAACGACACCAAATCATAAGTGACAGCCCCACTTCTAGCGTCTTGAAAATCAATAACACCTAGAGTTTCATCATCTTTTATCATAATATTACGAGAGTGAAAATCACGATGCACAAATATACCATTTGGTTGAGCGGTGACCTCGCTGACTATGAATTCTAATACATTTGCTAACTCTGATTTTTGCTCATTACCAAGATGAACACCCAAGTGCTTGGCTAAATACCACTCTTCCATCAAATTCATCTCAAAAAGTAAGAACTCTTTATCATAAGGCAACAAACCGTTAATATCTGCTTTTTGCATATGAATTATCTCATCAATTGCTTTTTTATAATATGCCTCATTAGACTCATCACCGAGCTTGTCCCATAGATGGATAGAACCGAAATCCTCAAGCACGGCATAACCTAAATCCATATCAATATTCAAAATATCAGGCACGCTCACACCTACACTACAAAGCCTTCGTTGCATATCCACAAATGGAATTAGGCTCTCTTTTTGCTTAGAAGAATCCATCACGATATAGCTTTTACCACCACTAAACATACGATAATATGAGCGAAAACTAGCATCGCTAGAGGCGACTTCTATGGTGAAATCCTGCCAACCAATGACTTTTAGCCACTCTTTAATTTGGCTCATAAAGCCCTCCTAGTATTCTATTTACAGATGCTCCTGTGACATCTTGTAGATTTACTTCTCTCTTTTGAATTCGCATAAACCCTAACCATGCCATCATCATCGACTCCATCGCATCACTGCTAACTCCAAGTTCATCAGAGATTAGAATATCAGATTTTGGCAATAGTGCTTTTAGCCTCTCTATTAGAAAAATATTTTTAGTCCCACCACCACAAAGCACCACTCTATTTATATCAAACTTTGCTATCTCTATGGCAATGCTTTTTGCGGTTAGTTCCAAAAGCGTTCTTTGTGTGTCTGCTTGTACTTGCTTGTCATGCAAAACTTGTTTTTGTATCTCATTTTGTTCGTCGTGCTGAACTTGTTTTGGTATCTCATCTTGTTTGTCATGCTGAACTTGTTTCAGTATCTCATTACTTTTAGATTCTGAAATAAATTCAGAATGACTGGATAATTTACCCTCAATCCATGCGAGATTAAAATACTCTCTACCTGTACTTTTTGGGTGTGATTTTGCGAAATACTCATCACTCAAAAACTCTGCTAAAAGTGCCTCATCAAGCTTTCCACTCCTAGCCCACTCGCCATTTTTATCATAGCTTTTGTTTTGGCACTTCTCTATCCAGCTATCTAGTAGTACATTTCCGCACCCAGTATCATATCCTATAATTTTCTCACCCAATATAGAGACATTTGCCATTCCACCGATATTCACAACTGCTGTTTTCTCTCCACCAAACAGAAACGAATGAAATGCTGGAGCAAATGGTGCCCCTTGTCCACCAGCTGCCATATCTGCTCTACGAACATCACTCACTACTGCTATACCAGTAGCATAAGCCACTATATTTGCATCGCCCAGTTGCATAGAGAAATGCTTCGTTGGCTCGTGCCAAAGTGTCTGACCGTGTAATCCTATGGCTTTTATCTCGCTATTTTGTATATTGTGCGTATCTATAAACTCATTGATATGCTTAGCATACATCGCACCCAGTTTATGATCAAGCTCTCCAATCTTTGAGATATGCACTTCGTTATTTATGATATTTAAAACTTCATCTTTTAGTTCAAATGGATAGCTATCAAATGCCAAAAGCTTACAATCACTATCGCTAATCTCACACAGAGATATATCAATCCCATCTAGGCTAGTACCGCTCATCACACCAATGTAGAGGTTAGTCATAGATATCCTTTCTTCTGCCTACTTTTAGAACTAGCAAAATAAGCTCTTCATTTTTCACTTCAAATATTGCCCTTATTCGTCTGGCTATAACAAATCTATAATGTTTAAAATCTGTTCCTTTTAGCTCTGTTATTTTCTTGGTTGATTTTAGGGCATCGAAGTTCTCTTCAAGATATAAAAGCTTTTTGGCTATCATTTGCTGTTCCGGTAGATTAAAATCTTTGATATCTTTCACTGCTGTCTCGGTCAGTTGTAGTCTGTACACTTATACTACTCCAAGCTCTGCAAATACTTCTCTGGCATCATATATTTTTTCTTTACCACTTTTCACATCACTGGAAATCTTTTGGGCGACTGCTGAGTCTGTATAATCAAAATAAAAATCCAAAGCTCTCTCTAATAGTTCTTTTTGTGATATATGAAGTGCTTTTGATACACTCTCAAGCTCTTTTGCGATACCACTGTCAAAAGAAATTAGCTTTTTAACTGTTGCCATAATATATCCTTTTGTATATCTTTTTAGATATTATAACAGATATTATACAAAAATACAATAGGATAGTTTTATCTCTCATGCTTTGTGTGGAAGTATATCATTCAGCCTAAGTATGCTCGTTCCCATAGAGACGATGGGAACGAGCCACGAGCCAAGATTAAACTTCCTCGGAATCAAAAAAATCATTGTCTACAGCTTTTACTTCATAGTAGTTTTTAGTTTGCACCCCCACATTGTATTTATGCATCAAATCAACAAGTTTTATTCCATCAATCAATATTATTGTATGGTGAGCATCTCTTGCTTTTGTCTTAGCTTTTTCATCAAATGTTGATGTCGTTACAAAGATTCCTTTTCTAGTGTCACCACTCATAGCCCCAATAAAATTTCGTATATCTGTTTCTCGAACTTTATTTTCACTATATCGTTTTGCTTGAATATATATTTTTTCCAATCCAAGCTGATCTTCATTAATTATGCCATCAATACCGCCATCACCTGATTTAGCTGTTTCAATAAAATCACCATAACCCATTTTGTTTAGCAAAATAAGAATTATTTTTTCGAAGGCATAAGGATCAACTTCTTTTAATTTTGACAATAATTCATCTTTTACTTCACGTTCAATTTGCCCAAATCCAGAATCAATAAGATCTTGTGGACTTGCATTATTTTTCAGATCAGCTTCTAGCCTAGATTGATTTTCAGGCTCATAAAAAGTAATAACGTTTGATTGAATATCAGTGAGAGAAATATTTTCTGATTTAGCAGATTTTCCCATTTCAGTAATCTGAATATATCCTCGTTGAGGGTAATTAACTAATCCTCCTTTTTTCAAGTAAGACTTTCCCCAAGCGATACGATTTTCTATTAGCCTATCACCACTTTTAGTTTTTTGTTCCAGAAGCTCTTGGGGCAAGCCAGAATAAAACCTTTCTTCGACAATTCGAATTAAATCACGCCCCTTAATTATGGCACCATCGCTTAGAACTTCCAAGATAGGAATGAATGTTTCGTTGAATTTTGGTAATTCCATTAATTTCTCTTTTTTATGAATTTGTTATGATTGCAAGTCTAACTATTTATTTAAGGAATATGATAGCATAAATATATCTAAAAAAATAAATTAAAAAGACATTTTTATTCTTTGCTAGTATTTTTACCATTTCCCATCATCATAATTCCAAAAGAGATAATAGTACCGATAATAATCTGCAATGCAAAATTAATATCAAATCCAAATAAAGCTTTTGTAATAGCAGGTTGTAATAGTAGCACGGTAATAAATCCACCGATTAGAGCTAGTCGCACTGTATCTTCATTGCCCCTGCTAGTAAATAGTGCTACACCAAAAACACCCAGTAGTCCAGCGTACGCAAATGCCATAACACCAAGTGCGAAATCAAGCAGAGGAATATCGCTAGTTTGTTGCCAATAGTAGCTAAGCAGTGCCATGAGTGATAGTAAAATTGCAAAAAGCAAAACTCCCATTTTGGAAGCCTTTAGATAATGCTCTTCGCTTTTGCCACTAAATTTTGGCTTGTAAATATCTGTAACGGCAACTGATGACATCGCACCCAAAACTGAGCTGGTGCTTGTAAATGTAGTAGCCACCACGCCAATAGTTGCCAAAGCTTTTAGTCCATCAGGAAGCTCATGGAGAATATATGTCATAAATATAGCTAGTTTTTGTCCTGCGAAGCTACTGTTTACTTCACTACTGAAATGTGACAGTTCAGGATGACTATAAAATAGATAAAGCAAAAGCCCTATGATGAGAAACAAGAACGCAGTAGGTATTGTGATTAGGATAGAAAAAATGAGTGATTTTGCCCCCTCGTTTTTATCTTTACAAGTCAAAATCCGCTGTGTCATATCTTGGTCAAGTCCGTACGCTGCAATATTTAAAAGCAACAATCCTGTAATCAAAGCCCAAAAATTATAGCTACCAGCAAGGGCAAAATCAACAACCACAAGCTTATTATCAGTAGCCAAAGTGGAATATATAACACCAAAATCTCCACCCAAAACAGTGAATAGATGATAGATGATAAATAGTGCTGCCCCTATATATATGACAACCTGCACGATATCGGCATAGATGATGGATTTAATCCCACCAAAATATGCATAGCCCAAACTCCCCGCCATCAAGATAGAGATAGACAGAGCAATATGCAAAGGTGCAATATCACTAAAAAGTATCATAGACAGAGCTAATGCTCCTATGTAAAGCCTAGCTCCACTTGCAAATAATCGTCCGATTAAAAACATCATTCCAGCATCTCTTTTTGCTCTAGGAGTATATCTCTTTTCTAGTAGTTCATAAACTGTAATCGCACCAATTTCGTAAAACTTTGGCACAAGCACTTTTGAGACGATAATCACAGCCAAAAGAGCAGAAAAGAAAAAACCTATAAATGTAAGGTTGCCTTTGTATGCCAAGTCAGGAGCCCCTAGAAATGTAGCAGCGGATTGTGAAGTAGCTAGAACAGAAATAGCCACAGCCCACATAGGTAGTGATTTTTCTCCTATGAAATAATCCTTGCTGCTTTTGACTTTACTTCTGCTAAGCCAAGCAGATGAGAGGATAACAAACAAAAAATATATTCCAAATATGGTCCAATCTAGTGTGCTAAATGATGAATTCATCTACAATCCTTGGCGGCAGGTGGTGTTAATAGATGCAAATCTTTTACATTATCTCTGACGCTTTTCATAAATCTATCCCCTGGGTCACTCTTTTGTGTGAAATAGCTATCATCTTTTTCTAACCAATATTGAGTATTTTTCATCCTAGCATACTCATGGTGTCCGATTAGATATTCAATATTTTGATATTTTGTTTTTAGGTATTTCACTAGAGCTATATTTGATTTTGTTTGAGCTGATGTTAGGTCATCTGTATTATTGTTTTTGCCACCTACATTTTCTATGCCAATCGCACTATAGTTTAGCCCTATGATATGCCTAGCCATATAAGTTTCAGGCATCAAACGATAAATCGTGCCATCTCTGTCTACTAGAAAATGTGCAGAGACATTTACATTGCCACCGCTTTTGATATCTGGTCTATCCCCGAGTGCTTGTGGTTTTAGAAATGCAAATGATTTTTCTAATGTCGGAATCGCCGTCCAATGCAAGACTATCATTTTTGGCTTTATAGTTATATCTTTAACGCTTAATCCATAGTGTGTTCTGATATACTCTTTTGTGCCTTCGATTCGTTGTGAGCCAAAATCAATTGGTTTGTCTATGATTATTATATTCTCACTACTTATTTGTGGCTCAGCGTTGCAACCTGTTAGTGCTAGTATAATCGCAAGTAATTTAATTATTTTCATTGTTTGCCTTATTTAAAAATATCATACCAATAGTAATAACTGGAGCTATAAATATGCCAAAAAGATAGCTTGGAATGTGCAAAATATGCTCACTGCTAAGCAACATAAAACCAGCTATCAATGCTCCATATGCCATCAAGCGATATATTGATAATGACGCTCTGCTATGTTTTAGAGATTCTACTGTGGTTCGTTTTGGTTCGTCTTCTTCGATATCTTTTTGCTCTATATTTTTAGTGTAATCTTCTTCATCATAAAGCCCATGAGGATCTTCTATCTCACTTAAAATATTATCATTATCAGCAGTGATAATTCCATTATCTACGCTAGATTTTAACATATTCTTATAACTCAACATAGAAGCTAGCACAACAAGCAGTGAACTTATATACCCCACTTGCGAAGATATAAGCCAACTTTTATTACCAGCTAGCATACAAAAAATTATAATACCAATATCAACGATAATAAGTGCATTTATAGTGCGAATATTAATCATTTTCCTCATCTTCTATGCGGTTTTGTTTATCTAATTGCTCTTGTGTATATTTGTATCGTGGCTCATTTGCTAGTTCATCAAGCTCTTTTTTTTGCTTACGGTACATTTTATATACATTCAAAAACGCTCCAGCAAGTCCCCAAAAAATCCCAACCCACAAAAGCCAACTATACCCAAATAGATATTTTAGTCCAATCCCCATACCAACACCAATAAGTACAGCAAATACGATGGACATTCCGAGGCTTAGCCCATCAGATGCTTCGATAATTTTTTTGTATTTTGGTTCTTTTTCCATAGATTATCCTTTTGTAATTTCTATTAGTGACGCTTTTGCTGCGTCTATCGCTGTCTCTATCATCGCATCATTCATCTCCGTACATATAAACCCAGCCTCAAATGATGAACAAGCTAAATACACTCCACGACCAAGCATAGCTTGATGAAATTTACCAAATAATGCAGTGTCATTTTGCAACGCATCATCAAAGTTTTTTACGCTTTTATAGCTAAAGAAAAATCCAAACATACTTCCTCTAGTATCAGTGACCATATCCACTCCCACACATGCAGCAGCGTCTTTGAATCCACTCATCAGTCTAACTGCTTTAGCATTTAGCTCATCATAGATATTTGGATTTGCTTTTAGTTTACGCAAAGATGCTAATCCTGCTGCCATTGCTACTGGATTTCCACTTAGAGTTCCTGCTTGATACACTGGACCTTCTGGAGACAGCTGTGACATGATGGCTTTGCTCGCTCCAAACGCACCCACAGGCATACCGCCACCTATCACCTTGCCCCATGTGACAATATCAGGCACTACGCTACTAATCCCACAAGCACCCTTTAGTGAAGCTCTAAAACCACTCATTACCTCATCAAATATCAACAAAGCATTATGCTTATTACAAAGCTCTCTAAGAGCTACCAAAAACTCCTCATCAGCAGGCACGAGACCCATATTTCCAGCTATTGGCTCGATGATTACACACGCAATCTCTTCAGCCTCAAAGCACTTCGCTACACTATCTATATCATTATATGTTGCTAGTAGTGTGTGCTTTGTTAGACCACTTGGCACTCCAGGGCTTGATGGAGTTCCGAATGTCGCCATTCCGCTACCAGCTTGTACCAAAAGTGAATCACTATGCCCGTGATAACAACCAACGAATTTTATGATATTGTCACGACCTGTTACACCTCTAGCGAGCCTAATTGCAGTCATTACAGCCTCTGTGCCTGAGCTTACAAACCGTACTTTGTCTATATGTGGGAATAGCTCCACTATTTCATTGGCTAGTTGTGTCTCTGCCACAGTAGGAGCTCCAAAACTAAGACCTTTTTTAGCTGCATCTATCACTGCATTTTCTATTGTCCCGTCGCAATGACCAAAGATCAGAGGTCCCCAGCTCTGTACGAAATCGATATATCTATTACAATCGATATCTACTATATAAGCACCCTCACCTCGCTCTATGAATGGCGGTGTGCCACCCACACTATTAAATGCTCGAACAGGACTATCAACCCCACCAGGGATTACTTTAAACGCTTCACTAAATGCCTCTATGCTTTTGCTATATCTTTCCAATCTAAAATCCTTAAAATAGTTATTGTAGATTATAACTTAAAAATGCTAAATGGTGAATGACGGTGTGGTTGGCTACTTATTTTTATAGCTATTTTCTCTTGATTTTATAGATAGCACCAATATGATGAGCTTGTCGTTTTCTTTAGTATATATTACTCTATATTGTCTTAGTTTTAATCTATATAGCTCTTCACTAAAGCCTTGCATTTTTTTAATCTTGCCAGTTTTGAGTAGCTCTTGTTCATACTCAAAAGAGAAATTTTCCACGAACAAATAGAGTGACTCTTTTATAATTTTAACATCTGCTATATCAATATGCTTAAAGTCTTTTTTGACACTTGATTTTAATTCAAGCTGATACAACTAGGCACCTAGTTCTCGAAAAAATTCATCTGCACTTATATTTGGGGTACCATCCCTAAGTCTCTCTCTCGCTAATTGCAAGTCTTGATAGTCCATATACATCTCCAATGCTTCTGTGACTATTTGCGTTTTTTTCTTGTTTAGTTCTTTTGACATTGTATTTATATCATCTATTAGCCCCAGTGGCAAAGTAAATGTGGTTGGCTTGACTGTTTTATACATATTAAATCCTTTCGTATTATATTTGCTATTATATTGTTTATTGTATTGTTTGTCAATGTGGAAATTTTGTAGTGGATTTAGGCGAATGACATTGCTCGTCACTCCTGTCTTCGTGGGAGTCTATTCTATTTTGTTCTTAGGATTGTTGGTACTTCAAATTCGGCACCAATTACTAAATTTTTCAACTCTACATCATCAATTATTTTGAGAGTTCCCATTATATTAATCATACCTTTGCATATTCCTTTGAGATGTGCAATCTGTTCTTTTTCTCCTGTTCCTTTTGATTCATAATAACTATTGAGTGCATCTTGCAACTTTTTTATATATTTATCTTTCTCTATTTTTACTGTCATATTATCTCTTTTTTTATTTAAATTTTATCCAAATATACATCATGATTTTCTTAAGAGTATTATAAAAATTATTGTTATTTTGGTGAATCAAACCACCCTTGTTGTTCAAAACCATCTGCAAGATCATTGTATGCAGGCAAATGATGTCAATTTGTAATTTTTGTACTTTCAATCAGACTTTAACAATAGGTCAAAGGCTGATTCGCCATTTTTATTACGCATATCAGTGTTCGCTCCAATTTTTTTTAACTCTTCCATAATTTGTAATTCTTTATTTGACGCAGCAAACATTAATGCAGTGTATCCATTAGAATCTTGGTAGTCAATTGATGCACCATATTCAAGAAGTTTCTTAATTACATTAATATTACCATAAACTGATGCAAGCATAAGAGGGGTATATTTCTTTGCATAGTTTCCTTGTTCATCGAAACTATCTTCATTCCATGCATAGATTTCTATATCTGCACCTGCCACAATTAACTTAATAGCTATGTTTTCATGTTCCTTTTCAATAGCTTCTAATAATGGAGTATGGTGGTTACTACCAATGTAGTGGACTAAGCTTAAATTAGCATTAACCTTTATTAATTCATCTATAATATCTTCATAGCCAGAAAATGACGCCCATCCGATTGCTGAAAATTTGAAATATATATCACTTTGAATATCTGGATTGGCACCTGCTTGAATTAGTAGTTTTGCAATTTCCGTATGACCATTTAATACTGAACAAATTAGTGCTGTTCTGTCGTTGTAATTTCCATCTTGAAAATCTAAAAACATCCCCGCATTAATTAATTTTTTAACAACATCAACATTTCCTGCCTCAGATGCTCGTATTAAAGCATATTCGGCTTCGTCATAATATTCTTCCCATTGTGTTGTATCACATGCACTTATTAATTCTATGCAAATATCTGAACGATTATCATCATAATTGGAATACTCAATTTCCAATGCAATTTTCAAAGCTGTGCGTCCTTTGGTATCTTTTATAAAAATATCAGCATTTGATTTGATGAGATATTTAACAACTTCTGTATGACCTTCTATAGTGGCGGTAATTAACGGAGTTGCACCAAATTTATCTTGAACATTTATATCTGCCCCATGCTCCAGTAATTTTTCAACAATTACTAAATTATTCCTGAATGACGCAACATGCAAAGCTGTCAGCGAACGCTCATTCTTGTACGATAGGTCTGCACCTAATTTGATGAGATTTATAGTCTCATCATAATTGTTTAATGTTACGGCTTTTATAAGGCTCTCGGCTAAATTATTTCTATCATTACCAAACAAACTATCTAAAAATTCCATAACTATTTTCTTCATAATCTTCCTTTTATTTTGAGTTATTCTCATGTTGTATAAAACTAATATCATCTTTGATAAATCTATATCCCCAATATAGAGACAATGGGACTAAACCGAAAAATAATCCTTCAAAAATGCCCCATGGTGCAATAATTGTTGCAGCGCAAAATGTAAAAGTAAATATAAAATAAATCACACTTACAGCTATTGCTATCCTATCTTTTTTCTTCATTTTATTCCCTTTTGATTTGAAAATTTTATCATATTTATCCCATAGGATATAGATTTATGATTCTATCTTTAATGAACTTTCCCTTAGATTAATCCTATAGGATATTTTTTGAATAAAAATTTAAGCGATATAGAAGAAACAGAAATAGTACAGCTTTATAAAACTATATCTGCTAATGTAAAAATTGCAAGGATAAATGCTGGTATGTCTCAAATGGATTTAGCATTAAAGCTTGGTATCAAATCTGTTGCATTTTATTCTAATTGTGAAAATTTGAAATATGGTAAACACTTCAACCTAGAGCATATATACAAAATATCAAAGGCACTAAATATAGAAATGTCAAGAATATTAGAGATTCCGAACTAACCCTAAAGGATTTCCTGTGGTCATTCGGAATGGCACGATAACAAATATTTAAATATTAGCCCCAGCTTGCCCTAAAAGCCCTTTTATTTCACTCTGCGGAGCTTGTATCAGATATTATAACTCTTCTATCATTTGATTAATTACATTATACAACTCATCAAGCTTTGTATCGCAAACAAAATAAATTTCACCAGCATCTATATCAAAATAGTGATGAGAAATAATATCTCTCATGCCCTTGGCAGCCTTCCAGTCGATTTGAGGATATTTTATTAAAAGTTCTTTATTTGTGATTTTATCAATATTTTTCAAACTTTCGCCAATAGCGATTAACACCATACATATACTATCTAACTTCTCCATGCCCTCTGGAGTATCAGTGAAGTATGAAACATCACCAACAACTCCAAATCTTTGAAGGGCTGTACTAGTGGCATTTGATATCTGAGCTAATATATCTGCAACCAACTCTTTATCATACATAAATGGCATCTCTTTGAATTCTTGTTTTTAAAAATGTGTTCATTTTATCTCTAACTCGCACGATATCAACTCGAGCAGATAAAAGCGTTTGTAGCTCATCTTTTATATGAACCATCATAAACATATCTGGTATTCTTGTTTTGATGCAAATATCTACATCACTATGCGAAGTGGCTTCATCTCGTGCAATTGAGCCAAAAAGTCCAAGCTCATCAATGCCATATTTCTCAAAATTATCATTTTTATATTTTGACAAAATCTGCAACACAGAATCTCTACGCACACTTTACCCCTCGTATTATTTGGATTATTATAGCATATCTTTAGTGTTTATTATTAATGTAAGTTAATCATATCTCTCAAAACTTTACTATGCCATTTGGGTATGTTTCAGAATCTAATTATTTAATAGCTTTTTTGGATCCTGAAATAAATTCAGGATGACTCTAGCTAAATCTCCACCCCGGCCTGTTCCAAAAGCCCTTTGATTTCACTCTGCGGAGCTTGTATCAGGAGTGGATTTGCATCTGGTTTTAGCCATATAATTAGCTCTTTAATTTCAGCTTCACTCATAGCGTCACAGCCAGTAGTTGGAATGCTTTTGATGTGCATAAATATACATGAGCCACTACGAGGAACATTGTTTGGATTATGCTTGACCACTATGCCGTATTTGTAATAATCAGCTGGGAATTTCATATTCTCATAGCTATCATAATCTTTTACCATTTTCATGTTACTATTGATGATTTGATTATAAAATCTAGATTTGCCATCGTCCACACAATGATGATACTCTTTCATAACACTATATGGATATGCTACCTCAAATGGCTCATACCCAAAAGCGTCTCCGAGCTGGAATATACCAATAGGAGATTTGCCATCACCCTCTTTTTTGATGATAGTGGCATCTTTTGGAGTTTTGTGTAGTCCAAGACCCCAACCCATACCGTTTTTACCTATTTTTATCTTTAGCTCATTTCCTACTTTTTGCCATTTTTTGCTTTTGAGTTCATACCTCTGCAATGAGGCATTTGAGGTCGTGAAGTCTGCACTTGTGATTAGTATGATTTGTGTGGATTTTGGTATTGGTTTCAATGCGGTAGGTTTGGCAGCCATAGCAAATGATACGCAAATTGCAAGTATTATTGATAGTGAAATCTTCATTGTGATATAATCCTTTTTTTATTACCACACCAAGTAAATACCTTAATTTTGATACAATTACTTTGTGCATAATCAAGGCTAAACTTTGAGAGCATAGCCTAAGCTACGCTAAGAAGTTTTAACGATGAGTATGTGCAAAAGTATTGTACCTTTCAGGGAGCATGATAGACAAGCAATCTTTGAATGAAAAAAGTTTCGAATTACCTACAGGTAGTCCTTTGACTTTTTTAATCCAAATCTTACTATCTCCTATGCTCTCAAAATTTAAGGTATTTACTTGGTGTGGTAATATTATATCAAAAACAAGGCAACAATTGTGAAAGTATTAGTATCAGCACTAGAGCCATCATCAAATCTACATCTGCGTGAGCTACTCAAACATATTAATAGTGATGAGATAGAGATTGTAGGAATATTTGATAAAAATCTAGGCACTCCAATATATGACATAAGCGAAATGGCTATTATGGGCGTGGTTGATGCCATAAAAAAACTACGGTGGTTTTTCAAGGTTGCTGATGAGATGGTAGCACTCGCAAAGGGTTGTGATAAAGTGCTTCTGATGGACAGTTCTGGGTTTAACCTGCCACTGGCAAAAAAGCTAAAAAAAGCGTATCCGAACCTAGAAATAATCTATTATATACTGCCTCAAGTATGGGTTACAAGAGCCAAGAGGGTAGCGAAACTGGAGCTTTATTGTGACAAACTACTAGGAATTTTGCCATTTGAGATAGAGATGTACAAGAATCATAAGGCTTTATATGTAGGTCATCCACTGCTAGATGAGATACACTCCACTCGCAACGAGATAGTCAAAAATAAAATATCATTTCTAGCTGGAAGTAGAGCTAGTGAAATCAGCAGACTTATGCCTGTTTTTAGAGAAGTTATTAACTCCTTGCCTAACATTAAACCAACTCTTGTCATCCCATCAAGCTTTAGTGATGAGAAGATAGCTAAACTTTACGGCGATATCAGTGGGTTTGAGATTAGTAGAGATACACATCAGGCACTACGCTCAAGCGAATTTGCATTTATATGTAGTGGTACAGCTACGCTTGAAGCTGCACTCATCGGTACTCCATTTGTGCTTGTGTATAAAGCAAAAGCGATTGATTTCTTTATAGCTACAAAGATATTTGGCATAAAGCAAATAGGCCTAGCCAATATAATCCTAGGCAAACACAACGGAACACTCCTTCACGAAGAGATAGCACAAGATGATGTAACTGCTCCAAATTTGATACAAGCTTATCATAAGACAAATATGGATAAATTCTCACAAAATGCAAAGATACTTAGAGATTATCTATCTCATGGCAGTAGCAAAAATGTTGCAAAAATAATAATGTTACAAAAATCATAATGGAGAGTTAATGGTAGTACATATATGTTGTGCTGTGGATAGTCACTATTTTTTGCAAAAATTACAACACGATTATCCAAATGAAAAGCTTATAGGATTTTTCTATGATCCCAATATACACCCATATAGCGAATATCGTCTAAGACTGCTTGATGTAAAGAGAAGTTGCAAACTACTAAATATCGAGCTTATAGAGGGTGAATATGATACGCAGGGTTGGCTAGAAGCAGTGAGGGGATACGAAAATGAACCTGAAAAAGGTGCTAGGTGTAGTATATGTTTTGATAATAGGTTTGAGACAACAGCAAAAAAAGCTCATGAGCTTGGGGAGAAAGTATTTACCTCCACGCTTCTCACAAGTCCTAAAAAATCACTAACCCAGCTAAAAGCATCTGGGGACTATCTGGCAAATAAGTTTGATATAGAGTTTATAGCTCCTGATTATAGAACCAAGCAAGGCACTGGGGAGCAAAATATATTAGCCAAAAAAGATAGATTGTTTAGGCAAGACTATTGTGGTTGTCTATTTGGTCTTACAAAACAAAGAGAGTATCAAGAGAAACTTGCCGATGAGCTTTTTAGCCCCATATCAAAACAAATAATGCCTGAATCAATAGAAGAAAAACTAGATATGTATGAGCTGAGATGGCAGCTAGAAGATGGAAATCAAGAATATATAATAAGAAAAGAGAAGTTTTTAAATTATAGACTTTTACGAAGCTGGGTTCAAAACGGTAAAGAGGTTATATATTCACATTTCTTGCCATATTCGGTTCTCAAAAAAGGCTACTCCAGAGGTAAAATATCGTGGCAAGGTGAAATTGGATATTTTGATAGAGATGAGATAATATTCATCACACTAAATCACTACAATAATTTAGCCAACACCACATATGAAACAACCAAAGAGCTTTTATATTCTCCACCGTCTTTTGAAGATGAAGTTGCTATTCGTAATAAAGTGGTAAAAAGCTCATATAATCTCTGTGCAATAATCGTCATAGATGATATAACAAATGGAAAATTTGAAATAGCTTGTGATAGTAAAGCTTATGAAGATGTGCGAGAAATATTAACAAAAATATAAGAAAAACGACCTTTCAAATATACCTTTTATGTAATTTCAGATAAAATATTACAAAATTGTTTTTAAGGCCTACTAGTGATATACAATGTTACAGATATACAAAAGATTTTACCACACCGTTACCCATTTTTGCTTGTTGATAGAATTACAGAAATGACCAAAGACGAGATGATAATAGGATATAAAAATATATCTATTTCAGAACCAGTTTTCCAAGGGCATTTTCCAGATCATCCTATTTATCCTGGTGTTATGATTTTAGAGGGTATGGCACAAGCTGGTGGCATATTAGCTTTTCAAAGTATGGACATCACTGACGAAGAAAAAGCAAATAAGGTTGTATACTTTATGAGTATTGACAGAGCTAAATTCAGACATCCTGTAAAACCTGGTGATAAATTAGAATATCACATGAGTGTTGCCAAACACAAAGGTAATATTTGGGTTCTTGAAGGTAAAGCATTCGTAGATGGTATTTTGGTTAGCGAAGCAGAATTAAAAGCCATGATTGTAGATAAATAATGTCTATTCATAAAACAGCCATCATAGAAGATGGGGCTAAAATAGGTGGAAATGTAACCATAGGTGCTTTTAGTTATATAGGCAAAGATGTAAGCATTGGCGACAATACAGTAGTTGGTACTCACACACTAATAGAAGGTTATACAACTATTGGCAAAGGTAATCATATATTCTCCCATGCAGTTATTGGCTCAATACCACAAGATTTAAAATATGCTGGCGAAAAAGTTGAGCTTATTATTGGTGATAATAATAAAATTAGAGAACATACTCTAATTAACCCAGGAACAACTGGTGGTGGTGGTATCACCAAAATTGGAAATAATAATCTATTAATGGGTTATGTTCATTTGGGACATGATGTTATTATGGGCGATAATTGTATACTTGCAAATGGTGCAACACTAGCTGGACATGTGGAGCTTGGAAATTTTGTAGTTGTTGGGGGACTGACTCCTGTGCATCAATTTGTTCATATTGGCGATTATGCAATGGTGGCAGGGGCAAGTGCATTGGCTCAAGATATACCACCATATTGTATGGCAGAGGGAAATCGAGCTGTTTTACGAGGTCTTAATCTAACTGGGCTAAGACGAAATATACCAAGAGAAGAAATAGATCCACTCAAAAGTGCATACAGAGAACTATTTGAGCAAGGTAATCCACTGCAAGAAGTGGCAACAAGACTGCTTGAAACAAGTGAATCAAAAAGCGTTAAAAATATGTGCAATTTTATAATAAATTCCAAAAGAGGAATACCATTTGAAAGAGATAATAATGTCAAATAAGAAATGTAACTTTTGCGGAACTAGCGAAAGTGAAGATAATCCATTTATAGCAGGAACTGATGCTTATATATGCTCAAACTGTGTAGTCTCTGCATACAAAATACTATTCGGTGACGATGATGGTTTTGATAACTTAGAGTATGAAGATATGGAGCTTTTAGCACCTAAAGCCATGAAAGCACTTTTGGATGAGTATGTAATAGGTCAAGACAATGCAAAGAAAACTCTCTCAGTGGCTGTATACAATCACTATAAAAGAATTTTCAAAAAATTAGAAGATGATGATACGGAGATATCAAAATCAAATATCCTACTAATAGGACCAACTGGTAGTGGTAAAACACTTTTAGCTCAAACTATTGCAAAATTTCTGAATGTTCCAATAGCAATAGCTGACGCCACTAATCTAACAGAAGCTGGATATGTGGGAGAAGATGTAGAAAATATATTAGTAAAATTATTTCAAGCAGCTGATGGTGATGTTGAGAGAACGGAAAAAGGTATAATTTTTATAGATGAGATTGATAAGATTGCTAGAATGGGTGAAAACCGCTCAATAACTAGAGATGTATCTGGTGAAGGTGTACAGCAGGCTCTCCTAAAAATTATCGAAGGTTCTATGGTTAATATTCCACCAAAAGGTGGTAGAAAACACCCTAATCAAGATTTTATACAAATTGATACTTCTAATATCTTATTTATATGCGGTGGAGCGTTTGATGGTCTTGGTGACATGATAAGACGCCGCCAAGGTGCTAATGTACTTGGATTTGGTCAAGAGAAAAAAGGCAAAATGGAACAAGAAGACCTCATGAGCCTAGTTAGTCCTGATGATCTAGTTGGATATGGAATGATACCAGAGCTTATTGGTAGATTGCATATTTTTGCTACACTAGAAAAAATTAGCGAAGAGGACATGATTCGTATCTTAACAGAACCAAAAAATTCACTTATCAGACAATATAAAAAATTATTCTCAATAGATAATGTAACTCTAACTTTTGAAGATGAAGCACTTTTGATAATTGCGCAAAAAGCACTTGAGCGAAAAACTGGAGCAAGAGGTCTAAGGTCAATTCTCGAGGAGCTATTATTAGAGACTATGTATGAACTTCCAGAGCTTGATGGTTATGAAGTCGTTATTACGCCAGACGCTGTGCGTGGTGAGGCAAAACCACTATATATTAAAAATAAAAAAAGTGCATAAAAAATATTAAATTAAAAGGATTATAAATGTTTAAAAGATTTTTCGGATTATTCTCAAGTGATTTAGCTATAGATTTGGGTACTGCTAATACACTAGTATTGGTAAAAGGCAAAGGTGTTGTCGTAAATGAGCCTTCAATAGTTACTGTCCAATATGACCATAGTGGAAAACAAAGAATTTTAGCAGTTGGACATGCAGCAAAAGAGATGGCAGGTAAAACACCTGGAAACATTAGATCAATTCGTCCAATGAAAGATGGAGTCATAGCAGATTTTCTAGTTACAGAAATGATGATAAGATACTTTATTGAAAAAGCTAATAATGGAAGAAAATTCTTTAGTCCAAGAGTAATGATTTGTGTGCCATATGGTATTACACAAGTTGAAAGAAAAGCAGTAAAAGAGTCAGCACTAAATGCTGGTGCTAGAGCTGTATATCTCATAGAAGAGCCTATGGCTGCAGCTATAGGGGCTAATCTAGCAGTACATGAACCAACGGGGAATCTTGTGGTTGATATTGGTGGTGGAACAACAGAAATTGGTGTAATATCAATGGGTGGGCTTGTACTTTGTCGTTCAATTAGAGTCGCTGGAGATAAGATAGATCAAGTAATTATGGATTATATCAAGAAGAACTACAATCTTCTTATTGGTGAAAAAGTGGCAGAGGATTTGAAAATCAATATTGGTACAGCAATTCAACAAAATCCTGAGCTAGTGGCAATAGTATATGGAAGAGACCAAATTGAAGGGGTACTTACATCTATTGAGATTAATAGTGAACACATAAGAAGTGCAATGAGCGATACTCTTGAAGAGATTGCAGAAGCACTTAAAGCCGTGCTTGAGGAGATGCCTCCAGAGCTTGCTGGTGATATAGTTGCAAATGGTGTAGTATTGACTGGTGGTGGAGCACTTATCAGAGGGCTAGATAAATATCTTTCTGACATTATCAAACTTCCTGTGTATGTAGCGGATGATCCATTACTTGCTGTAACAAGAGGTACTGGTATGGCACTTGAACGGCTAGATATGCTTAGACATGTGGCTTATGAAAACTAAACTAGTAATAATTGCTACTATACTATTATCATTATTGGTAATGGTAATAAACAAAGGTACTAATGATGTTAATAATTCAATCATTAGCGTCTTTAATCCAATCAAAATTTGGTACAAAGGTGTAAGCACCTCATTAAATAATGGTATTGAAAATTATATTTATCAAGCAACATCTATCGAGAAACTTCGTGAAGAAAATAATCTTTTACAAAAAAATCTTTTATCTCAAAAAAACTATATAGAGCAGTCTAAACAATTAAAAAATATTATCCCTCCTCTTTCAAAGATTCCAATTGAAAGCAAAGTTGAAATTACCCAAACAATATCATACAATAAAATGAATAATTTTACTGAAGTACTACTAACAAGACCTGAGCTAGTAGATGAAGGCGTGCCATATGGATTAATAGAGAATGGCGTAGTAGCAGGTGTTTCTAGATTGGTTAATGGTGAATTTTATGGATATCTAACTTCAAATGACAAGTGCAGATTAGCTGTTCAAATAGGCTCTAAAAAAGCTCCAGGCGTTGCAATTGGAGATGGGAAAAATGGCATGACCGTCCAATTTATACCAAGATGGTTTCCGATAAAAGCTGGTGATAAAGTAATCACTAGTGGGTTGGATGGAATTTTTTATGCAAATATTCCTGTTGGAGTAGTAAAAAAAGTTGAGCTTCAAAGTAGTTATAAAGTAGCATATATAGATACATATAACGACTTATATCACCCTGGAATATTTTTTGTACTTTCCGGAAAAAAACCCACAGTTTTCGCAAGCTCTAGTAGTATCAAAAACCATGTCAATAAAACATCTTCGATGTCTGATTCTAATAGTTCATTGGATTCTCCATCGTCTCTATCAAGCACATCTTTAGTTGAGATTGACCAAACAAGATCAGACACAGTTGTGCCAGAGCAAACCATGATTCAAAACAAACTAAAACCAAAAAAGCAAATAAGAAAAACAAAAACAAATAATACTCCAATTACAGAAACAACAACTAATAATAGTGAGATGAACAATAAACCAGAAAGCACTGAAACCAATTCACCAATTAAAGATGAATTGCCTATAAATTCAGAGCAACCTCAATAGTTTTCTTAAGAGCTTTTAGGGTATAATAATAAAAACCTAAGGGTACTACTTCATGCCAAAACGCGACGATATAAAAACAATACTACTAATAGGTTCTGGTCCAATTGTTATTGGACAAGCTTGTGAATTTGACTACTCTGGCACTCAAGCTGCTAAAACACTAAAAGAACTAGGATATAGGGTTGTGCTTATCAATTCGAATCCAGCCACTATTATGACAGATCCTGAGTTTGCTGATCGCACATATATAGAGCCTATCACTCCAGAAGTAATAGCAAAAATAATCAAAATTGAAAATGTAGATGCCATACTTCCTACTATGGGTGGACAAACAGCACTAAATGTTGCTATGAGTATGCACGAGCAAGGAATGCTTGAAGGAATAGTCTTTTTAGGTGCAAATCCAGAAGCCATAAAAAAAGGTGAAGATAGAAGTCTTTTTAGCAAAGCTATGAAAAAAATAGGTATGGATTTGCCTATTAGTGTCAATGCTTATAGCATAGAAGAGGCGATGCAGGTAGTCAAAGAGATTGGCTTTCCTGTAATTAGTAGAGCATCTTTTACTCTAGCTGGTGGAGGAAGTGGCGTTGCATACAATATGGATGAATTCAAAGCTTTAGCTGCGGCTGGATTAGAAGCTAGTCCTGTTAATGAGATTGAGATTATGGAATCTATGCTAGGCTGGAAAGAGTACGAGATGGAGGTCATTAGAGATAAGGCTGATAACTGTATCATAGTATGTTCTATTGAAAATCTTGACCCAATGGGTGTTCACACAGGAGACAGTATTACCATTGCCCCTGCTCTTACTCTAAGCGATAAAGAGTATCAGCATATGCGTGATGCAAGTTTCAAAATATTGCGTGAAATTGGTGTTGACACAGGTGGAAGCAATGTTCAATTTTCAATCAATCCAGAAACTGGAAGGATGATAGTAATAGAGATGAATCCAAGAGTGAGCAGAAGCTCTGCTCTAGCAAGTAAAGCTACAGGTTATCCGATAGCCAAAGTAGCCACATTACTTGCCGTTGGATACACGCTTGATGAGATTACAAATGACATTACTGGAACTCCTGCTAGTTTTGAACCTGTAATTGACTATGTTGTTACTAAAATTCCTAGATTTGCATTTGAGAAATTTCCACAAGCAAATTCTACTCTAACAACAGCTATGAAAAGTGTTGGTGAAGTGATGAGTATGGGTGTAACATTTAAAGAATCATTCCAAAAAGCACTTTGTTCGCTTGAGACTGGACTTATTGGTTTTGATAAGCAAAATTGCGATGAAGAGACTCTAATCAAAGAGATTAGGAGACCAAATGAGAATCGAATCTTGTATGTTGCTGAGGGTTTACGCAGAGGCTTTAGCGTAGAGAAGATTTATGAAATTTGCAAAATTGATTACTGGTTCTTGTATCAAATAGAAGAGCTTATGCAAAGAGAAGCTGAGATTAATTTAGAGTGCTTGAGCAATGCAGAAATGATGCGAACTATTAAGAGTGAAGGGTTTGGCGACAGTATGATTGCTAAACTAATTAGTGAAAAAGATGGGCTTGAGATTAGCGAGAATGATGTTTATAATGCTAGAGAAAAATTAGGTGTTAGACTTGATTATAATGAAGTTGATACTTGTGCTGCAGAATTTAAAGCTCTCACGCCATATTTATATTCTACTACAAATATATCTTCTCAAACATCTGAAGTATTAGAAGAAGAGACACCTAGAGATAAAAAGAAAGTTCTAGTAATTGGTGGTGGCCCTAATAGAATTGGTCAAGGAATTGAGTTTGACTACTGCTGTGTTCACGCCGCATTTGCTCTTGGAGAGATGGGAATTACATCTATAATGTATAATTGTAATCCAGAGACAGTATCAACTGATTATGATACTTCAGATATTTTATATTTTGAGCCTATTGATTTTGAACATGTAAGAAATGTAATTGAGCGAGAAAAACCAGATGGCGTAATAGTTCATTTCGGTGGACAAACGCCACTCAAACTAGCCAAAAAACTTACTGCAATTGGTGCTAAAATTTCTGGGACTACTGCAAAAGTTATTGACCTAGCAGAAGATAGAGAGCAATTTAGTGCATTTATTGACAAACTTGGATTAAAGCAACCAGACAATGGAACTGTTGTAACAAAAGAAGAAGCTATCATAGTAGCAAATCGCATTGGTTATCCTGTGCTAGTTCGTCCTAGTTTTGTTCTTGGCGGTAGAGGCATGAAGATAGTCTATCACGATAGTGAATTATCACAATATATGGATGAGGCGGTTAGTGTTTCTCATGATGCACCTGTGCTTATTGATAAATTCCTTGATAATGCCATCGAGCTTGATGTAGATGCTATATGTGACGGCAAAGAGGTTTATATTGGTGCTGTCATGCAACATATTGAAGAGGCTGGAATACATTCAGGAGATAGTGCTTGTTCATTGCCTCCTGTTTCGATCAGTCAAGAACTTCAAGATAGCGTAAAAGAGCAAACTGCAAAAATAGCTTTAGGTCTTGGAGTGGTTGGTCTTATGAATATCCAATATGCTATTCATAAAGATGAAATTTACCTCATAGAGGTTAATCCACGAGCGTCAAGAACCGTCCCATTTGTTAGTAAAGCCACAGGTGTTCCTCTAGCTAAAGTTGCTACTAGAGTAATGATACAAGGCGATTTACGAGAAGCTTTAGCGTATTATGATACATTTAAAGTGGTTAATTTTGACAAAACAATTATGGAGCCGAATCTAAAAGGTCATATTGCAGTAAAAGAGGCAGTATTTCCATTTAATAAACTCCCTGGTTCGGATCTAATTTTGGGTCCAGAGATGAAATCAACTGGCGAAGTCATGGGAATAAGTGATAGTTTTGGTATGAGTTTTGCCAAAGCACAATTTGCAAGTAAAAACAATATTCCACTAAGCGGTAAACTGTTTCTATCTTTAACTGGCAATGATAAATGTTTTGCTGGAGAGATAGGCAAACTATTTAGCGAAATTGGATTTGAAATAGTTGCCACAAGTGGTACACATGAGGCACTTAGAGAGGCTGGTGTAGCTTCAACTAAAGTACTCAAAGTATCAGAAGGACGACCTAATATTGATGATATGATAAAAAATGATGAAATATCTTTGGCTATTAATACAAGCGATAATAAATCTAGCAAAGATGACGCTAAAACAATTCGCCAATCTGTACTTGGTGGAAATATAGCATACTTTACAACAGTTGCAGCTGCTAGAGCAACAGCTGAAGCTATAAAAGAGCTACAACTGACTGGTAATCAGCTTGTACCTAAAGCATTGCAAGATTATCTAAGATAACAGATGTTATTAAAAAATTTGGTATTTTTGACCAAAACTGATACAGCCATTGGCTTTGTATCTCAAAATAGTGATAAACTAAATGAGATAAAAAAACGCTCATCTGATAAACAATTTATTACGACTTTTCCATCTCTAAACAACATACCTAGTAGAATTCCAGTTTGTCACAGACATATAGTTAGGTGTGCCGTTAAAACCTCGTTTATAACACCAAATCAAAAATCATTTAGAGTATCAAGAGACAAAGAACACAACAAACTACTCTCCCGTTTGGGTTGGGCTTTTAGCACTTCTGCTAATTTGAGTGGGCATGATTATGATGAAGAGTTTGCCATAAATTGTGCGGATGTCATAGTTCTACCACTGAAAACCAATTCATCTCCCTCCTCTATATTAAAGCTTGGCAAATCAAAAATAAAAAAGGTTAGATAATGATACTTTATGAAAATGGTTTACTAAGAATAGAAAAACATGAGAGTGATATTCCTTGGCTAAAAATATTTACACAAACTCCATATAAAGAGATGAGTGAAGTACCATTTGAGATTCAGATGAGTATTTATAAATTGCTAAATATTATTGAACTAGAAATGATAAAGTATTATAATCCAACTAAAATCAATATTGCAAGTTTTGGGAATTATCTACCTGAAGTTCATTGGCATATTATGGCTAGATTTGAGCTAGATAGCCATTTTCCAGAACCGATGTGGGGCGAGAAACAAAGAGATGTGGAGCTTGACCTCCCCGAGTTTGAGCTTTTTTGCAATAGATTATTACAAGTAATTTTGTAACAGTGTATCATACTCCTTGTAATAATAGTATATTTATTATATACTACCAGAAATTAGAGATAGTGTTTTGTTAACAAATAGCTAAGCATTATTAATTCTTGTAGGAGGTATATTTATGGCAGTTGGTTTGCTCTCAATACTAACAAATATTCCATGGTCAGAGGTCATCAATAATGCACCAAAAGTTGCTGATGGAGCCAAGAAACTTTGGAATGTAGTCGCAAAAAAGACTCATCTAAAAGAGATTTCTAATATGAAGTCGCCTGTAGTGTCAGAATCTCAAGCAATATCGATATTGGAAGCTTCTATCTCTGATTTACAAAGTCAAATGCTTGCATCTTCTGAACTTATCAAAGAACTGGCTGACCAAAATGCACAACTTATCATACGCATAGAAGCTAATCGTGTTCGTTTGCTATGGTTAAGTATGGCAACTGCTATAGTTACTGTAATATTAGGTTTTGGTTTAATATTCTCATGAAATGGATAGGATTATGAAAGAGATATAATTTCTAGAGATATAAAATCCCTAGCTTTCATACGGGGAACTGCTTATGAACAGTGACCACCACCACAACAACCACTTCTGGGTGCTTCTTGTGCTGCAAATGCAATAACCATATCATCACCTTGCTCACTTAGTGCAAATTCGTGTTTGCCACAGAATTCATTATTCATATAGTCAAGCATATGTTGAGCTTTTAACATTGCATCATCTTTTGATGTGAACTCTTCATTATTTACAAAATCACTATCTTTAAAACAACCACACTCTTTTTCTACGATTACTGATGCCATTTTGGCTCCTTTTATTTTATTATTTACAATTGGATAATAGCAAAATTTACTTAAATATATATTAAGAGTAATATTATCTGATTTACTAAATGCAACTATGTCGTATTTAGTATTATTAGTATATAATAATGACATATTAAATACAGGGGATACAATGAAGAATAGGGTTATTATTGCTTTTATACTGTTATCTACTTTTACCTTTGCAAAAATAGATATAGCCACTTCAATATTGCCACAAGCAAGTCTGATACAAGCAATTGGTGGCAATAATGTTAGTGTTGTTACAATGATACCAGCTGGAGCAAGTCCACACTCTTATGAACCAAAGCCATCACAAATGTTATCTATATCAAAAGCAAAAATATATTTTACTATTGGTATGGAGTTTGAAAATGCATGGCTACCTAGATTTCGCTCTCAAAATAAAAATATGATGACAATAGATACTACAAAAGGTATTAAAAAAATAAAAATGGTAGCACATCATGATGAACATGAAGAGCATGGGCATCATACGAAAGAAAAACTGGATCCACATGTATGGACAACTCCAAAAAATATGGCTATCATGGCAACTAATATTAGAAATACGCTTATAAAGATTGATGGCAAAAATCAGGTGACATATAATGCAAATTATACAAAACTTGTAAGTTCCATAAAACAAACAGACGCTCAAATAAAATCCATACTAAAAGCTACGCCAAAAGGTAGTAAATTTATGATTTTCCACCCTGCATGGGGATACTTTGCAAAAGACTATAATCTAATACAAGTACCAATTGAGCTAGAGGGTAAAGAACCAAAAGCAAGAGACTTGATTGCATTAATTAGCACAGTCAAAAAAGAGCATATAAAGGCTATTTTTGTAGCTCCTGAGTTTTCATCCAAAAGTGCATCCCAAATATCACAAGCAACTCATGTGCCAGTAATTAAAATCAGTAATCTTGAATACAATTGGCAAGCTTATATGCTAAATTTTGCAAAAGCAGTAGCAAATCACAAATGAATAAAAAAATCTTAGAAATAAAAAATCTAACATTTGATTATGATGGCGTAAATATACTAAATGATATAAATCTATCACTAAATGATAAAGATTTTCTAGCAATTATAGGTCCAAATGGTGGCGGTAAATCTACGCTGCTAAAGCTTATATTGGGAATTTTAAAGATTCAGCAAGGCAGTATTGCAATCAATCATAATAATCCCACAAAAGAACTTGAGCATATAGGATATGTTCCTCAAAATACTAATATTAATACTTCGTTTCCTATAAAAGTCATTGAGGTTGTCTTAATGGGTCACATTAGCCAAAAAAAGCCTCTATTTGGCTACGGTAAAGACGAGATAGCTTGTGCAATGGGGGCATTAACTCAAGTAAGTATGCAAGAATATGCGAATAGCAAAATAGGTACTCTTTCAGGTGGGCAGCGACAAAGAGTGATGATTGCAAGAGCATTATGCAATCACCCTACTCTATTATTACTTGATGAACCAACAGCAAGTATTGATGTAGATGGACAAAAGCAGGTTTATGAGCTACTAAAAGAACTCAACAGCTTTATGACAATTATTGTTGTGAGCCATGATATATCGGTAACTCTGAATTATGCCAATAAAGTTGCTTATATAAATAGGAATTTGACACTCCATAATAATATAAATAAATTCACAACTACACCACAAAATGAACATTTTTGTGAAGTTGAATTAATGCAGATGTTTAGGAATAAAAATGTTTGATATTCTTTTCATTGATTTTATGCAAAATGCACTCATAGCTGGATTATTAGTGAGCCTGATATCTGGTATTATTGGCTCATTAATAGTAGTTAATCGTATGGTTTTTTTGGCTGGTGGTATTGCTCACACATCATATGGCGGGATAGGATTTGCAGTATATTTTGGATTGCCTATATTTTTTGGGGCTTCAATATTTGCTATACTAGCTTCAATATTAATGGCATATTTAAGCCTAAAATACAAAGAACGAATAGATACTTTCATAGGTCTCATTTGGGCGTGTGGAATGGCTATAGGTGTTATTTTGATTGACTTAACCCCTGGGTATAATATTGACCTTATGAGCTATCTATTTGGTTCTATATTGGCCGTTGAGTCAAATGATTTATATATTATGGCTGGAGTGTTGGCTACTGTTATATCAATTATAATATTTGGCTACAGAAATATTTTAGCAGTTTCATATGATAATGAATACGCTACCATTAGAGGTATTAATGTACCAATTTACTATACTTTAATGCTTGTTATATCATCTATTGGCATTGTTGTTACAATGAAAGTTGTTGGGCTTATCCTTGTAATAGCCATGCTTACAATACCAGTATTTATAGCTGAGAAATTATCAAATAGCTTGATTGGAATGATGGTAATATCTGGTATTATATCGACTATATTTACATTTATTGGACTTGGGGTTTCATACTACTACAATCTCACTTCTGGAGCGACGATTATATTAGTTAGCACTATTGGAATGATTTTATTTTTATTAATAGAGAAGGCATATAGGAATCTGAAATGAAAATCATAGTTTATGGCAATGACAATTATTTAGCCCCTTAATAATTTATAAATTTTTGGTGTTACAGCCAAGTCAATTGCCCTAAAACCATCGAGGTTTTCTATCTCTTTGTCTGCTCCATACTCTAAAAGCATCGCAACCATAGCCTCTTTACCACTACTAGCACAATACATCAACGCCGTTACTCCATTATCATTGATAGAATCTAGCTCAATATCTGCTTCTATAAGCATCTTAGTTGCTTCATCACTTCCACTAAAACAGCTATTCCATAGTACACTATTACCATCAATATTTCTAACTTCTAAATCTACTTTTGAGTCAAGTAGCTCTCGCATAACACTTATATTAGCCTCTCTTGACGCTTTGGCTAAGGCACTATTTCCGTATTTGCCACCAATATTTGGATTGTCAATTTGGTAGCTATTTAGCTCTAGCCATGCTAAAGTCTCTTGTGTAAATGTATTTTTCATGATAATATATATGCAAAAACTATTCCAAGAGAACAGAAAATGCATATCAATTAAACATATATCAAAAAGGATACAGTATGCACACTTGCTTGGAAGATATTTGTAGAGAATTTGAAAATATCAAAGACTTTTTTTAAAATAAAGATATCTCTAAAATAGAAAAAGTAAATGAACTGTTTTTAAATTTTATGGAGTGCTTTAAAAGTCTAGGTGCAGAGAAATTGGACTATCCAAAAGAGTTTATTAATGATGTGAAGCTCTATCATGAAGGTTTTAAGCCTTTACATCAAAAATTTGAGGATATTGAGATAAGATACTTAATGTTGAGTGATTTTTATGATTTTGCACGACTGACAAAACGATATAAAAGAGAATAAAATGAATAGTTATCATAGCCTTACAAAACACTCTTATAAAAGTGTTCGGGATAAAGTCAATAGTATGGACTGGAGTACACAACCACTTCAATATAAAAGCTATAAAAATCATCTAAAAAGCATTGTATTGGATTTTGATAATGATATAAAACGATTTTTGTATCTAATTGGTGGAATTACTGCAAAGAAGAGCTATCCTGGTGTGGAATATTTCGTGCGAAGTAACCCATCGGCTGGTGCATTGTATCCAAATGAGATATATTTTCAAGCTAGAAAAGTTGATGGCTTTGATGATGGGATTTATCATATCGATATCGAAAAAGGAGAAGCTCGACTGCTTTATTGTTTAGAAGAAGATGAGGGGGTTGAGTATCATTTGGAAGATAAACGCCTCATTGATGGATTTATCTTTTTTGTTAGTGCAGTATATTATCGTAGCAGTTGGAAATATACAAATCGTGCATTTAGATATTGTTTGCTTGATGGTGGTCATATTTTGGGTTCTTTGGAGTTCAATGCTTACCTTTTGGATAAAACATATACTATATTTTATGATTTTGACAAGCCTCTGCTTAACCAAAAGTTTGGCTTCAAGCGAGATGAGTTTATGATAAGTTGTATTGTCGTTGGTGTAAAAATAAAAAAGCAAAGTATGAGATTTGATATGAAGCTCGAATATCAAAACCCTACTTTTATATTTGAGCCAAACGAGATGGTGGAAAATGGCTATAAGGACACATTAGAATTCATTGAAAAAGAGCCTGAGATATTGAACCCTAGCTTTGATTTTAACAAATCAAGACTACAAGAGTCTATCATTACCCGTCGTTCTATTAGGGCTTTTAAACAAAAACCAATGAGTAGCAGTGAATTTGAGAAGATATGGAGCGTTTTAACACAACCAATCTCTAATGACTGCGATGAGCATATTGACATATATTATACTATTCATAATGTAGATGGGATATCACAAGGACTCTATAAAAACAAAACCCTAATCACACAAGCAAATTTTAGCCAAAAATCAAGATATTTAGCACTAGAGCAAGACATAGGCGGACAAAGTGGTGTCACCTTTTACTTGACATCCAAAGCCAAAAACTATCAAGCTCTTTACCAAAAAGCAGGTATTTTGGGTCACCGACTCTATATCACAAGTGAATATTTGGGTATTGGGTGTAGTGGGATTGGGGCATATTATGATGATGAAGTGTGTGAATTTCTAAAAGATGAGACGATGGTGCTTTATATGGTAGCTATTGGGAGATAAAATGACAAGAAAAGCAACGAGTGAAGATATAGGTTTTTTGGTGACCCTGCTCAAAGAGCTTTTTACGCAAGAAGTTGAATTTGTATATGATGAGCAAGTGCAATATAATGCTGTTAAAAAACTTTTAAATTCGCCTAATCTTGGGGATATTTTCGTGATAGAAGATGACAATAAGGTCGTAGGAATGGTTGTGCTTTTGTATACTTTTTCGACTGCTTTAGGTGAAACTGTTGCTATACTAGAAGATATGATTATCAACTCAGAGTATTGTAATCGTGGTTTTGGTAGCCAATTACTAAAATATGCAGTTAATATTGCTAAAAGTCAAAATATAAAAAGAATTACACTGCTCACAGATAAATTAAATGACAAAGCTCATAAGTTTTATAAAGAAAATGATTTTTTAAGCTCTTCAATGATACCTTTTAGAAGATTTATATAAATTAGTTTTGTTTGACCTCCGTTGGACGGAAGCCACACAATAGATGACAGACTATCTGACGCAGTCAAAAAAGAAGTCTGTTTGTGCAATGCCTTTTGTCTCTTCATCAAGTTGATCAAGAACGGCATTTGTAATCCAAGTTAGTAGATTCAAAGCACCTTTGTATCCACTAATAGAATATCTATGTAAGTGGTGTCTATCAAAGATAGGGAAGCCTATACGAATAAGCGGAGTACCTGTATCTCTGTAAAGCTCTTTACCATAAACATTCCCAATCATGAAATCAACTGGCTCAGTAAATAGTAGGCTTCTTAGGTGCCACAAATCTTTATTTGGCCATACATGACATTCATCAGCCCAAAGTGATTTTGATATTATGGCTTTCATATCATCGCCCCAACCTTTTTTAGGTGCATTGTGACACAATACATGAGTCGGTATTCCACCCATTTCTACTATAAATGATACAAGACCTAGCAAGAAGTCAGGATCTCCATAGATAGCGAATTTTTTACCATGCATATATGGATAACTATCTTGCATAGCATCAACAACTTGAGCTCTAAGGTCTGAAAGCTCTTTTGGTACAGCTTTGCCAGTTAGTTCGCTAAGTTTCATCACAAAAGCATCAGTCCCACTAAGACCAATTGGGTTACAAGTAACATACTCTTGCTTCCAGCTATTTTTAATAGTTTTGGCAGTTTGAGTGGTAGAGTATTTTTGTAAACTTATAGTAGCTTTTGCATTTATAGCTGTTTTTGCATCAGCTAGTGTTGTACCGCCACTATAAAGTTTATACTCTCCTGCACCAGTATTCCATTGTGCTTCATGGTCACCCATCATTACAATTTTATCACTAAACATACCAGCTATCTCTTTGACTTCAGCCAAAGAACCTAGATATGGTTCAAACCCTGGAATGATATTTATTCTCTCTTCATCTACAACTTTGTCCTCTTTGTTCTCTGGTGCAAGTTGCTCTAAGATTGATTTCATCATATTGTCATAACCAGTAATGTGGCTACCAACAAAAGAAGGTGTATGAGCATATGTTATCGCTATATTATCAAGCTCGCCTTCGGCGTCATTTTTAGCACCAAGCACGAATGCATTGAGGTCATCACCAATAACTTCTGCCATACAAGTCGTACTCACAGCTATCATGTCAGGCTTATACATTGCATTACAGTTTCTAAGACCCTCTTTCATATTTGTGAGTCCACCAAAAACCGCTGCACTTTCACTCATAGAGTCACTCACGCATGGAGTTGGCTCTTTGAAGTGTCTAGTGAAGTAGCTTCTAAAGTATGCTACGCAACCATGGCTTCCATGAACATATGGCATTGTGTTCTCAAATCCTAGACCAGCCATGATAGCACCAAGTGGCTGACAAGCTTTAGCAGGATTGACCGTAATAGCCTCACGAGCTAGATTTTGCTCTCTATATTCCCAGCTTTTTGTCCATTCTGATATCTCTTCTACTTTTGCTGGGTTTACAGAACCCATATTACTTTCAAACTCTTTTTTGTTTTTCAATACTTGTTGGTATTCTGGTTTCAAAAATAGTTTTTGTCCATTGACAATATTTTCTACATCTTGCATCTTATGCCTCCTTCTCTTCTGTTTGCCATGGTGCTTTTGTATGCCCCCATACTGGTGAATTCATCGCAAGTTCCATGTCTTTTGCAAAAATTGCAAATGCATCATATCCGTGGTACGGACCGCTATAGTCCCAAGAGTGCATTTGTCTAAATGGAAGACCCATTTTTTGGAATACATATTTCTCTTTTACGCCACTTGCCACAAGATCAGGTTTTAGTTTTTTAACAAATGCTTCAAGCTCATATTCATTAACATCATCATAAATCAGTGTGCTTCTTGCAATCTCTTCTTTTGTTCTTTTGTAGTCATCACCATGACCGAACTCGTAACCAGTACCAACAACTTCCATGCCTAAATCTTCATAAGCACCGATAACATGTCGTGGTCTAAGTCCACCAACATATAGCATTACTTGTTTGCCTTCTAGTTTTGGTTTGTATTTTGCAACAACAGCGTCAATCATTGGTTGATATTTAGCTATCACAGCCTCTGTTTTTGCCTGTATCGTTTCATCAAACATAGCAGCTATCTTACGAAGACTCTCAGTAGTTTTAGTTGGTCCAAAGAAGTTGTATTCTATCCATGGCACTTCAAACTCTTGCTCCATATGTCTAGCTATGTAGTTCATAGAACGGTAACAATGCAATAGGTTTAGTTTTGCTTTTGGAGCTATTGCTAACTCTTTATATGTAGCATCACCACTCCATTGAGCGATAACTCTAAGACCCATCTCTTCTAGTAATATTCTAGAACTCCAAGCATCACCACCAATATTATAATCTCCAATAATAGATACATCATAAGGCGTAGATTCAAAATCTTTTCTAGCCGCAGTATCTGGCATAACTTCATCTCTGATCGTATCATTTGCTATATGGTGACCTAGTGATTGGCTAACCCCTCTGAAACCTTCGCAAGATACAGCGATAGTAGGTTTTGAACTAATTTTTTTGTGCATTTTTGCTACTGCTTGAATATCATCTCCAATTAGACCAACTGGACATTCAGACTGAATAGTTATACCGTTATTTAGTGGAAATAATGCATCTATTTCTACAAGAGCTTTTTTGAGCTTTGTATCCCCACCAAAAACGATATCTTTTTCTGTAAAGTCTGTACTAAAATTCATAGTAACAAATGTATCAATACCTGTTGTTCCTATATAATAGTTTCGTCTACCTGCACGGCTATATTGACCACAGCCTATTGGACCATGAGAGATATGTATCATATCTTTTACTGGACCCCAAACAACACCTTTTGATCCTGCGTATGCACAGCCTCTTTGGCTCATTACACCTGGAACAGTTTGTTTGTTGCTTTTTGCAGTATCACAAGCACCTTTAACGCCTTCTGGTGAATCAACACCAAGGTGTTTTTCACGATTTTTTCTTATTTTCTCTGGATAACTCTCGAGAACTTCAGCAATTGCCTCTTTTTGTAAATTTTCTAAATGTAATGGACCCATCTGTTTTCTCCTTTTATTTTAGAATTTATGCGACTTTGATTCTATACAAATTCATATCATCAAATTTTCTACAAAAATCTTTTGTAGAATCTCCATCAACGGCTTTTGAAAGCTCGCTGATTTGATATTTATTTGTAAAGTAAACCATTTTAAAACCATCTTTTTCAGGCACATCTGATTTGTTATAATAATCTGCTAATGCAGTAAACAAAAATGAACCTGAAACAATAGTAAATGTCTCAATTATCTCACCCTTAGCCGTTTCGCCTGTAACCTCAATAGTCGAAAGACCACTCAAGTCACCTGATTCTGTTTTTACTCTATCTATAACTACATCCATACTTACATCGTTGCCCATACTAGCTGGGAAGTGATAACCACATACAAACATTTCATTTCCTTTGTCTATTTTATTTTATTTTTCTTCTTTACTAGAGGCAAATCCTCCAGCAAATTCATATAATTAATAATTAAAGCTCTTCAGCTTTTTTACCAACTGCATCTTCTTCAACTTCTTCTTCAAGACCAAATTTCATCAATAGATCTTCAAGATCATCCATCTCAAGTGGAGTTGGGATAACTTTTAGGTCATTTGCGATGATTTTTCTTGCTAGTTCTCTATATTCCATAGCTTGTTCACTATTTGGAGAGAACTCAACAACTGTCATTCTTCTAAGCTCAGCTCTTTGAACATGGTTAGATCTAGGAACAAAGTGAATTAGCTGTGTGCCGATTTGAGTTGCAAGATTTTTTGACAAATCATATTCTCTATCTGTCATACGAGCATTACAAACAAGACCAGCTAGTCTAACACCACCTGTATTTGCATATTTTAAAATACCTTTTGAGATATTATTAGCAGCATACATTGCCATCATCTCTCCAGACATAACGATATATATCTCTTGTGCTTTACCTTCACGAATTGGCATCGCAAATCCACCACAAACAACATCGCCCAAAACATCATATGATACGAAGTCTAGTTCGTCGTTATATGCACCCTCTTCTTCTAGAAAGTTAATAGCTGTGATAACTCCACGACCTGCACAACCAACTCCTGGCTCTGGACCACCTGATTCTGTACACATGATGTAACCATCTGTGATAGTATCATCTTCTGGATGGAATTCACCAGCTCCTGGTTTACACACATCTTCTAATTCTAGATCCTCAACTGTACCTGCTTCACTGGCTAGTTGCATGATTGTGCATTGTGCTTTCTCGTGCAAGATTAGTCTTGTAGAGTCCGCCTTAGGGTCACATCCTACAATCAAAATCTTTTGACCATAGTAATGACACATAGCTGCTAATGTATTTTGAGATGTGGTAGATTTACCAATCCCGCCTTTACCGTAAAATGCAATTTGTCTTAATGCTGACATATTATCTCCTTGATTAAATTTTGTTTACAAATATCATAATGCATATAGTGTTCCATAAAGAGCAAATGAAGGAAAATTATTTTTTTATATTTAAAGTGAGTAGTTTATGAGAAGAGCTTGCAAATCGTTTATGATTTGCAACTAAAGCAGTGAATATTGTCGCTACATGTAGAACAAGCTGGTGCAACCTCGCCTATACAATCATAGATAAACTTTTTCCATAAAACATCTTTTGGCTTCATGGTCGCTAGTACACCAAAATGAAATGCCATAAATTCACCCATTTGTACCCTGCTATCCATAAGCAAGTCTTGGTACATATGGTTTGGCAATAGTGATTTCTCTGCAACCAGTGAAGCTATATGCTCTCTAGCATAATTCGTACTTGCATAGCTTTGTAAAAAATTTGTTACTTTTTGCTCTAAGTTCATTAGGGTTTCTTCTGCTGTATTCATAATGTCATCTCCATAGCTTTTCCATTGACAATTTCGCTAAACTCATATCCAAAATAATAAGCGTCACTTAACTCTTGCTTTGTAGGCACAAGCTTGACCTTGAATGGTTCAAGAGGGACACGAAACTTTAATGCTTTTAATCTGCTCTGCACCATCTCTAATGCTTCGCCACTCCATCCATAGCTGCCAAAACAGCCTCCGAATTTGCCTTTTTTCTCCAATAGCATCATGCATGAGAGTAAATCCCATACTGGTTTTGGTGCATCAGAGTTGATAGTAGGCATTCCTATTAAAACGCCTGTACTCTCTTCGAGGATAGATATCATATTTTGCTCATCAAGTGCTGTCATATCATACATATTTGCAATCATGAGATCATTTGACTCTATCCCTTCATAAAGTGCATCTGCTAAAAGCTTTGTATTTTTGTAACTTGTGACATAAAATATAGATATGATTTTTTTGCCATGTAATCTGACTTCTTTTGTACTCCACTCCTTATACAATTCTATGTATCTTTGCGGATTTTCTCTAATAATTGGACCATGTAGATTGCAAATAGTATTAATCTCATACTTTTCATATAGTTTTAGGGCATTTAGAACATCACTTTTGAATGGTCTCATAATATGCTCATAGTAGTATTTGAATGCATAATCAAAATCTCCAACTAAATCATTGAAAAGACGGCTATCAAAGTAGTGACTTCCAAATACATCTCCACTAAAAAGTATATTTTCATTGATAAGTACGCTACTCATGGTCTCTGGCCAATGTAGATTTGGTGTACTTAAAAATCTAAGTTTATAACCACCAAGTTCAAATTCTTTGTTTGTCCATACTGTTTCAAATGACATTGATTCATTGTGAGTGATGGCTTTGAGCATAGGTGTTGCCATTGGAGAGATAAGTATCTTTGCATTTGGACATCTTTTGCTAAGCTCAGGCAATGCTCCGCTATGGTCAGGCTCAAGGTGATGCATAACGATATATTTTATCTCATCGTAATTACATACTGATTCTATTTTTTCGAAAAACTCATCTTCGAACTCTTGTTTTACTGTATCAAATAGGATAACTCCCTCGCTAGTTTTGAGAAGATACGCATTGTAAGTAGTGCCATTAGCTGTTTTCATTATAATATCAAAAGTTCTAATATCACTATCACTCACACCTACATAGTAGAGATTTTTTTTAATTTTGATTGCTTCAGCCATGTTGATACACCAATCTTTTAAACCACAAAGGCGAACTATCATCGTTCATATAGTTAAATAGTCTTTGGGATACTTGCTCTATGGTCTCATCTTCGCTAGCTACTTTTAATGGATATATTCCCACACTTTGAAGTAAATTTGCAGCTTTTGGTCCAATCTGTGTCACACAAACTACATGACTCTCTTCTAAACGCTCTATTTTGTAAGCAAGCTTATCAGCCTCTTCTTCATATTTGATAGATGCATCAGACACACCAAGTGAACAAACACCTTCTTTGGTTATCTCATAGAGAAAAAACTTTTCACACCAGCCAAAATGCTCGTTAATACAGATACCATCTTTTGAGGCGAATGCTATCTTCATCTTGTTAGATCCACTAAATAATAGTTTATAAAATTATGCCACATAGATATCTATCTCTTCATCTATGAGATTTACTAGTGTGGTTCTTATTATCTCATATGTTCCAGTAGTTGCTAGAGAACAACCAGAGCAGTTCCCACCATAAAGCATCCGTATTTCTACTTTTGGAGATGCTTCTACGCTTAATACTATAATATCTCCACCATCTTTGAGCAAGATTGGTTTGATGTGTTCATCAATTGCATCTTGTATGAGAGACACTTGCGAATCAAGACCCTTAGCTCTAAAGTCACTATTTTTTTGCTCATCAGGTATATCTACACCTCTGCCTATGCCACCAATTTTTGATATGGCTATTGGATTACCACCTTTGGCACTTCGTAATAGATATTCAAATCCTTCGCCTAAAAGCTCTTTGTTGCTCTTGTCCTCAAGCATCATCATGCCTAGTCTCAGATTTGCCCCACTATGCCCACCTAGTGATGCTTTTTTGAAGTTCTCGATTGCAATAGCATTATCTTTTTCTACACCAATCTCATTTTGATACATCAATGCTAAATTATAATAAGCAGATGTATTTCCGTGCACTATTGCTTTTTCAAACCACTCTTTGGCTAGTCTTGCATCTTGTGCTACGCCCTCGCCTTTTAGATATAAAAGGCCAATATTTACCATTGCTTGGTCGTTATCACTATCAACTTCGTCTTTCCATAGTAAAAATGCTTTTTCGTATTTTTTTTGTTTATAAAATGATAGTGCTTGTGCGTGGCTCATTTGATACCTCAATAGTTAATTTTATAATTCTTTATGCAAGAAGTGTTCCATTCAAGGAACACTTCTTGCATAATAATGTTTAGAATAAATATCTCATCCAAAAAGGATACTCTATGATGGTAAATAAAAAGCAGATAAAAGAACTTTTGAGCGAATCAGCTTGTAGTCATAATGAGCAAAAAAAGAGTAGTTGCGACAAACCAAAGCCTGGAGCTACCAGCGGTGGGTGTGCGTTTGAGGGAGCTCAAATAGCCCTATTTCCATTTGCAGATGCTGTGCATTTGGTGCATGCTCCAGCTACTTGTTTGGGTGCATCATGGGAGACCAGAGCAACTCCTAGTAGCTATGATGGTGAGAATAATACATTTTTGGGTTATAGTACAAATGTAAATACACATGATATCATCTTTGGAGGAAATCAAAAACTAGAAGAGTCTATCGAGTATATTATGATAAACAAAAAACCAAAAGCTATTTTTGTATATGAGACATGTGTTACTGCGATGATAGGCGATGATATGGATAATATTGCAAACAGAATGGAAATAAAATATAATATACCAGTAGTAGTAGTTCATGCTCCTGGTTTTGTAGGAAGTAAAAATCTAGGCTCAAGATTAGCTGGGGAAGCTGTGCTTGATAAACTCATAGGGACAAAAGAACCCACAGAAATTCATCCATTTGGCATAAATCTAATAGGTGAATATAATGTAACAGGCGATATGTGGCAATACACCCCAATACTTGAAAAGATAGGTATCAAAATCGTATCTACATTCGCAGGAGATGGTAGAATAGAATCAATCCAAATGGCACATAGAGCAAAGCTCAATGTCATAGTTTGTGCTAAATCCCTCATCACACTATGTCGCAAAATGGAAGAGAGATTTGGCATACCATATATATCTGTGTCATTCTACGGCAAGAGAGACACTACTAACGCTATCAGAAGTATTGTAAATGCTTTTGGAGATGAAGAGTTGTCACGAAAAGCAGAGGCTATCATAGCCGTAGAGGAGGAGGCACTAGAAAAGAGACTATTGCCATATAGAGAGATACTAAATGGTAAAAAAGCTATTTTAAATACAGGCGGGAATAAATCATGGTCAATAGCATCAGCTCTTCAAGATATGGGTATAGATGTTGTAGCCACAAGTGTAGCCAAGTCAACTCTTGAGGATATCGATATAGCTAAAAGCTATGTAAAGATACTTATGAAATCACCTGCCAATGAACAAGCTAAGCTTATTGATGAGCATGGTGTTGAGATATTGCTAGCAGGTGGGAGAAGTCTCTATACTGCTATCAAGAAAAAAATAGCCTTTGTAGATGTAAATCAAGAGAAGAAAATAAGCTATGGGGCCTATGGTGGATTAGAAAATTTAGCAAAAGATGTTTGTGCGGCGGTACAAAATCCTGTATTTTCAATAGTAGGCACAAAAGCCCCATGGGAGAAACAGATATGACAAAGCCATTAGAGGTTAATCCACTCAAGCTCTCTCAACCAATGGGTGCATTAATAGCATTTTTGGGTGTCAAAAACTCTATGCCACTGATGCATGGAGCCCAAGGGTGTGCATCGTTTTCTAAGGTATTTTTCACAAGACACTTCAATGACCCTATTGCCATACAAACCACAGCAGTCAATGATATAACCGCAGTCATAGATGGTGGTGATTATAGTATTAGTGAAGCTGTTAAAAATATCACACTCAAAGTCAAACCAGAGCTTATAGGTCTATTTACCACAGGACTTACAGAGACAAAAGGTGATGATATCAAAGGTGTAGCTTCGTTGCTCAAAGATGAACATACAATAGTCTATGCTCACACGCCTGATTTTGAGGGTGGACTAGAGAGTGGCTACACAAAAGCAGTTGAGGCGATTATAGACCAGATTGTTGTGGCAACCTTGATGTGCGAAAAAAAAATAACAATTATTCCACATGTTAGCATGACACCTCTTGAGGTTGAAGTCATAAAAGAACAAGTTGAACTATTTGGATGGAGTGTATATGCCTTGCCAGATATTAGCGAATCACTCGATGGACATCTAGGTGAGAAACAAGGTGCTTTGAGTAGCAACGGAATCTCTATGTCAGAAATAGTAGAGCTCGGCTCATCAAGTGCTGTTCTTACTATTGGAAATAGTGTCCACTCGTGCGGAACAAAACTATGCAATAAAAATAAAAATATGAAGCATATTCATTTTGATTCATTGGGCGGGCTAGTAAATAGTGATAAATTTTATGGCTCACTAATGGAGATAAGTGCTGTTGCTATGCCGCATTCAAAAACTATTAGATGGCGAAAAAGAGTTCAAGATGCACTTTTGGATACTCATTTCATATTAGGTGGCAAGCAGATAGTGATAGCTGCTGAGCCAGACTTGATACTTTCACTCTCTTCTGTACTTACAGAAGCTGGTGCATATATCAAAGCGATAGTATCGCCTACAAAAAGCTCATCACTAGATAGTATCAAGACAGAAAATAAAATAATTGGTGACCTTGGGGATGTAGAAGGATTCTTAGATAAAGAGACTCTATTGATAACTAATTTTCACGGAGAGAGATTAGCTAAAAAAGAGCATTCTATTCTCGTCACAAGAGGATATCCCAATTATGAACTTGTGGGAAATCAGCTCAAAAATGACTTGCTATATGAGGGCACTGCACAGTTTTTATTTGAAGTTGCAAATTGCATTATTGCAAATTCAAACCACCATTAAATTCTATGGAACACTTTATGCATATAAGTATTCATAACTAAAAAAATAGGAGTAGAAAATGGAAAACAAAATATCTACATTATCAAATGCCATAAGAGTTGCTTTTGCGACTAACTCTGCTATGAACATTGATGCACATTTCGGATCTGCAAAAGAGTTTCATATATATGATGTCTCAAAAGAAAACTATATGCTTCATGGTATAGTGCCAATAACCAGCAAGGATACTGATAAGACAGTAGCTCTTTTGAGTGGAGTTGATATTGTATATTTTGTAAATATTGGTCCTACTGCTGCTGCTAAAATTATCAACCATGGTGTTTTCCCTATTAAATACAAAGAGATTGTCTCTATTGACGAGGAGCTTAGTAAACTCTCCAAAATGCTTGGTACAAATCCACCTCCGTTTATCAAAAAAATATGCGAAAAGCGGGTCTCATAATGGAAGAGTTATTTGTAAAAACCATTATAGGTCAAGTAAGAGCATTAGATCAGTTTGGGACTTGGACACACAAAGGCGACAAAGAACTACTGAGTGAAAAATATGTCAAGACAAAAGAAGACCTTAGAAGTATCCCAGTAATTGCAGATATTGACGAGATGCAAATCAAAGATATACGGTTAGTTTATCAAGCCATTGCACTTGCTTTTGAGATGCAAACGGGTGTAATGTGTTCTGTGGTTATGGAGATGAGTCACGAAGGTTTTGGTAGAGCTGTTGTCATAGCAGACAAAATAGTCATAACAAATAAGTTTTTTAAAGATGCACATAGATATTCATTTCGTACATACGAAGAGTTTGTTGATAATGGCAAAAAAAATGCTTGATGATGCACTAGGCATATATAAAACCTATCAACCAGTAGGAGCTTAAAATGGGAAAAATAGGAATTTTTTGTGCTTCCGCTGGAGGCAATAGCCTAAAAATAGCGAAAGCCCTATCAGAGGCATTTGGAGTCGAAGAGATTATCGGTATGGAAGATGATTTTGATGAAATAGACCAGCTCCTAGAGTGTGATACGCTCTTTGTGGGGAGTTCCACTTGGGGGCAAGGAGATGTGCATCATAGCTGGGTTGATCCTTTGTTTGAAATTTCATCAGACGAGATAGACTTTAGCGGTAAAAAAGTTGCATTTTTTGGTGCTGGTGATACCAAAAAACACGGGGAGCATTTCTGTTCTGCACTTGGTAAGCTCCACAAAGTCTTTACAGATGCGGGAGCTACACCATTTGGTACTGTCTCTAAAGACGGGTATGAATATGAATTTTCACTAGCCGAGCATGATGGTGAGCTTTGTGGATTAGCAATTGATGAGCACAATGAGTCATCTAAAACAGTTGAGCGAATAGATAATTGGATCGAAAAGCTCAAAACCCAAATACAAGGAGTATAAAATGTTTTTAGTAGTCGCAGTATTTAATGAATATAATTTAAAAGATGTACTTGGAGATTTATTTACTAACCATATTGAGGGGGTTACAGTCTCAAATGTTGTTGGTAAAGGATCATACGGAGTAAAAGAAGCAGATGATCAATCGGTTGATCTTTTTGACAAAGTTAAACTAGAAATTGTTGTATCAAACAGTAAAACAAGAGCTGTTGCCATGGAGTGTATCAGGGCTAATTGCCAAGATTTGGGCAGAGGTGCTGGAAAAATGTGGTGGCTAAATGTGGGCGGTGTTGAACGAATAAGAACAGGTGAGCAAGATGAAGATGCTCTAACAACACAGATAGACAAAAAAATAAAAAATATCCCTATGCAAAATACAACGCATATTGATACACCTTGTAGTTAAAGGAGATTACGATGATGACACATAATATTGATGATTTTTATGAACTAAGAGATGCTGAGGATTATTTTGAATTTTTTAATATATCTTATGATAAACCACTTTTGGGTGCAAAAAGATTTCATATCTTAAAAGAATATAGCCTTATGATTAGAACTGGAATAGAAAATATCAAAAATGACGAAAGTCAATTGCTTGATTTTCTAAAATTTTCACTTTTAAAAGTCTATGGAAGATTTAAAGATGGATATGCACCTAGTGCTGCAGAGATTTGGAATATGTTTGAAACTGGTAAACTGAACGGTTGCTCAACATGTGCACCACAAGAAGGAAATAGTTGTGGATGCTGATATAGTTCTATATGATAGTGTAACCGCTAATAGATCTGGAAGAGATAGTGATGAAGCACTCTACAAGATAGGTCAGCAAGTTCGCTCACTTGAAGATATAGTCAATGATGGTACTTATCCACACGCTGCAATTGGTACACTTATGATACCAAAAGGTAGTATAGGCTATGTAAAAAGCATAGGTGAATTTTTGCAAGTAATCAGAGTTTATGAAGTACATTTTTTAGGAGGTGAGCCGGTTGAAATTGTGGGATGTAGAGAACACGAACTAGAGGCGATGGAGGAGTATATCGACCCAGTTGATGAAGAGAGAGAAATAATGGAAGCTCATCGCAAACGGATGCGTGAGCAATACCCAAAAAAATAAAAAAGGAGAAAAACTAATGGCAAAAGTAATTTTTATGCATTTTGATGAAAATTTAGACGGTGTATACGATGCGAAAATAGGCGAACCTATGGTAAGATTGGCTAAAGACAAAGGTATCTTACTAGGGAGTAGCTATACAGACTACAAAGAGTGTCTCTTGTCTGTAGAACATCTAACGAATGAAGAACCTACAAGTTATATGGAAGATGAAGAGCTGGATATTTTAGTAGAACTTGGTGCTATCACGGCTGAAGAAGCTGTGCAGTGTCAACAATATACTATAAGCCCTCGCGTAAGAGTAGCACCAATGATGCTAATCAAAGGCGATGTTCTAGTTAAACCATATAAACTTAAATAACAAAACAAAGGAAACAAAATGACAACAAGAGTAGAGATAATAAATGACTTTTTGGCTATCAATGTCAAACCTGGAAGCACAATTCAAGATATCGTTGAAGCAAGTGGGAGTGCATTGCCATTTGGCTGTAGAGATGGAGAATGTGGCACATGTGTTGTAGAAGTAGAGCAAGGCATGGAGTTTTTGACACCAAAAACAGATAAAGAGATAAAAGTTCTCAAAGAGATTTGCTATGGTACATGTACTCCAAACTCAAGATTATCTTGTCAAATGAAAATCGCATTGCCAAATGGCGTAGTGAGATTAAAATACTAGGATAGTCGTTAACAACTAAAGAAAGGGTGTGCAGTAATGGGTTATAGTACTAATTTAGCAGTCAAGCAGAAACAGTCTATGCAACTTTCTCTTAGACTGTGGCTTCCGCTACTGCAAGCACCATTGCAAGAGCTTGACACACTCCTAGAGAAACATAGTTACGAAAATCCTTTCTTGGAACATACATCGTCGTTTGAAGTCAGTAGCTCATCAAGATATGATGGGGATCCAGACGCTAAACGAGGGTTTATAGAAAATGCAAGTGTATACAAAGAATCTTTGTATGATAAATTGCTAGAACAGATATGCAAGCCACTATTCCCTACTCCAGTATCTCAAAAGGTGGCTCTTGAAATACTACAAAATATAGAGAGTGATGGTTATTTTACAGGAGATATTGAGCAAATAGCTGTTGCTTGTGAGGTAACTAATGATTTTGTAGAGAGTATACGAAAACGGTTTGGATATCTTGAGCCTTGTGGTGTTGGAGCTATTGACAATGAAGAGTCATTTTTATTTCAACTAGAAGCAATGGAGATACCAAGTGAGGTACATGAGCTTGCATGCATATTAGTAAGAAATTTAAAACAGATAGACAAATACCACAAGCATCTTCATTTTGAAGAAGCAATGCATGCTCTAAAAATGGTCAATAATCCACCAGCGATTGAGTATACAGAAGATGAGCCATATATAATTCCTGATTTTTTTGTTGATATAACTGGTGATATTGCAATTAGAATAAATAATGACTACTACCCAGATATTGAGATTAAAGATGCATTTTTGGCAAAAAATAGTGAGCTAAAAGCAAAACTAAGAGAAGCTAAAGATTTGGTTGGGTTATTGGAGTTTAGAAAAGCAACTCTTTATAAACTAGTTATTTGTATTGTGGATCGACAAACTAGATTTTTTATGGGTGGGGAACTTAGACCTCTAACTATGTCTAATATTGCTACAGAATTAGGATTTGAAGAGTCTACAATAAGCAGAGCGGTATCCAATAAATATATCCAATGTGATAGAGGCACTTTCTCTTTGAAATCTTTTTTCACTAATGCCGTTAGCAACAATCTATCATCATCAGAAATAAAAAACTATCTACAAGCATTAGTAGCCAATGAGCCACATGATAAGCCACTTACTGATGATGAAATTATAAATACAATCATTGAAAAATATGATATAAGTATGGGCAGAAGAACAATCACAAAATATCGAAAATTGCTAGGTGTCCCGTCATCCAAAGAGAGAAAAAAAATCTATATGCTCAACTAGATATCAATATCACAGTATTCTAGGCTTTTGAGACCTGTTGGTCTTTTCACACCAATATTATTTGCCATATATAGACTTTTAAGACTATCAAGATTTTTAAAACTAGTTGGCAATGTAGTTAGCAGATTCTCCTCCATATCAAGTTCAACAAGGTTTGTAAGTTCACCTATGCATTCAGGTAGCTCATCAATCTGATTGGCAACAAAACTTAGGTGTCTTAATTTTGCCAGTTGGCATATGCTATTTGGTAATTTCTCGAGTCTATTGTTATCCATCATAAGGATTTGTAAATCTTCTAGCATGGCTAAATCAAAATTTAGTGCTGTAATATTATTATCATTGATATTTAGTTTAATAAGCATATCGTGAGATTCAAGTGAAGGTAAATTTTCTATACGATTACCTTCAAGCAAAAGTGTCTCAAGCTCATCTATCTCTTCGAATGAGGACGGTAGAGATGTTAGCTGGTTGTAGGATAAGTCAAGATAATAGAGTGCATTCATCCTCCCAAATATATTTGGAATCTCTTTGAGTTTATTAGTATCTAGTGAAAAATAAAGTAGCTTGGTTAGGCTAGCCAGCCCATCATCTATATGGGTAAGCTCATTAGATGCTATTGTTAGTCTTGTGAGTTTAGTTAGTTTTTCAAACTCTTTTGGGAGTGTTTTGAGTCTATTCCCGTTAAGATTTAGAACCTTAAGATACGATATATCCCCTATACTGCTAGGTAACTCTTCTAAGAGATTATTTTCACATTGCAAATTGCTAAGTTTATTTAGCTTCCCAATACTACTAGGAAGGTTTTTTAGGCGATTGCTTGAGAGCTTTAAAACATTTAAATTGTCAAGTAATCCAATGCTTTCAGGTATGAACTGGAGTTTTTTCTTTGATAAATCCAACACCCTTAGTTGTTGCAATTTTTCCATAGTTGTTGGTATTGTGGTGTCCAATCCTGTTGATTTAATCCATTTAATAAGCTCAATCCACTCTGTATTCATCATCGTCTCCTCTATGTTTACTATAAAATTCTTCTATCAAAAAATCCATCTCATCATAGTCAATTTCACCAAATTCAACCATATCAAAAAGCCTCATTAGTGGTCTTCTGCAGCAAGTTTTATTGCACTCAGTGACAAGCTTTTTAGCTTTTTTATATGGTAATGTCGTAGCTTTAAATATTTCTATTGCCTGAGTCAATGTCTTAGAGCCACATTCGCAGATGATTTTTTGCTCTATTGTGGTCATACTTTATACTTTAGGATAGAAAGCTATATTGGGTTCTCATTTTGACAACATCTACCATAGCTTCTTGAATTTTTTGGCTCAATATTGGAAGTTTGTCATACTGTGTCCATATAGTATCCTCGACTATATCATGTATCTCACCAGCAATCTCTATCACTTTTCTCTTGCATCCTGCATATTGTTTTTTAATCTCTTTCTCGTCTACACTGTTTTCCATCTCATCTCCTTTTATTTTTAATAGGCATAAATCATCTCTAGATTTATTTTTGGTTGCTCTTTATAATACATCAGCCAATAAGACGCTTTAAGCTCAAACTTGTATGATTTATAAAGCTCTACTATCTCTTTTATCCCCGCTGGAATAAAGGCAATTATTTGCTTAAGCCCTCTATGAAAAAGGACTCCTCTGAGTAGCTTTTCTGCATCACTATATGATTCAAAATTCATAATCCAAGGGGATATTTTAATATAAGAGCCACCAAATGCATAAGAGTGTATATATCCACTTTGAGTAGAAAAACTCAGAGAAGATGATCTGTGCAAAATTGACTGAAGATAACTAGATATATCTTCTCCAAAAGCTTTTTTTTCGTATTGGTTAAAAGTTAGCAAATGGTTGCGACTACTAATGTTTTGTGCCGTGGCGTGGGAGAAATTAAATGCTACAGCTTCACCGCTATTAATGGCTTGATAGAATAAAGAGTGTTCTAGGAATCCAGCTTCTATGAATATGTCTTGTTCGCTCTGGCTTACCATTGAAACTATTGGTTTATTTTTACGAGATATATTTTTTAAAAGTAGCTCAATAAGTCGTATTTTGTATATTTGTTCCAACTCTCTAGTATAACAAAAATTATTAATTGTAAAGCTATTTTTATTCTCATAAGCACTTACGAAACCACAAAGTTTATCTTTATCGTATACCCCAAAGCAGATACTTTTATTGTGAGCATATGTCTCCAAAATAGCATGTTTATCGCATACAATTTGCCGCGATAGCTCTTCTATGCTCTCCTTGAAACCATCTCGTATCCAACCTACGAACATAGGTATAGCTCTCTTAGCTCATCCATTCCGAGGACTTTCTTTCGATTAGTTACTATCTCTCTAATTTTGGGCAACATTGTAGAAAGTATAGCTCTATCTGCGATTATCCCCATGGATTTTAGATGATACCAAAGAGTAGATGTGCCTGAGTGTTTACCAATCGGAAACTCTCTACATCCCCCTACTTCTTCTGGACTAAATGGTTCATAAGCATCACTGTTTTTCATCATTCCATTTGCATGAATACCAGACTCATGAGAAAAGATATGCTCACCAATAATAGGAAAATGCATATCAATTGGTTTATTTGCGGCAAGACTAACCACTGAGACTAACTCTTTTAATTTTGGTGCATCTATCTTTCTAAAATCGCCAAACTGATGCACTAAGCTCATTAATACCTGCTCAAATGAGGCATTTCCAGCCCTCTCTCCAAGTCCAATAACGGTTGTATTGGCACTAATTGCTCCAGCTTCTATACCACTAATCGCATTTGCTGTTGCCATACCAAAATCATTATGTGTATGCATCTCTATTGGAAGCAGATTATGCTCAACGATTTTTTTGATATTATTGTATGACTGCATTGGAGTTAATATCCCAACTGTGTCACAATACCTAAACCTATTTGCACCAAGCTCAGCCCCAAGAGTTAAAATCTCTTTAATAAAGCCACTATCTCCTCTACTAGCATCTTCACCACCGATACATACAAATAGTCCTTCTTTTTTTGCTACCCTTATAACCTCTTCTAGTTCGTGTAAGACTTTAGATTTATTTCCACCATATTTAATATCTATCAGCAGATCAGATACTGGTATAGAGAGGTCAACCGAGCTAACACCACACGACAATGATGCTTCAAGATCACTCATTGTAGCCCTGTTCCATGTCATGATAGGTATAGGAAGATTTAGAGCTAATATCTCTTTGATATCATTAATCTCTTTGACTCCCATGGCTGGTATGCCAACTTCAAGCTCATCAGCACCAGCTTCATAAAGCAACTGTGCGATAGCTATTTTTTCACTTGTATTAAATGCAACAAAAGGAGCTTGTTCACCATCTCTAAGGGTTGTATCATTGATAAGTGCCATGGTCTCTCCTTTTGTATTTTATATTACAATGCAAAAACCATTCCGCACGTTATCCAACCTCTTTTTCAAGCTCATAAAAATATTTTTTTGTAGCTTCAAAAACTGATTTTTCAATAGGTTGCAATGCGTAACTATCATCGCAAATCAAACCAATTGAACCAAGCTCACCCATAGGACAATCTCCAATTTTTTCAGTTAATAATATATCACAATCTTTGAGTGTATTTTTTATCTCTTCGATTGGATTACTACCATTACAGTTTTCTGGGCCACTACAATATGCACTCTCTATTTTGCGGTGCATTACAAATCGTATAGCTTTATCTCCTGCTTCGTATATGATAAACTCGTTCGCACTGCCAAAGTGCATATTTATTACACCCTCGCCAGCTGTTGTAACTGCTACAAGTTTAGTTTCTCCAGTTGAGCTTAATTGCTCTTTTGAAGCTTGTTCTATTTTGATTCTATCGTTTGCTTTTGCTAAAGCTCCACGCCAAGCTTCTATTTTTTGATGAAACTCTCCTCTGGAGGCCAAATTGTATTTAGATTCAAGGAAATTAAAATCCATAGCTGCAAATTTGTCTCTTGTAAACTCATCGCCTCTATCTTCGCCGATAAGTCCAACGGCGTCCGCTCTACATTGTCTACAGTGACTCATAAGTTTCATATCCATACCACATGCATCTTGAGCAGCCATTACCTCTTGGTCTGTAGCACTAGGTGTGCCATCTAGCCCAAACTTAGTACCAAATTCAGGAGCTGAAAGAAGTGGCATTATGTTGTGCAAAAATACATTAAGCTCTTTCAGTTTTTTAGCTACATTTGGCAAATCTTTATCATTAATTCCAGGGATTAAAACTGAGTTTGCTTTTACAAGAATTCCTCTATCAGTAAGCATCTTAATGCCTTCAAGTTGTTTTTTCAAAAGAAGTTTAGCACCCTCTTTTCCTCTGATTTTCTTATGCTCCCAATGTATCCATGGATATATTTTTGATCCTATTTCTCCAGTCTCGTCAACTGTATTGATTGTGACAGTAACATGGTCTACATTATACTTCTCAATCTCATCTATATATTCAGATAGTTTAAGTCCATTTGTAGACAGGCAAAGCTTTAAATCTGGAGCTTTTTCTTGTAGCATCTTGAATGTTTTGAATGTCTTTTTAGGATTTGCCAATGCATCACCTGGTCCTGCTATTCCGACAACTGAAAGCTGTTGTATCTCTCCACCTACATAGAGAACTTTTTTTACAGCCTCTTCTGGTGTTAGTTTACCACTTGTTACACCAGGTCTACTCTCATTTGAGCAGTCATATTTACGATTACAGTAGTTGCATTGTATGTTACATGCTGATGCTACTGGTACATGTATTCTCGCATAGTGTTGATGTGCCCCCTCACTATAACAAGGGTGAGCATTTATTTTTTCTTGTATCTCCAAAGCCTTTGAATCATTTGGATCAAAATCATTTGAAGTTCCACATGCACAACTCATTGTGTCTCCTTTATATTATATGTTATATTTATTGGGTGCCATCTACGCACCTGTATAAATATTATTACCTGTGGCTACCAATTACCTAAATTAGCGTGTGATTCTCTATCTGCTTGTGAAACAGTAGATATATATGGTTGCTCTTTTACAGATGGGAGCATCATGCCTTTTTTGTTATGTACTCGTATACCATATTTACCCTCTTCATTGCCAGATATGAAATACTCTTCAAAAGCAACAGTGTATGGCATATCCCACACAATAGCACCTTCTGTTGGACAAGCCTCTGCACATCTTGGTGTATCAGAATGACCTACGCACTCCACACAGCTCTCTGGTTTTACATAATACATTGCATCTTTTGGATTTTTTTCACTATTCTCATCAAGTATTGCTGCCACTGGACATTCCAACGCACAAGCGTCACACAAGATACATTCACTCGTTATCATTACCGCCATTTGTTACTCCTTTTAGATATTATAATTAATCCTATGCAAATAGTGTTCCTTAGGCCATCCAATTTTCATGAGTATGTCCTTTTGGCTTAAAATTGATAGTTTCAGTCAATATTTTAATCCCATTCTCAAAAGCACTCTCTTCATAGATATCATAACAAGCATAGACAAGCATCCCCTCTTTGTCGACAATGAACATAGTATTGAGTAGATCTCCACTGTCACTATTACCATATTTTTTTGCAAAATCACCATTTGTATCTTGTGCTATGACAATATTGTTACACTCGAAATTATTTTTGGAATTATCAATCTCATCAAATGAAGAATTTACAATTATGACTATATTTACTTTTGGATTATCATCATATGATGAGATTAGATTAGTAAGCATAGCGATAAATGCTTCATCAGTAATATCCTTAGTGGACATCAAGAGCTGAACATTTATTGCTATCATGCCAGCTATAATATTGGTTGTGGTATCTGTGAATATCTTTATGCTTGGTGCTTCATTGCCAACAATTCTTCTTTTTTTAGAAATCTGAGGTAAGGTTGCAGTATGTGCCATCTAAAATCCTTTTTTGCTTTTAGATATACATTTCTTGTTCCTTTATAAAATATTAAATTTAATTTGCCTCTTTTTGTCTATATTCTAATGTTACTGGTGCAGTGTTGTCCACAAATTCACTTGTTATTATGCATCTAATGACATCTTGCTTGGATGGCAAATCAAATTGTAGTGGTAATATTATTTTCTCTATTATTCCCCTAAGCCCTCTAGCCCCTACCTCTTTCTTTTCTGCAAGAACTGCTATGCTCTTTAGTGCATCATCTGTAAACTCAAGGTCAATTCCATCTAATTCAAATAGGGCTTGATACTGTTTTATTATTGCATTTTGAGGCTCTTGCAAAATTCTAATCAAATCTTCCAGGCTGAGTGCATCTAGTCTTGTAATCACAGGAATTCTTCCGATGAATTCTGGAATCATACCAGCACCTATTAAATCTTTTGGTGTAATCTCTCTATCGGTTTGCTCCACTTTCTCTTCTTTAAGAAATCCCAAGCTATTCATTTTATTTTTATTTTTATTTGAACCACTTTGGTGTAGATTTACAAATGCACCTCCACATATAAACAGTACATCTTTGGTATTAAATAATATAGTCTCAGAGGAAGAGTTTTTGCGTCCACCCTTGACTGGTACATAAACCTCAGCTCCCTCTAGAATTTTGAGTAGCCCTTGTTGCACACCTTCACCTGATACATCTCGTCCACTGGTTGCACTCTCGCTCTTGTGTGCTATTTTATCTACCTCGTCTATATATACAATACCTTGCTCTGCTCTCTCCAAATCATAATCTGCTGATGCTAGTAGTCTTGAGAGAATAGCCTCTACATCCTCACCTACATATCCAGCCTCTGTTAAAGCAGTAGCATCTGCAACAGCAAATGGTACATTCATGATTTTAGCAAGTGATTTAGCCAGTAAGGTTTTACCACTACCAGTAGGACCTATTAGCAGTATATTGCTTTTTTCGATTTCAATATTTTTTTGCATAGGTTTATCTATGCGTTTATAGTGATTATATAGAGCTACTGATAAGACTTTTTTTGCCTCATCTTGACCAATGACATGCCTATCTAGATGTGCTTTTATATTATGAGGCAGGGTTAGTCCCTGTTGAAAAGTCTCTTTGTTTGCAAGTAATTGTTCCTTGTGCCACTCATCATGACAAGTTTGAACGCATTCGTTACATATATGCGAGTACTCAGCACTAAAAATTTTAGCAACGCTAGAATATCCTTTGCCACAAAAATCACAAATCATATCACTTTTCATTATAGTCCTTCTATAAATTCCTGCACGCTTAGAGCTATTTTATCTAGTTTGTGTGTAGAGATAAATTGCTCCTCTTTTTTGCTTAAAATTTCTTTATCTTCAACTATATATCCACCATCAAGTCCCATGGTAAGCTCATTAGCTACCATTCTTAGGGTGTCTCTGGAGAAATCAAGCCCAATAAATAGATACGATTTTTGGTCTTTATATTCTTTGAGAAAAACTGGCATAGCAAAACCACCCATAGCTTCTGTGAGCCAATCAACAAAATCAGCGTCACTAATAATAAAATTTTTATTAGGAACAGTTGAGCCAAGCGGTTTAAAGAGTATCGGAATAGAGTTGTTTAGCTCATTTTTTTCAATTTCATTATAAGTTTTTGTTGATACATCATATTTATAAACAATAAATCTATCTGGTCCGCCCATAACCCTAGATGTTCCTACTATCATAAAGTGATTCACACCATCATATATTTTACATGCACTATCATCAAGATTAGTGTCTATTACATAAGGAGGCTGTAACTCTTTGAGTGTTTTATATATCAAAGGTGGTTCGTACACTTTTGAACTATAAATATGATTAGTTTTTGCTACTATGAACTCTCTACCTTTTCTCTGCTCAAGACTCATGGCCACTCTGCTATATTCATACATTAATCGTACACTCATAGTTCTGTTGTCATTGAGTGCCATAGACATACTGTCGCTATCAAATGGCATATGAGTTCCATCAGTTGCAACCGTATCTTTAAAAATCCCCATGCCCAAAAATGGCACCAATTTACCATTTACTATCAACTCTTTAATATTATTCATGACATCCTACTCCTGTATATATTGTGTATGCTTTGTTTAGTGCTGCATGTAGTCTCTCTATGCTGATAGCTTCTGATAAATCAAATGGCATATCCACATAAAAAATAGCACCCTCTCTACTAATTAAAAAAAGTGATTTACAAAGTGCACCTTCTAGGCTACCATTTGTGATTTTTGTTCCATACCATGTACCAAACTCATCGTATGTATCATAAACTATTTCAAGGCGTTTGAGTTTATTTTGAAAATCATCTATCTCTTTAGTTTTTTGATTGAGCAACAGATATGTTTTGACTGGAACTTGCAGTGGAGCTAGAAACGAATCTAATTCTAATATTTCTGATCTAAACTCCAAATTTGGAACAGAGTAGAGGATTGTCATGGTTGTATCCCCATGACTTCTTTTGATTATGCATTTCTGGTCATCAGGCATATTTACATGTATTGCTTGAGCCATGTATCCTTCTTCCATTGCATCGTCAATTAGGTTCATCGTCTCATTTTTGTATATTATATTATTTGACATATCGCTATTCCTTTATTTTGAGGTGATTTGACGATAAGGCAGGTAGTAATAGCTGCATATCCTCAGCACTAATACCATCATCACTACCCATCAAAACTACTCTCTCCATGGTATTTTCCAACTCTCTGATGTTACCAGGCCATGGATAACTCATAAGTATCTCCATCGCTTCTTCGGTGATGATTGTTTGCTTTTTATGATTCTTAATAGCCCTAGCCAAGAAGAAATTGACCAAAAGTCGTATATCATCTCCTCTTTTTCTAAGCGGAGGCAAATCAATAGGAATAACATTGAGGCGATAGTATAAATCTTCTCTAAATTCTCCTTTTTTTACCATCTCCTCAAGGTTTCGATTTGTAGCTGCGATAAGTCTCACATTGACTTTGATGGTCTTATTTCCACCAACTCTCTCAAATTCTCTCTCCTGAAGCACCCTAAGTAGTTTCACTTGTGCTGACGCTGAAATATCTCCTATTTCATCTAGAAATAGGGTTCCACCATTGGCAAGCTCAAATCTACCTTTACGCATCTCTTTGGCATCCGTGAATGCACCTTTTTCATGACCGAAAAGCTCACTCTCTATGAGACTATCAGCAATAGCTGCACAGTTTATCTTTACAAATGGCTCATCAGCTCTTTTGCTTCGCTTGTGAATGGCAGCCGCAACAAGCTCTTTTCCTGTACCAGTCTCACCCCTAACTAGGACAGTTACATCACTTTGGGCGATACGATTAATGACTTTATAGATTATCTGCATTTGTAGACTATCGCCTATAATATCCCCAAAGTTATGAACCTTAGAGTCCCACTCCATCTTGTAATATTTCTTCAAATCAGTTAGGCGTTCTTTTTCTTGCGATAAAATATTTTGAGAATTTAAAAAGTGACCCAAAAGTGAACTTATTATGGTCAAAATCTTTACTGTTTCATCAAAATTAATTTCTGTAGACTTAGTGAGATTAGCCGCCAGCACACCACATACATTATTTTCCACTATCATTGGAACAGCTATATAGGAGACCATTTCAGCACTTCTGTTACCTGATTTATTTAAAAAGAGCGTATCACTGTGTATATTTGGTATTACAACTGGTTCTCTTGTTTGTGCAGCTAGACCAGTAGCTCCTTCTCCAAATCTATATTCAGAGACTGTTTGTTGATATTTATTAAAACCATTGGATACATATATATGAAGTTTCTCATCGGCTTCCACTCTATATATTGCACAATTCTCAAGTTTCAATGACTGCTTTAAGACAGATAATGACTGCTCTAGAGATTTTATTGTATCCCTGGAGTCAGATATGTGCATGGCTATCTCATATAGTACTGATAATTCTCTATTGCTTAAGCAACTTTGACAGTCAAACATTATTTTAGCTCCTTTATTTTATTGATTATATTATAATCTTATTTTAGTCATAAATCTAACAATAAAATGTCTATTCTTTAATCAGTCTTCTAATTTCTTACAGACAATCTCTTTTGGAAGCTGTTTCGCACTAGGCTCTGCCCACCATAGCTCACCGTTACTCAGACGCATTTCACCACCCCATTTGTCTTCTTGGTCAAATTCTATATGAGTAATTGTCTCTTCCATATCTTTTTTTGGGATATAAAAATATATCTCACCATCTTTCTCTCTTAACATAACTTTTGCCATTTTGCTCTCCTTATTTTAAATACCATAAAACCATTTTCTGATTTTATACAAGACCCAATTCTCTTTAAACCAAATCTCTAATTGACACTTTGCAACTTCTCTTATAACTATACTTTTCATTTGACTTTCGTCACTATACGGGTAATCTTTTCTATAGTGTGCCCCACGGCTCTCTTTTCTCTTTAGGGCAGACATGACGACTGCTTGTGATATCTCAAGAGCATTTCTGAGCTCTAGTATCGAAATTAGCTCTACATTATTTCCTCTATCTTTATGCACACAATGTAGTGACAAAGCTTCACTTCTAAGATACCTGATATAATCATAAGCCTTGTTCAGGCTCTCTTCGTCTCTTATGAGTCCAGCATTATTAAACATAGTATTTCCTAGGCTTACCCTCATTGCATTAAAGTTTTTTGATGTATCAGAGTCAAAAATAGTGTCTACTATTTTAATATCTTTAATTACATTGCTAAATTCTATTGGCAAAAATTCATTACTATTGGCGTATATTTGTGCTTCTTTGCCAGATAAAGCCCCAAACACTGCACCTTCAAGCAAAGAGTTGCCGCCTAGTCTATTTGCACCATGCACACCATTAGATGCACACTCACCACACGCAAAAAGACCTTTTATATCAGTACTGACCATATCCACTTCAATGCCACCCATTGTGTAGTGAGCAACTGGCTTAATAGGTAAAAGTTCTTTGCTGATATCAATCCCAGCTTGCATAAAAGCACTTTTGTAAAGTGACGGGAGTTTCACCTCAATGGTCTCAAGCGACAAGTGTCTCAAATCCAAAAAAACATCTTGTCCATTTTCGATTTGATTTTGAATGGCTCGTGAAACTACATCTCTGGGTCCAAGCTCATCTACAAAGCTCTCACCTTTACTATTTATTAATAGCCCGCCCTCACCTCTTGCTGCTTCACTTACCAGATAGTTTGTTTTTATGAAACCTGTGGGGTGAAACTGGACAAACTCCATATCTTTGAGATGTAGTCCAACTCTCAAGGCTATTGCTAATAAATCACCTGTGTAATCTTGTGCATTAGTGCTATGCCCTCTAAAAATTCCTGCGTATCCACCACCTGCCAAAATAACTGATTTTGCAGGGTAAACCACAACAGATGAATCAACTCTTCTAATAGTCACAACTCCACTAACACTATTTTTGAGAGTTGTTAGATTCGTCACAAAATGATTTACTAGAAACTTAATCCCTTTTTGCTTTGCTATTTTGATTAAAATCTGAGTTATCTCTGCACCAGTTTTATCTCCTATATAACAAGTTCGCTTTGCACTGCCTCCTCCAAAACTTCTTTGCAATATATTGCCATTCTCATCACGGTCAAATTTCACACCAAATTCAACTAATTGTTTTATTATCTTTGGTGCATTTTCACACATGTATTTTATTGTTTTTTTATCTCCGAGCCCATACGCCCCTTTGATAGTGTCTTCTATATGTTGTTTGATAGCTTTCATATCACTAGCATTTAATGTACCGTTTATGCCGCCACTTGCAAGTGAGCTATTTGATTTAAAAAGATTACCTTTTGTCATTATAGCAACTTTGTTGTAATCGGATTTAGCCTCAATTGCCGCCATTAGTCCAGCTATACCACCACCTACTACTATTACATCGTATATCATTTTTGAAGCCTGTATAACAAGTCATATCTATTTTTCTTTGTTGGATTCATATTTGCTATTTTGCAATTATGTTCCACATGATCACTCCATCTTGTACGAAATAGTGAGCTAACTATTCCTGGGGTTGAGCGGACAAATTGAAGTGCGAGCTGTATATCACTCTCTAAAATCATATTTTCATCAAGCACTACCCCCGTTTCAGCTGAGAATGATTTTTTAAATAGGTGCATTTGTAGCAAAGAAGAGGATGTAATAACACCTATTTTGAGACGATGTGCTGCTTGCAATAAAGTACACTCTTCACCATTTACTGTCTGCGTATTGAGAGTATATATATTTGTTTTTCCTAGATTAAATGGAGTTTGAATATATCTGAAGCGGTGTTTTTCACCTCCAGCTCTTTTGGCAATGTCTACAATCCGCTCTAAGCTAATTCGTTCTTCATTTTCTGCAATAAATCCATTCCAAGTAGCAATGCCGTATGTTTCAAATAGTCCTTCACTAGCTAGACTTTCAAACTTTACAAAGATATTATATATCTGTGTATAAAATTCATCTTCTCCTAAACGCATCAAATGCATTTCTGGATTATGCAAGTAATAAATATCAAGTTTATCTATACCTATATTTTTTAGGCTTCGCCTACATGACCACTCTAGGAATGCAGGAGTCATACAGTGCTGATCAAGCTCGATATCATCTGTGCATGCCAGATTTGAATCAAGCATATTCTCTCCAATCCAATGATATGGATTGGCAGGAAATGGAAACTCTAGAGGTATAAAACCACCCTTTGATGCGATAATCAGAGATTCCCTTGCTACTTCAGAAGAGAGCTTTTTTAGAACAATACCAATCTCTTTTTCACTTTCACCATATCTATAATTACTTGCCGTATCTATATGATTAATACCATTTTGTATCGCACTTATTAGTGACTCTTCAAAGGAAAATAGATAGTTCTCTTCCTTGTATGGTTCTGGCGAAAAAGTGCCAATGCCTAATTTGGAAAATATGGTATTTTCATGCTTGATATAAAAGTTTTTATAGTGTGAAAATCTACTGGCATATGTTAGTGTCCCATCAAGTGTAGCACTACTCATAAAATACATCATCTTTTAGTGAATGATAATAAAAGAGTCCACCAATTAATAAACAGTAGCATGTGATAAGAAAAAAAATCGTTTCAATCATTTTACTACCCTCTCTAAAATATATTTAGATATAGATATGCATAAAGTGTTCCATAGACATAACACTCTTTGAAGTGAAAAAATAGATTTAAAATTTACTTGACCTAGCTATTTTATTCTAGCAATAATATAGGTGCTATTTAAAAAAATTAAAAGAAGCGGTGCAAAAGCAAGACCTCTGTATAATCTACAACATATTTTTGCAAGTCTTATTTTTATCAAAAATAAAACACTATTAAATCACGATCAGAAGGGGACTACAGATGAAAATCAGAGTTTATTATGAAGACACAGACGCTGGTGGTGTAGTCTATCATACAAATTACATCAAGTTTTGTGAGCGAGCTAGAAGTGAAATACTATTTAGTCATGGTTCATCACCTGCTGTCAATGATGGTCACATGGTAGTGAAAAGCTTGTGTGCTGATTTTTTAAAACCTGCTGTTTTAGGAGATATGCTGGAAGTAAAAAGTGAAATACTGAAACTAGGCGGTGCATCCATGGAATTAAGACAAGATATTTTTAGAGATAATGAGAAAATATTTACGCTCACAATTTTGCTTGTATTTGTAAAAAATGCTAAGCTCTGTAAGTTCGAAGAGAGTCATAAGGAGTTATTACAAAAGCTATTTGGTAATAATTGACAATCGTCTAGTATTCAATTATAATAAAACATCATCTCAAGGAGTGTGAAATGAATCTATTAGCTGTTAGTCTCAATAAAAATATAACCAAAACAAAAATATCAAATTTATTAAATATCAAGCTCAATAAAGGTATCGAAAACGGATATTATGGATACAATGAAAACTTACATATCATATTAGTACCTTTTGGTGTACTTGCAATTATCGCTAATGATAAAGAAACTATCAACGAAGCCTTAATAACACTAGATATTTTTACACAATATGATGATGACATAACTCAAGACTACATCATTAGAATAGACAATATGCTCTCTGCTCCGTTTGCAATATCAAACCATGAAGTTGTACTAAAAGAGAGATCTGTTCTTAATCTCAATATTATAGCTTTGGCCGTAGCACAAAGCGTGGGTCTTGAAAAATATGAAAATAAACTTGATATATTATTTGCAAAAAGTAGAGGTATAATAGAGCAAGCTAGTGACTTGATTTCAATAAGAAGAGGTCATCTTATGGAGTTTGCTAAGCACTTGGTTTTAACTCGCCATGATATGGTTAGTAATCTTTTGCTACTAGATAAACCAAATATATTATGGGATAATGAAGAGGCTGAATCGCTTTACAATTCATTGACATTAATATTGGAATTGCATGATAGACATGAAATTGCTCTCACTAAACTCTCTCAAATACAAGAAGATGTTATGCTTGTAATGGACATTATAAACCATAAAAGAAGTGAATTTCTAGAATGGATAATAATTATTTTAATCGCTGTAGAAATTATAATGGGTCTGATTAAAATGATAAACTAGCTTATTGTGTGGTAAAAATGCCATATGATATTTTTAGTTAAATATACCTATAAGCCAGTCTGTAGAGAACTACAAGTCTATCGCATACTCTTTTAAAATATCCAAATCCACGAGCTCAAGCATTCGCTCATGCGTGGCATGGATAAATATACGAGGTGCTTTGCCATCAGCTAGTGCCTGTACAAATCTAGGACCAGAAAGACACCAGCTCTCTCCAGCTTTTACTCCAACGAAATTCCACTGTGGCATAGGTGTAGAAAGATCATTGCCTACACTTTTAGAATATATCAAAAACTCTTCTGTAGCATAAATACAAACTGCACGAATACCTTGATTATCCTCCAAGGAAAGACAGCTACCATCACGATAAAATCCAGTGAGTGGTTTCATACTACATGGCTCTAGTGGCTCGCCTAATACATTCTTAATTTCATTCATATACTTATTCCTTTGTACTTTATACGGTTATAACAGATAAATGTAAAATATAGGCTAAAAGTTAGTTTTATTTACAAGTTTCAAGATATATATATATATATATCTATATATAATTAAAATATTCTAACAACAAAAGGTAAACAAATGGATCTCGACATAAAATTAAAACAATTAGCAGAACGAATAAAAACTTCGAAAGAAATAATCTTAACAGAAGAAGCAACGAAGCACTCATTTATCATGCCTTTTTTGAGTGCTCTAGGATACGATGTATTTGACCCTACTATTATTGTTCCTGAATTTACTGCAGATATTGGAACCAAAAAAGGAGAAAAGGTAGATTATGCAATTCTTCAGGATGGTAAGCCGATTATTGTTGTAGAAGCCAAGAATCACACTGAAAAATTAGATAATCACAACAACCAACTAATCAGATATTTTAATGTTACGGATTCAAAATTTGCCATATTAACCAATGGCATAGAATATCGATTCTTTTCAGACATTGAAGAGACGAATCGTATGGATAAGATACCATTTCTAACTGTTAATCTTGATAATTTACGAGATCGTGATATCAGAGAATTAGGGAAATTCGCCAGAGATAACCTTGATGTAGATTCTATTTTGTCTATGGCGAGTGCAAAAAAGTATCATATGGAAATTCAATCAGTTTTTAAAACTGAAATAGAAACACCATCTGATGAATTTGTAAAATTTTTTGCAAGAAAATTGACTGACAAGACAATGACAGCTACTATCGTTGATGAATTCCGTGTCTACATTAAAAAATCGTTTTCGGAAGTTTTGAACAATATCGCAAGTGATAAAATAAATGCACTAAAAACAAATCTACAAATTGATTTACCTTTAGATGATGAAGCAATTCAAGAAGATAAAAACCAAGTAATTACTACAGATGATGAAGTACAAGGCTATTACATCGTTAAGTCTTTACTTGGTGATTCAACGGATATTACCAATATAACATTTAAAGACACTGCGAGCTATTTTACAATCATGTATCAAGGTATGGTTACAAAATGGCTTTGTCGTTTGTACTTCAATGGAAATCAAAAAGCTATAAGCTTTCCAGCTGATGAAAATGGATCAGAAAATAAAATAAAAATTGATAAAATTGAAGATATTTATAAATTTAAAAATGAATTACAAATGGCGTTAGAAAAGCGTTTAGTGGGCAAAAAATCTTAAAACAAAAATGATTGATAAATTTGAAGTGAGTGGTTTCATACTACATGGCTCTAGTGGCTCGCCTAATACATTTTTAATTTCATTCATATTTTAATTCCTAATTTAATTATATATGTATGTTTTATCTCTTTATAGCTTAGAAGTAGGTATGGATTGGTATATAAATTACATAGCACAAGAATGCCATGGTGCAAGGTAGAGCTTATTTTACCATTGCATTTAGTGACTCTGCACTTACCTTGTCAAAGTTGAGGTAGCTATACACTTTAGCTCTGTTTTTATCATCAATTTTCTTAGTAACTATGCTCATATACTCTTCTTTTGTAGGTATTTTACCTAGAAGTGCCACAACTGCTGCAACTTCAGCTGAACCAAGATATACTTGAGTATCTTTTCCTAGACGATTATCAAAGTTTCTAGTACTTGTACTAAATACTGTATTGCCTTTTGTTGCTTGAGCTTGGTTACCCATACATAATGAACATCCAGGGATTTCTGTTCGTGCACCTGCAGTGCCAAAGATTGCATAGTAGCCCTCTTCGATTAGAGTCTTCTCGTCCATTTTCGTAGGTGGCACAACCCATAGTTTTGTTCCTACAGTACCCTCGCCTTTTAGAACTTCACCTAATGCTCTAAATAATCCGATATTAGTCATACAACTACCTACAAATACTTCTTGAATATCTTTTGGTCTTTTATCATCAGCTAATATTTCGCTCAATGTTGCAACATCATCTGGATCATTTGGACAAGCCAAAATTGGCTCAGTGATTGTATTCAAATCAATCTCAATAATAGCAGCGTAAACAGCGTCACTATCAGCCTCTAGTAACTCATGATTTTTGATCCACTCTTTCATTTTATCAGCTCTTCTTTGAAGAGTCTTTGCGTCCTCGTAACCCTCTTTGATCATCTCTTCTATTAGAGCAATATTTGAGCTTAAATATTCAGCTATTGGTTCTTTGTTAAGTTTTACTGTACACGCAGCAGCACTTCTCTCAGCACTTGCATCACTTAGCTCAAACGCTTGTTCACATTTTAAATCTTCAAGACCCTCAATCTCTAACACACGACCTGCAAAGATATTTTTCTTGCCTTTTTTCTCAACAGTCAAAAGACCATCTTTTAGTGCTTGATATGGAATTGCATTTACCAAATCTCTTAGAGTAATACCGTCTTGCATTTTACCTTTAAATCTAACAAGTACAGATTCAGGCATAGTTAGTGGCATCATACCAGTAACTCCAGCAAACGCTACAAGCCCACTACCAGCAGGGAAACTAATACCGATTGGGAAACGAGTATGGCTATCTCCGCCCGTACCTACTGTATCTGGAAGACACAATCTATTTAGCCATGAGTGAATTACACCATCACCTGGACGAAGGATAACACCAGTTCTACTAGTCCAAAAATCAGGCAAAGTATGCTGAAGGTCAATATCTGCTGGTTTTGGATAAGCAGCTGTGTGACAGAATGATTGCATAACCATATCAGCACCAAAGCCTAGAGCTGCTAGTTCTTTTACTTCATCTCTTGTCATTGGTCCTGTTGTATCTTGACTTCCTACTGTTGTAGCTATTGGCTCACAATAAACACCAGGTTTAATACCAGCTACACCACATGCCTTACCTACCATTTTTTGAGCCAAAGTAAAGCCTTTGCCATCATCGTTTGGTTGCTCTGCTACCATAAATGTTTCACTTGCACCAAGTCCCAATGCTTCTCTTGCTTTTGCAGTTAAACCTTTGCCTATAATCAAAGGTATTCTGCCACCAGCTCTCATCTCATCAGGTAATGTATTTGGAGAGATAGTAAATGTAGATACAGTTACACCATCTTTTTCTATAATACCTTCATATGGTTTTACCGTAATAACATCACCAGTCTCAAGCGCATCTACATTCGCTTCAATAGGCAAACAGCCACTATCTTCTGCTGTATTAAAGAATATAGGAGCAATGATACTTCCTATAACTACACCTTTTGTTCTTTTATTGGGGATGCCATCAATGTCTTCACCCATATGCCATTGAACTGAATTAATACCTGACTTTCTACTACTTCCAGTACCTACAACATCACCAACATAAACAAGTGGGTTACCTTTTGTTTTAAGTTCGGCCATTTTTTCTAATGGTTTTTCCATTTTTGAACCAAGCATTGAATTTGCATGAAGAGGTATATCGGCTCTTGTAAACGCTTCACTTGCTGGGCTTAAATCATCTGTGTTTGTCTCACCTGGGATTTTATATACAGTTAGAGTAATCTCACGAGCTAATGAGGGACTATTTGTGAACCATTCAGCTGCTGCCCAAGACTCGATAATCTCTTTAGCATAGCTATTGCCTGCATCCATTAACTCTTTTACATCATTAAATGAATTATATACTAAAATTGTATTTTTCAATTCAGATGCTGCAGCACTTGGTACTTCTGAGTCACTATTGCTTAATGCTTTTATAAGTGGGTCTACATTAAATCCACCTAGCATTTTTCCTAAAATTGTTATGGCATGAACCTTACTTATGGCATCACATTTTACTTCATCTTGAACGATTGCATTTAAAAATGCGGCCTTTACATAAGCAGCATCATCAACGCCAGCTGGTACTTTGTTTTCGATAAGGTCTATAAGAAACTCTTTGTCTGCCGAATTGTTTACTTTAAGTAGCTCTACTAGTTCTGCAACTTGTGACGCAGTTAACGCTAATGGTGGAACGCCGAGCAATGCACGCTCACTTGTATGTTTTTTATAATCTTCAATAAGTGCCATGAAAAATCCTTTGTGTAATAATATTATAGATAATATCCACAATGAAATAAATTAGTGATTAGAAGAGCTATAAAAGTCACAAACTATAGTTTACTGTATAGATTTGTGACAAAATGCGTTTAGTCTTTAAGTTTTCTAAATAAATGAAATTTCTCTTTTTTGATTATTTTCTCAACATATTCTGAATCAGCATTTTTAATAGGTCTCCATATTCCAGATGGCAACCTTACCTCAAGTTTCTTTTTACTTCTTAATTTTATTAATTTTTTGTACGGAATAACCTTGTCAACTGGAGAAAAATCCTCATTGCACAAATCAACATCATCCCTATAAAACATTGTTTGTTTTTTAAAGTTACCCCATCCAGGTATTCCATCTTCTGTATATGGAACTTCGTAACCATTTTTAAACTCAACCATCAATGAGTAATAGCTATCAGGAAAAATATCTACAATTTTACCTTTTCCAAATATAAGCCCATATACCTTATCGCCTTTTTTGGCTTCACTAAAATATGCCATTGTAGTTCCTTTTATTATAATATTTCACGATTGCCTTTATTATTGGGGCTGCTTAAAACACCTTTGGCTTCAAGCTGTTCAATTATATTGGCTGATCTATTATATCCTATTTGTAGCTTTCGTTGCAAATAGGATATTGAAGTTTTACCATCAGTCATTATGACATCTTTTGCCTGTTCATATAGTGGGTCAAGTTCTCCAACCATATCTCCATTTGCACCTTTTGCACTGTTATTATCTGCTACCAAATAACTCTCATCATAATCAGGAAGTCGTTGTGCTTTTAAAAACTCAACAATTTTTTCAATCTCTTCTTCACTATTCCATGGAGCATGAAGTCGCACTAAACCAGTTGATCCAGGAGGCGTAAAGAGTGCATCTCCTCGTCCAAGCAGACTTTCGGCACCCATCGCATCAAGGATTACCTTGGAATCAATTCTCTGACCAACTCTATAACTAAGCCGTGAAGGCAAATTTGCTTTGATAAGTCCAGTAACAACATCTACGCTTGGTCTTTGTGTTGCCACGATTAGGTGGATTCCACTAGCTCTTGCCATTTGAGCCAATCTTGCTATTGAATACTCTACCTCTTTGCCACCATTCATCATCAAATCAGCAAGCTCATCAATAACTATTACGATATATGGAAGTGCGTCAGCTGTGCGGTTTTTTGTAACTTTTTCATTATAATTTTCAATATTTTTGGTACGGTTTTCTGCCATAAGCACATATCTTCTCTCCATCTCTCTGACCATATTTGCCAAAGCTGCTATTGCTTTTTTTGGTGATGTAATAACTGGTGTTATCAAGTGTGGTATGTCATTATAAATAGAAAACTCAAGCATTTTAGGATCAATCATCATAAGCTTTAGTTGGTCTGGGTCATTACGATATAAAAGTGATAAAATCATAGCATTTATACCTACGGATTTGCCACTTCCTGTTGTACCTGCTATTAATAAATGTGGTAGTTTTTTAATATCTGTAATAAATGGTTTGCCAACAATATCCATACCCAACGCAACTGTTAGTGGTGATTGGGACTCTCTAAAAAGTTTGCTTTCTAAAATATCTCTTAGATAAATTGTTTCTATTGTCTCGTTTGGTATCTCTATCCCTACTACATCACGCCCTGGGATTGGTGCTTGAATTCTAATAGTTTCAGCACTTAGAGCCATAGCTAAATCATCTTGAAGACCTAATATCTTTGAAATCTTCACATGAGGTGCTGGCTTAAACTCAAAAGTAGTAACAAGAGGTCCTGAATATGTTCTTACAACATCACCCTCTATATTAAACTTTTTGAGTTTATCTAGTAAATCTTTTATTTTTCTATCTATCTCGTCTTCATTTATTTTTTTAGTACTTTTAGGTGCTTTTGTTAAAAATTCTAATTTTGGTAGCCTAAAATTCTTTGGTGCTGCAACCACACCTTTATCTATATGTGACAAGATTTTGGCATTCTCTTCTAGCTCTTCGATTATTTCCACTCCAGATGATGCTTTAGGAGCTATTTTCCTATGCAAGCTTGAAATGTTAATATTATCTTCAACCTTTACATCTTTAATAAATGTTTGTTCTACCGCTTTGGTTGCTTCTATACTTTGACTTAGAATATTTTGACTTTCATACTGTTTGCTTTCTTCGTCCAAAGAGTATTTTATTCCTCTTTTTATATATGATGGTGTATCAAAATCATCCACACTATTTCGTTCTATATTCTTTTGCTTATTAATAGTCTTATTATCTTTTTCCTCTGTTTGACCAAAAGGGTTATTAAATAATTTTACCATCCAATCTATAATCGGCTGTAGTGATAAATTACCAAAATCCATTGAGCTAAAAATACTACTCTCATCTGAGTCAAATTTATTTTTTATACTATCAGCAAAATCTCTCCAACTAAAATTATCATCTACTACAAAAACGGCTCCAAGCACAGTAAGCATTAGCCAAAACATCCATACACCAGCTAAACCAATATATGGCAATAATACACCAACTAATATAGAACCTACTTTTCCTGAATTTGGCATATCAAACAGCATGCCACCAAGTAAAATAATAGCAAAAAACAGGACAAACCAACCAATTATAAAATCAATCCGTTTTACCAAGTATCTATTTTGATATACTTGATACATTGGGTACATCAAAAGAAATAAAATTATATAACCTACAAAACCAAAAAGATACAAATTGGCATCACCAAAAACTGATCCAAACTTTCCAACGAGAGCCGTATCATGAAAAATTGTTGAAAACGCACCATACAATAACAATATGGCACCTATGATTACTACTATTCTCACTGAGACTCCATTAAAACAATTTTATATCTAGAATTATATCAAAAATTACTGTTATGACATCTGAATGCTTCAAATTGCAATATAAATATTGTATTCTTCAACAATTTTTAAGCACTATTCATGTAATATTTCAACTGCAATTTATGCCTCGGTGGTGGAATGGTAGACACGCTAGACTCAAAATCTGGTGGGCTTGCTCGTGTCGGTTCGAGTCCGACCCGGGGTACCATTTATTGCAAAACTTTTTTGGATGCGGGCGTAGCTCAGGGGTAGAGCATAACCTTGCCAAGGTTAGGGTCGAGAGTTCGAATCTCTTCGCCCGCTCCATATAATTATAAAATCAATACTAATCTAATATTTTATCAATCAAATTTTAATATCACTACTCAAAAACTTATCTTTTAGTATAAACGAAAATGACGAACCACTACCCTCAACACTAGAAATTTTAAGTTCACTATCATGTAACTTTAATATTTGTTTTACTATTGAGAGTCCTATTCCCATAGAATTATCCCAATCATGAGTACCAGAGCGATAGAATTTTTTGGTTATTAGTGCAATATCTGCCTCACTAATTCCAACCCCATCGTCTAATACAAAAACTGACTTATCTGTAATGTTGACCACAACATCACCCAAAGAGTACTTTAATCCATTCTCTATGATATTTTGCATAACAATCCCTATCAAAAGCTTATCAGCCTCCACAATAGAATCATCACTATTTATTGTAATATTTCGGTTGCTATATTTTTCCTTAAGCGAGGCAACTGTCTCATTCGCGAGTTCCTTTAACGAAAAACTCGTAGTATCAAGCTTTGCACTTTTACTCTCAAACTTATTCCACAGTATCAGCCGTGCTAATACCTCTTCAATCTTTTGGCTGTTAGTATATATTTTTGATAAAAATTTTGCTCTGAGCTTACTATCTATTTCACTATCATCATTAAGCGTTTGTGCATATCCCATAATAACTGATATAGGATTACGGAATTCATGAGCAATCGCAGAAATCATATCATTTCTCTGACGATTTTTTATCTTTATTTTGCTATCCATCTTGTGTTTAAATCGTCTTTTTTTTCTATATTTCTCATCCAATACTTCTCTGATGAATTTAAAGTTCAAATAAATAGAAGCTGTTGCTCCTGCTATTACAAAAGCAGAGATTATCAAAAAATCATTAATAGAAATATCAAGAATCCAAAAAATCAAAAGCAGTACAATGACCACAGAAGAAAAAGAATAAGATACATATTTTAAAATATAACTCTTATCTCTTTCATTCATTAATTATCGCTTGCTTGCTTGTGAGGCATCTTTGAGATAGCTCATAAAGTCATATGTCTCAACATATCCTAGTACAGTAGCCAAAACTTTTTTACTTGGAGCTATAAAAAGTATTGTTGGTACACCAGCAACGGCTGGAAAACTTTTTAGCAATTGAGGATTGTCTCTATTGAGCTTCACTGGCACATATTTGGCTAGTGCTTTTATCACTTTAGGATCTAAAAGGGTGGTTTCATGCATCTTGTGGCACCATCTACAATTATCACTTTCAATCATTATCATAATATTTTTTTTCTCTACTTTTGCCTTTAAGATTGCAGTATCTAGACTGGTTTCCCATTTAAGTGAATCTGCACTAACTATCGACAATGCCAAGCTTAATATCATTATTATCTTTTTCATTTTTCATCTCCAATTGTATCTATTAATTCTCTAAACACATTATAAAGTGTCTCTATCTCATCCACTCCAACTTTCTCGTTTGGTGCATGTATTGTATCATTTATCACACCAAATTCTAGCACTTCAACTCCATATGGAGCGATAAATCTAGCATCGCTTGTGCCTCCAGCCGTAGATAGCTTTGGCAATATACCACACTGTTTCTCAATTGCACTACTCAATCTAGTGACCAATAAACTATTCCCATTAGTTATAAATGGGCTTGCGGTTTGTGAGAGTTTTAGAGTAAAATCTAGACCATTAAATTTACTATTTATGAAATTCTCAATGTCATCTTGCGTAGTTTTGGTCGAATTTCGTACATTAAACATAAGTTTTAAAGAATTTGGCGTAACATTGGTTACCTCATATCCTGACCTAATATCTGTAATAACTAGTTTACTAGGTGCAAAATATTTATCTCCACTATCCAAGTCTACTCCGGCTATTTGCTCAATTATATGAGCTATTTGGTGAATAGGATTGATTGCTTTCTCTGGATATGCTACATGTCCCTGTTTACCTTTTAACTCCAATATGCCGTTAATTGAGCCTCTTCTACCGACTTTTATAGCATCACCAAATACACTTTCGCAAGTAGGTTCAGCCACCACACAGTGAGTTGGCATAAGATTTTTACTTTCTAAATATTCTAGCATAATCTTTGTACCAAATAACGCTTCGCCCTCTTCGTCAGTTGTAAGCAAAATAGATACTCGCCCATTAAAGTTTTTTGTGTTCCTAACGGCTTCCACAAATGCTGCAACGCCACCTTTCATATCTTGCGTACCTCTACCATATATGAAACCATCTTTTATCATTGGCACAAATGGATTTGTATTCCAGCCATCCCCAGCAGGAACCACATCAATATGACCAGCGAAACATAGATGAATATCACCTTTGCCATACTGTTTGGTAAAAAAAACATTTTTAACATCATTTTGGTTGCAATAAATAGCCTCAAAATCACTTAAATATGATTCTAAATATTCAAATGCACCGTCATCTAACGGTGTTGGCGTTTGAAAACTAATTAATTTTAAAAGCAAATCAACACTATTCATTATATTCCTCTAACGATTTTGCCAGCATATGATATGATGCCACCTACATGATTGGCAACATTTTTATGCCCATTACTTTCAAATATTCTCTCTATTTGACCACTTCTGTTACCAGAACGACATGTAAAAATAATCTGCTTGTCAATATTTTCATTAAAAAACTCTTCGACCCATTCTCTAAAAGATGACATTGGCAGATGCGTATCAACACCGTCAATCCGTCCAGCCTCATATTCATGGTACTCTCTAACATCCACTAATATGAAATTAAGAAGACCTGCTTTTCTATCATCAAGCATTTTAACCAAATTAGTAGATGTAACATTCACGATTTAGCCTTCGTAATTTTCACTATATGATTTTGAGCAAAATATTCCACAATGACATTTTCCCTCATTAGGAATCTCCTCTTCAAGTGCAACCGTGCAGGGACAGGTTCTATTATCAGCACTCACATGTTTGCCATTTTCTTCTACTACCATAAAACATGGACAAAATCTCTTGCCGTATAACATTTTATGTCTAGCTAGTCCCATGGTTACACCTTCGTTTACATCAGCAATTGGATGATATACAAATCCAAATTGATTGCAGACTTTATCCGTAAATTTTTTTGTTTTTTCTAATTCTGCTAAAAATTCTGCTGAACTCATATCTATTTTTTGCATTTTTCTTCCTTCTGAAATAATAATTATTCTATAGTTATAGCTTAAACAAATTTAATGTACAATTATAAAAATCAAAATAAGCTTCAAAAAAGGCAAATCGTGCAAATAGACCACACAGTTCTAGCAAAATTAGAAAAATTATCACACTTAAGAGTAGATGAAAATAAAAAAGATGAAATCATAAGTCAACTTTCTAGCATAGTTTCATATGTTGAAAATCTTAGTGAACTAGATACCGATAGCCTTGATGCGTCATTTTCTACACTAACTGGCGGAACACCAATGAGAGAAGATATTCCAAAAAGCCAACCATCGGTTATCAAAAGTATACTTGCAAATAACAAAACTAGCAGTGATGATTTTTTTATCGTTCCTGCAATTATAGAGTAAAGGTAAATAGACCATGGCAGATGCGAACATTAATCAACTACTACAATTGATCGTAACACATAAAGCGTCTGATTTACACCTAGTAAGCAGAAGTCGACCTCAAATTAGACTTGATGGAGCACTTAAAGCTGTGAATATGGATGTGCTAACTGGTGCGTCAATTAAAGCATTATGCTACCCAATAATATCAAATAAACAAATTGCACAATTTGAAGAGAATTTGGAGCTTGACTTTTCATTTGAGCTACCAAACATTGGTCGTTTTAGAGCTAACTTTTATTATGCGTTAGGCGAGATGGGTGCTGCTTTTAGAACTATTCCTATTATTATACCATCTCTTGACGACTTGGGTGCTCCTTCTATTTATAAAAAAATGATAAAAAGAGAAAAAGGTATTATTCTTGTCACTGGTCCTACTGGTTCTGGAAAATCTACTACTCTAGCTGCAATGCTAAATGAAATAAATATTCATGAAAGCAAACACATCGTAACAGCTGAAGACCCAGTGGAGTTTGTTCATACTAACAATAAATCTGTATTTTCACATAGAGAAGTTGGACAAGATACAAACTCATTTGCAACAGCATTAAAATATGCAATGAGACAAGATCCAGATGTTATTCTAGTTGGGGAAATGAGGGACAAAGAGACGATATCTGCGGCATTAACAGCTGCTGAAACTGGTCACTTGGTTTTTGGCACACTGCATACAAGCTCTGCTCCAAGCACCGTAAACCGTATTATTGATGTATTTAGTGGTGATGAACAACCACAAATTAGAGCAATGTTATCCACCTCTCTAGTAGCTGTAATAGCACAATCTCTAATACCTAAAATAGGCGGGGGAAGGATTGCTACTTCTGAGATTATGATAGTAAATCACGCTATTGCAAATCTAATTCGTGAAGAAAAAATTCACCAAATATATTCACAAATGCAGCTAGGTCAAGAGACAAGTGGCATGAGAACTCAAACGCAAGTATTGGTAGATCTTGTTAAAAAGGGTACAATTTCAAAAGAACATGCACTACAATACTCAAATAAACAAGATGAATTAACAAAACTAATTTAATTAATTAAAAGAAAAGATAAAAGTAATGGAAAATTTGAACCAACTAGATATACTTATAGGTGTTATTGTAATATTAATGGGCATGAAAGGATATATTCATGGTTTTTTTAGAGAACTTTTGGGTTTTATTGGCATTATTTTAGGTATATTTTTGGCATCTAGATTTTCTGTGATAATGTCAACATTTATAAGTGAGCATATAATGCATATTGAAAATAAAACACTGCTTACCGTCGTTGGTTTTTTTGCCGTATTGGCTATCGTCTGGTTTAGCATTATGTCGCTTGGCTCAATTCTATCAAAACTATCATCTGTCGCTGGACTTGGTTTTATAAACAATATACTTGGCTTTATTGTTGGTGGTGGAAAATATTTTATTATATTTGCTGTAATAATTACTGCATTATCAAATGTGGCTCTTCTAAAAGAGACGATAGGTAAATATACCAGTAGCAGTATGGTTGCACCTTATCTATTGGCTACTGGTTCATATGTGATAAATTTAGATCCGAAAGAGATTTCAATTAGTGACATTAAGCCTTCGTCTGATATACTAAATGATAAAAATCAGACCAAATAGGAGCTATCATGATTGCATATAATCTTCTTTTGGAACAATTCAAATCACTTATTAAATCAAATGATTTGAAATATACGAAGCAACGAGAGTTAATTGTAAAATTCTTGTACGAAAATGATGGTCACTACACACCAGAAGAAATTTCTATGGAGCTAAAAAAACAGTACTCTGATAGCAATATTGGGATAGCAACAATATACAGAACGCTATCGTTACTTGAAGATGCTGGAATAGTAACATCAATATCTTTTGGTGTTCAAGGTAAAAAATATGAATTTGGATTAAAAAAACATCATGATCATCTTGTATGCACTAACTGTGGTCACATTGAAGAATTTTACGATGAGACAATAGAACACCAACAACATGAAGTAGCTAAAAAGTTTGGATTTCGCATGACGGGACACAATATGAAAATAATGGGTATATGCAAAGTGTGTCAAGCTAAACAATTGAAGAAAGAAGGAGAATAGAGTTGATTTTTGAAAACCAATATATACAAGAGAGAATAAAGAAATCATTAGAGTTGAAAGCAGAGGGAATAAATCCATACCCAAATGTAATAGATAAAGGCATTGGCTCAAAGGCTTTTTTAGAGCAATTTGGATACTTAGTAGAAAGTGAAAACAAAAGAGATGAGACAAAAAGTGTAACTCTAACTGGACGAATAAAGCTTTTAAGAATAATGGGTAAAGCTGCATTTGCCAAAATTCAAGATAGCGATTCTGTGATTCAACTATACTATAGTCGTGATGACCTACCAGAAGGATACTATAACAAAATCAAAAAACTTATTGAAGTTGGCGATATAGTAACAGCAACAGGATTTCCGTTTGTAACTCAAACTGGCGAGCTTACGCTCCACTGTTCAAGCTTTGAAATAGTCACAAAAACAGTGTCTCCATTGCCAGAAAAGTTTCATGGTTTACAAGATACGGAGCTTAGATATCGCCAAAGATACCTAGATATGATAATGAATCCAGAAATTAAAGATACATTTGTAATGAGAAGCAAAATTGTTTCATTAATTAGAAGATTTTTTGAGAGTAAAACATTTTTAGAAGTAGAGACTCCTATGCTACACCCAATTCCAGGTGGGGCCAATGCAAGACCATTTATCACGCATCATAATGCACTTGATGTTAGTAGATACCTTCGTATTGCACCTGAGCTTTACTTAAAAAGACTTATTGTAGGTGGTATGGACGCTGTATTTGAAATTAATAGAAATTTTAGAAATGAAGGTATGGATCATACTCATAATCCTGAGTTTACAATGATTGAATTCTATTGGGCGTATCACAGATATACAGACTTAATGGAGATAACTGAGGAGCTTATGGATTATCTATTTAGTGAACTTAGTCTTCCAAAAGAGCTTCCATATGGGGATTTAAATATTGATTTCACTACCCCTTTTGCAAAAGTTAGTTACATCGAGTCTCTTACTTCAATTGGTGGTGTTCCTGCTGAGATTGCAACTGATAGAATAAGAGCACTAGAGTACCTAAAGGTTAACAATCAAAAAGTAGATGAAAATCTTTCCTTGGGGTATTTACAAGCAGAGCTGTTTGATACTTTTGTAGAGAGTAAACTAGTCAATCCTACATTTATTACTGATTTTCCGATAGATATATCTCCACTAGCCAGAAGAAGTGATGCAAATCCCGATATAGCAGAGAGATTTGAGCTTTTCATTGCAGGCAAAGAGATAGCCAATGGATTTAGTGAACTAAATGATCCGATTGATCAATATGAGAGATTTAAAGCTCAAGTGGAGGCAAAAGAGGTCACTGGGGATGATGAAACCATGCATATGGATTTGGATTATGTAAGAGCATTAAGCTATGGTATGCCACCCACGGCTGGAGAAGGAATTGGAGTTGATAGACTTGTAATGATGCTAACAAACCAACACTCCATCAGAGATGTATTGCTCTTTCCTGCAATGAGACAAGAAGTTGCTTTACAAATTAATGACGATATAAAATAAAGGAACAAAATGAGTTACGAAATAGAAAAATTTGACCCAGAGATTTACGAAGCTATAAACAACGAGCTAACACGACAAACAGACCACTTAGAGATGATTGCAAGTGAAAACTTTACATTGCCAGCAGTAATGGAGGCTATGGGTAGTATATTTACAAATAAATATGCCGAGGGCTATCCATACAAAAGATATTATGGTGGTTGTGAGTATGCTGATATAGTTGAGCAGCTCGCAATAGATAGAGCTTGTGAACTTTTTGAATGTAATTATGCAAATGTACAGCCTCACGCAGGAAGTCAAGCTAATAGTGCTGTGTATGCAGCATTAATTAAAGCTGGAGATAAAATCCTAGGAATGGATTTAAGCCATGGTGGACACCTAACACACGGTAGTAAACCAAGTTTCTCTGGCAAAAACTACCAAAGTTTTACTTATGGTGTAGAGCTTGATGGCAGAATTAACTATGATAGAGTTATGGATATTGCAAAAATAGTTCAACCACATATTATAGTTTGTGGTGCTAGTGCATATGCCAGAGAGATAGATTTTGCTAAATTTAGAGAAATAGCTGACGCAGTTGGTGCTATACTATTTGCTGACATAGCTCACATAGCTGGTCTTGTATGTGCTGGTGAACACCCTAGTCCATTCCCTCACGCTCATGTAGTAACAACAACTACTCATAAAACTCTAGCAGGTCCTAGAGGTGGTATGATAATGACGAATGACGAGGATATATCAAAGAAGATAAATTCATCTATATTCCCAGGACAACAAGGTGGACCACTTGTGCATGTAATAGCTGCTAAAGCTGTTGGCTTTAAATATAATCTTAGCCCTGAGTGGAAAGTTTATGCAAAGCAAGTTAAAGCAAATGCAAAAGTTCTAGCTGAAGTTTTGATGAAACGAGGTTATGACATAGTATCCAATGGTACTGATAATCATTTGGTGCTTGTTTCATTTTTAAACAAACCATTCTCAGGTAAAGATGCTGACGCCGCACTTGGTAATGCAGGTATTACAGTCAATAAAAATACAGTTCCAGGAGAAACAAGAAGTCCATTTGTAACTTCAGGGGTACGAATAGGTTCGCCTGCTCTTACAAGTAGAGGAATGAAAGAAGCTGAATTTGAAATCATTGCAAATAAAATAGCTGATGTACTTGATAATATAGAAGATACTGCTCTTCATGCCAAAATAAAAGAAGAAGTTAAGCTATTAGCTCAAAAATTTGTAATTTACGATAAACCAATATACTAAATATATACGACTATAAAGATAATGAGATATAATTAAAAAAAGGATAACTATGAAAGATAACAATTTAGATGACTTAATAATTGATTCTACAAGAGTGAAGACTAATGGTAGCAAGAATGCATTAACAATAATAGTATTGCTTGTTATAATATTATTAATTGCTATTTTATTGACAAAAATTATGATTGACAAACCTCAAGTTAGTCCATTGGCTGATATAAACAAAACAGAGCTTGCCAATAATGATTTACTTCTTGACACAAACACTAGTGATACTCTTGACCTTAATGAATCAAATGTTACGGCTCAGCCAGAGGAAGTTAATGGTAGCACGAGTATAGTTCAAGTTGTCAAACAAGAATCTCAAAAAATGCAAGAAGTTGTTAAAAAAGAACTTCCAAAAGTAGAGAAAAAAGTAAAATCAATAAAAGAAGTTATAAAAAAAGAACTTCCAAAAGTTGAGGAAAAAGTAGAATCAGTTAAAGAAGTTGTTAAAAAAGAACTTCCAAAAGTAGAGGAAAAAGTAGAATCAATAAAAGAAGTTGTGAAAAAAGAACTTCCAAAAGTAGAGAAAAAAGTTGATACACCTTCTGGCTCATACTATATTCAAGCTGGTGCTTTTGGAAGTAGCGAAAATGTTAACAAAGTAGAAACTGCGATTAAAAATAGTGGGTTTGCATATAAGTCTTTAAAGAGAGAGAAAGGCACAAAAATTTTAGTTGGTCCATTTAGTAGCCAAGCAAAAGCCGAGGCTGCCCTAGTAGTCATAAAGTCCAAAGTCAATAAAGACGCATTTATAGTAAAGCCATAAGGTTCTTTAGTGCTAAAAACAATTCTTTTTGACCAACTAACACCAGTTGCTTTATATGCTAAAATCAAGGAACTATTCAATGATGAAATTACAATGCTTTTTGAAAGTGTTGTTAATACAAGTGATGGGAACTTCAGTTTTATAGCTATTGGTGACCTCGAGCGACTAACTTATCAAAACAATCAAACAATATATAAAGATATCAATGGTGTAATATCAAAAATAGACAAAAATCCATTTGAATTTTTAAAGTCATACTATGCAAAAATAGATAAAGAAAAATATAAGTCTATAAGCGAAGATGCTGGGTTTAGTTTTGTAGATGGCTTTATTGGATTTATTGGATACGATATGGTAAAGGTTTTTGAGCCTACGCTAGCCTCTACTATGAACGCTTTACGAGATAGTATCAATATACCAGATATGGATCTTATCCGTCCAAGGATTATTATTGGATACTCACATAAAAATGCGACTCTAACTATAATACAAAACGATGAAAATATTAATGATGGCATAAAATCAATAGAGCAACTACTATTAAAAACAAATATACCTTCTGGACTTAAGGCAGCAAAACTACTCGATGATGGTCAATTCGCTATTGAGGAAGATAGATTTAAAAAGATGGTGGATGAAGCTAAAGAGCATATCAGAGCTGGTGATGTCTTTCAAATATTACTATCAAATAGATATACACAAAAAGCAGAAATAGATCCCTTGAGTTTTTATAGACTTCTAAGATCAAAAAATCCATCTCCGTATCTTTTCTTATTGGATTTTGAAGATTTCTCAATATGTGGCTCATCTCCTGAGGTCATGGTACGGCTTAATGATGGTGAAATTCTCTTAAGACCAATAGCAGGCACACGAAAAAGAGGTAAAAATAGTACTAGGGATAAAGAACTCGAGCTTGAAATGCTAAGTGATGCCAAAGAGTGTGCCGAGCATCTAATGCTTATAGATTTGGGACGAAATGATGTTAGCCGTGTTGCAGCAACAGGTAGCGTAAAAGTGACTGAAATGATGAGAGTGGAGAGATACAGCCATGTTATGCATATGGTCTCTGATGTTGAGGCCATACTTGAGAATGGCAAAGATATGTTTGATCTATTTATGGCTACTTTTACTGCAGGAACTATGACCGGGGCCCCAAAAATAAAAGCTATGGAGCTTATTGCAAAGTTTGAAGGGCAAAAAAGAGGTTTTTATAGCGGATGTGTAGGTTATTTTGCATTTAATGGGAATATGGATTCTGCAATCACTATTCGAACGGCACTAATAAAAGACAATCAAATCACACTTCAAGCAGGGGCTGGAGTGGTAGCCGATTCTGTTCCAGAGCTAGAGTATCTTGAAGTAAAAAACAAACTTGGAGCTTTGCTTGCTACTCTAAAAGAATTATCAGAAATAAAGACAAATGAGTAAAAAACTATTTGCCATATTTGGAAATCCAGTATCCCACTCCAAATCCCCACTTATGCATAATTTTGGCTTTAAAGGGCTAGATGTCGAGGCTTGTTATAGTCGATATTTACTAAATGATGGCTCCAAACTAAAAGAGAAGTTCTTATCCTTGGGACTAAGTGGAGCAAATATTACAGTACCTCATAAAGAGGCTGCATTTGAGGCTTGTGATGAGCTTGATGAGTTTGCACGAATTGCAAAAGCAGTAAATACCATAGTCAAAAAAGATGGTAAGCTATATGGATATAATACAGATGGTGCTGGATTTCTAAAATCAATTTCAAACTTTAAAGATATAAAAACTATTTTGATTTTGGGTGCTGGTGGTACGGCACAATCAGCTTCTATAATTTTACGGAACTCAGAATACAAAATTACGATACTTAATCGCTCTCAAAATAGACTGCAATTATTTATGGATAATGACTTTGAGTGCTTTACATTTGAGAATTTCGATATCAATACTAAATATGATTTGATTGTCAATATGACATCAGCAGGACTTACTGATGATAGCTTGCCTGCTCCAATAGAAATATTAAAACCTATAATAGAAGATTCAAATGGGTGCATTGATATTATCTATGGAAAAGATACACCAATTTTAAAACTAGCAAGAAGTCTAAATAAGCCAACACAAGATGGTAGTAGTATGCTACTATATCAAGGGGTTTTAGCTTTTGATTATTTTACAAATCATCAATTCTCACATCAAGATATTGAAGCTGAGATGAGAAAAGCCTTTAGATAATTATTTACTCATTTTAAGTGTATCTGAGATTACAAATGCGAGTTCAAGTGCTTGTTTAGCATTTAATCTCGGGTCACATTGCGTATGATATCTGCTTGATAAACCATCTGAAGTAATGGCACAGCTTTGACTTCCAGTACACTCAGTAACATCTTCGCCAGTCATCTCAAGATGAATACCAGCAGCTATAGTACCCATTCTCTCATGAATTGCAAAAAACTGCTTCATCTCACTAAGTATATTTTCAAAATCTCTAGTTTTGAAACCACTGCTCGCTTTTTCTACATTACCGTGCATAGGGTCACAACTCCAAACAACATTTCTACCCTCTTTTTTAACTCGTTCAAGCAGTTTTGGGAAATATTGCTCTATCTTGTCAGCTCCCATACGAACGATTAGATTTAGCCTTCCCTCTTCATTTTTAGGATTAAGTGCATCTATTAATTCAATTAACTCATCCTCTCCCATGCTTGGTCCTACCTTGCACCCTATTGGATTTTGGATACCTCTAAAATACTCAATATGAGCTTCACTTAAATCCCTAGTACGGTCACCAATCCAAAGCATATGAGCAGAACAATCATACCACTCACCAGTTAGGCTATCTTTTTTTGTAAGTGCCTCTTCGTAGTTAAGTAAAAGCGCCTCATGCGAAGTATATAGAACTGTTTGATGAAGTTGAGGTAAAGTTTTCACATCCAAACCACAAGCATTCATAAAGCTCATTGCTTCATCAATTTTTGTACTTAGCTCCTCATATTTCTTGCCTATGTCATGGTCTTGAATAAAGTCTAAGTTCCATTGGTGTACTTGAGCCAAATCAGCCATTCCACCTCTTGCAAATGCCCTTAGCAAGTTCATTGTTGCAGCTGATTGGTTATATGCTTTTATCATTCGCTTAGCATCTGGTATTCTGGCTTCACTTGTGAACTCAATATCATTGATAATATCTCCACGGTAGCTAGGTAAACTAACACCGTCTATCTCTTCAAAATCACTACTACGTGGCTTTGCAAATTGACCAGCTATTCGTCCTACTTTAACGATAGGTTTACCAGTAGAGTACATAAGAACCATATTCATCTGCAACATTAGCTTGAATAGATTTTTGATATTGCTTGCCTTAAACTCACTAAAGCTCTCTGCACAGTCTCCACCTTGGAGCAAAAATGCCTCACCTCGTCCAGCACGAGCTAGTTCTGCTTTTAGATTTCTAGCTTCTCCTGCAAATATTAGTGGCGGATAGCTTGAAAGTTCTGCTTCTACTGCTTTTAGCTCGTCTTGGTTTTCATAATGTGGCTGTTGCTTTATTGGGAATTCTCTCCAGCTACTAGGTGTCCAACTCATTTTGTTTCCTTAAAAAATAATTGCAAGATTATACCCTTTTGTTGCAAATAATAATCTTTATTTTTTAAAAGCAACAAATGATACAAAATTACCCCATTGAAAAATAGTATTTATAGTATTAAACCCAGCATCTTTGCACATCTGAATATTTTCTTTTATAGTAAATGGAATAAGCACATTTTCTAAGGCTTCTCGTTTTTGGGCTATCTCATAAGCACTATACCCATTTGATTTTTTAAACTCATAATAGATATCTATCATCTGTTTATCTAGAAGTTTATCGTCAAAGATTACCTTCTCGCTAAAGATAAATATTCCATTAGTACTTAGTGAGTTATAAATATTCTGCACTAATGATGGTCGCTCTAATGGACGAATGAATTGTAGCGTATAGTTAGCAACTATAATATCAGAAATACCCAAATCATGCGTTATCATATCACCAAATTCAAGGTCAATACTCACACCATAAGCCTTACATTTGGCTTTAGCATGTTCAACCATAGCAAGTGAGTTGTCAAGTCCACGCAACTTCATTTTAGTAGAAGATTTTGCATTTAAATCTAATAAAAATTTTGCAGTAGAAGAGCCAAGATCAAGAATCTCAAGCCCGTCTCTTTGTCTTTCTAATATATATGATATCAATAACTTTTGAACTTCGTCATAAAATGGCACAGAACGACCAAGCATATCATCAAATACAGTTGCAACAGCCTCATCAAACTCAAACTTTTTTTCTATTGGTTTTGCAAATATCTCATCTTTCATTAATCATCCTTGCTCTGTTTATGTCTAGTATGATCTGCTCTTTTAGTTTGGCTAAATTCTCAAACTTCATATTCTCTCTGATATGTTCAATAAATTTAATTTTAACTTTACTATCTATTTTACCAACTTCTCTATCCAAAATATGAGTTTCAATTGCATATTTTCCATCAGTACTAATCCTATGACCCAAAAAACTAACACTATCATACCAACTACCATCTATCTCTGTTTTGGTCGCATATATACCGTCTTTTGGAAGTAAGCTATCATTAACCACTAGATTAATTGTCGCAACTAGCTCATTCTTGCCTAGCCCTTGACCTTTTATAGCCACACCGATTATCTCATAGTCATAGCCCAAAAATTGATTTGCTTTTGCTATATCTCCATTGGTTAAAAATTCTCTAATCACCTTGCTATGTATTCCAATATCATCCATTGAAATTTCACTTATTACTTCAACTTCTCCATCAAAAAGCTCTTGCAGCGTATCACTATTGCCTTGTTTGTTTTTACCAAATGCAAAATCATAACCAACAATAATTTTATTTAAATATGGAAAATCATTTTTTAGTTTGTCAATAAATTCATTTGGAGTCAGTGATTTTATCTTATCAAAACTGTAAAAGAATAATGGTTTTTTAGTATAATTTGATCTCTTATATCCAGCTGTAATGGTAGCACTATTTCGCTCTATGACGACTACTCCATCAGCCTTGCTAATAAGCTCTTGATGAGCCTTATGCATACCATCAAATGAACCAATTGCAATAGATTTTATCAATTTACACTCTTACTATAATGATAAAAATACTCCAAATTTCCCTCTTTCCCTTCTAACTTGGATGCTTCATTACGCAATAAACTCCATCCAAGATTAGCACAAGAAAGCTCAAATTTTTCTCTAGCAAACCGAATGGCATCAATATCCACAACGACACCTTTGCTATCTCGTTTTGCAAGTCTGCCAACCTCAAATTGTGGTTTATATAGAATGACAATATCTCCAATTGATAGACGATCAATTTCATTAATTATTTCTAATACTGAAATAAAAGATACATCACACGAAACAACGCCAAAACCATCACCATCAAAAGCTCTAATATCACACTCCTCACGCACCGTGACACGCTCATCATTTTTAATAACAGAGTGTAATTGATCCTTGCCTACATCCACACACGACAGTGACGCCACGCCTTGCTCCAGTAATATCTGTGCAAATCCACCTGTACTTGAGCCAATATCAAGTGCCTTTTTGCCATGCATATCAATATTATAATCACTCAAAAACGCATCAAGTTTTCGCCCTGCACGGCTCACGAAAAACTTCTCATTTTCTACTATTACATTTGTATTTTCATTGCATGGCGTTGATGGCTTGCCTATCTTGCCGTCAACTGTTACTTTGCCTGATTTTATTGCTTCTAATGCACGATTACGGCTCTCAAAATAACCATTTTCACTCAAATATGTATCTAATCTCATTTTATACCTAACTTTTTATATTAATAATTAGTGATATTTTACCATAACACCCTGATACTCTTTACAATTACTGCTCAGCTGTAATTTTATTCCTCAAATAATAAGCATAAATCGTCATAACAAAAAATATGATTCCAATAATAGTGCTAATAAAATGCAACTCCATGCCACTACTAGCAAGCCTACCAATAGTATAAGTCATGCCCACACTAACACCCATAAATATCATATCATTATATGAAATTACTCGCCCTAAATACTCTTTATCTGTATTTTGCTGAAGGATAAAATATGTATATGACCATAATGAAGTGGTAAATAGTCCAACCAAAAACATACCAAAAAGTGATAGATAGAAATTATGTTGCATATACGACCATGCTATGATTGTAGCACCTTGGAGTATCATGGCAATCCATAGTGTTTTCATATTTAGATATTTACCAATAAAAAACGGTCCTATCATAAGAGCAAACGCACGAGATGTATTTATCCACCCAATAGCAAGTGGTACGGCGATGATATATTTATATTTTTGCTCCGCTAGAAGCGTAATAATAGTATCAAAAACTGTCAAACCTACGCTTGAATGTAATATCATTATTGGAATTAGTTTTGGACTATTTTTTATGTACCTAAACGCATCTATCATGGCCTTAAAGGCATTTTGTGCTTTATGCTGTATGGTTTGCAATGGTAACTTCAATATTACCATAAACGCAACTACATAAAAGAAAAAATCAATAGCAAATGTCCCAATATAACCAAAATAATATGTACTAAGCCCACCAAGTGCCATACCAAATGCAAAAGTGCTTGACCATATGATACTATGAATTTCATTGGCTGATTTGAGCATTGCACCATCTATTATCTTTGGCAAGTATGACATCTCAGCAGTAAATATAATAGTCCCAGCGATAGAGCGAATAAAAAGAAATATCCATAAAAGCCAAATATACTCCAAGCTATCAATCATCATAAAGCACAGCGTCATACTCATCTCAACAGCCAGTAGCACCATAATAAGTTTTTTAAACTCAAATCTATCTATGATATAGCCGTTTATGGGAGCTAGAACTAGGCTAGGAAGTAAAATAGCTATAAAAATCATAGCTATCGTCGCAGCATCAGCACTAACCAAAACCAGCAATGAAGCTATGGCGACCTGAGAAAATACAGTACCAAAATAGCTCAAAAATTGAACCGTGGCAAGACCTCTGATGATAGGATTTTTAAAAACTTCTCTGTATTTCATCAGTAATTATCTTTTAGCATCTTTTGACTTCTTTATCAAAACTCAAAATTCCATATCCGTATAGCTCTTTTTTGGCACAAAGCAAAGCATCTACAAAGTCTATATTTCGATGCTCTAAAACATTAAGCACCTCTATGAGCAGGACTTTATCTCCTACTATTCCACTCATAGCTACTATCTTTTTGAGGTCTTCTATCAGTTCATTTTTGGCTATTTTGTAAAATTTAGTCATTACAAAATACACCTCCATGAGAACCACATCTAGTATCTCAGCTTTTATCTCATCTAGCTCTATCTGCTCGAAAAATCCTCTGGATATAGTCAAATGCTCAGCATTATCCCCTACCAAAAATCGGATAATGATATTCGCATCAATCAGATAGACCATATTTACCCCTCATCGTATCGCTCATTACAGATTTTATTACACTATCCAAATTCTCGGCTACGATACCTCTATTGGCATATTTACCAGCTAATGAGGCTATTGTGGAGTTTGTGGTTATCGGATTTATGATGGCTATATTTTTATTTTTTCTCTTGTCAACCACCATCACACTTTGTGTGAGCTTGGTAATGAGAGAGATATTTTTTTGGATTTCACCTATGCTTACTGTTTGCATCTCATTCCTTTTATATATATTTGGTTTATTATATATAAATGTAGGGTGATTGTCAAGTATAAAATATTTTGTTTTTTGATGCACACTATACTATTTTTTCATCTCATCTTCATATAAAGCCAAAGCATCATATTTGATACTTTTTGTCAAGAGATTTTTGCTAAAAGTCTAATTAAAATTCCAAATCTTCATCTGTATTATTTTGTAAAGATTTTTTCAAATTAGTTTTGTTTAAAATAAATGGAGGCAAATCTTCAAAAGGAATATAAGAATTTTCTATATCTACTAAATCAGTGATAAAATTTTTATCTCCAGATTGATATGCTAAATATTCTGGCAATCCAAATGGGCCACTAAATATATTTAGTGGCTGAACCAAAACCCAAACTAATCCATTGGGATATTTTTCTAAAATATTATTTTTCCCAAAAGTATTTAATTGATCTGTTATTTCCATTATATGCGGTTTTATGTTGCCAGACAAATATAAAACCAAAACTAATTTATTGTAGATTATAGACAAAATAATTGTGTGTCCACCTTTAAATGCCAATATTTCTGATGGAAATGAATTACTAATATCTGGGCTATGAAAAAAATTCAATATTTTCAATTTATTATTTTCAATTTGCTTATTGTCTTTTTCCCAAATAGTTTTATTTAAAATTTGTGCGTAGCTTGTATTTAAGTAACTATTACCGAATAAGCTATGTCCTAACGCTAAAGATAATTTTGATAAAAATCTAATTTCAAAATAGATATTAATCGCAATACGAGTTTTAATTAATCCATCTTCTCCCAAATTATATATTTTGTCAATAATTGCTTGTTCTTTGTCGCTTGGATTAAATAAGATATCATTTTCATTTTGTATAGATAAATTTACTGCATATCTTTTTGTTTTTCCAAAGTATTCCTTAAAAGATAATAGCAACTTTTTAATCCATAGTAGATTATCTGTGGAAGATATAAGATATGCCTCCCCTGCTCTTTTTTTATCTTTAATTGCTATTGGATTTCCACCGCTATAAGTATCAAAAGGTTCGGTATAGTTATTATGAAAATGATAAACTTTACTTCCCCCTTGCCACAGCCAAATATCACAAAATTTGTAATCATCATGCTTAATTTTACGTTTTTTACCAACAAATATAAAAGGGAGGGTATATTTGTCATTATTGAAATCAATATAGTTTAAATAATTCATAGCCTTTTGATTTTGAATAAAAAAACTTTTTAAGAAACTACCATCAACATACAATCCTAATTTATTGTTACATTCTTTGCAGACGCTCCTAGTCTTAAAAACATCATCAGATGCAACTTTTCCACCTAATGATGTTGGAAATATGTGTTCAAGAGAAAATTCAGACTCATCTTTGTCTTGATTACAATAGATACACTTCCTCACACCATCGCCCTCATATCATCTTCACTCAGCGTAACCACACCAAGCTCATTGGATTTACTCAGTTTACTACCTGCATCTTCACCATATATCACGAAATCTGTCTTTTTGGATACCGAGCCACTTACTTTAGCTCCCAAGCTCTCAAGCAGTAGCTTTACCTCATCACGACTCACACTCATCGTGCCTGTAATGACCACTGTTTTGCCCTTAAATGGATTATCTGCGGCCTCTGTGAGCATTTCCACACTTGGATTTATAATCTCAAAGAGCTTCAGCAGAGTATCTCTGTTGACTCTCATAAATTCTAACACAGAGTTTGCCATCTCCACTCCAAAACCCTCAATCGCGATAAGTTCATCATAAACGGCGTCGACTACACCAAGCCCAAATTTACGAGCCAAAGCTTTCGCACCTACCTCGCCGATATGCTCCATACCAATAGCATTAAGCACTCTATGAAGTGTGGCACCTTTTGTCGCTTCTATGGATGAGAGGATATTGTTTATCTTTTTAGCTTTAAAGCCCTCCATTCCCTCAAGGTCCCCAGAGCGAAGAGAATAAAGATCAAGAATATGGGCTATCTTGCCCTCATCCACTAGCTGTTCGACTATCTTTGCTCCAAGTCCGTCTATGTTCATGCACCCTTTACTTGCAAAGTATTTAATAGCGTTGATTACTCTATCTGGACAATCTAGATTTTGACATTTGATAAGTGTGCCTTCATCAAGCAACTCACTACTGCAAGTAGGGCAAATGGTTGGTCTAGGCACAGCTATTTGCGTACCATCTCGTCTATCTTCTAACACTTTGATAATCTTTGGTATAACATCACCGCTTCGTATAATGATAACACTATCATTTATACGAATATCTTTGCGTTCAATTTCATCAAAATTATGCAGCGTTGCACGGCTTATCATCGCCCCTTCGATATTGACAGGTTCTATTTCAGCAACAGGAGTCACCACGCCCGTTCTGCCTACTTGCAAAGTGATAGCATTTATCTTTGTAACTTTCTCAACCGCTGGAAATTTATATGCACACATCCAGCGTGGATATTTGACTGTATATCCAAGCTCCTCAGCAACATTTACATCATCGACTTTGAGCACCATGCCGTCCATCATCATCTCTATCTTATCTCTTTTGGCAATAAGCTTATTATAAAATTCATCTATCTCTTTTATGGAGTTGCACTTCACTCTATATGGAGGTTCTAAAAAGCCAAGCTTGTAAACAAATGACATTCTCTCATACAGATTTGGCATCTCTAGGCTATTTTCACCAAGCCCCCACGGGTAAAATACAAGTCTTCTCTTTGCTGTAACTGAGCTATCAAGCTGTCTGAGGCTTCCAGCGGCTGCGTTTCGTGGATTTGCGAATAGTGCTTCACCACTTGCTAATCTATCATGATTGATTTGCTCAAAATCATCTTTTTTGATAAGTACCTCTCCACGAATTTCAATAAGCCCATCATAGTCAATCTCCAGAGGAATAGAGCGAATAGTACGCACATTATCCGTCACCTCTTCGCCCTCTATCCCGTCTCCTCTGGTGATAGCACGAATTAGCTTACCATTTTCATAGAGCAGATTCATACTAGCACCATCGAATTTTGGCTCACAAAAAAACTCAACCTTATCTATGTTTTTCTCTACTCTTTCCACCCACTCTTCAAGCTCTGTATTGGTAAATACATCTTCCATACTCCACATTCGCTTTATATGTGTGGCTTTACTGAATTCATCTCGCACCACGCCACCAACGCGCATAGTAGGCGAATTTTCATCTATCAGTGATGGATTTTGTTCTTCAAAACTCAAAATTTCACGGTTGAGCAGGTCGTATTCTTCATCACTAGCTGTTGGATTATCAAATACATAATAGTCATTTGCCCATTTATCAAGAAGTTTGATTTTTTCTAAATATTCTATATGATTGATTTTATGCCCCTTGTATCTCTTGCCAAACTGATATGGCTTGCTTATGTTCACTCACATCGTGGCATCTGATTATGTTTGCTCCATTCTCTAAAGCCTTTAGGTGAATTGCTAGAGTGCCGCTTAACCTATCTTCTATTGGTGTTTTAATTATTTTATCTATCATAGATTTTCTACTAGCCCCCATGAGTATCTCGCAGCCAAATTTCTCAAAATGGGATAGATTCTTGATAAGCGCTAGATTATGCTCCAAACTTTTGCCAAAACCTATACCTACATCAATTATTATATTCTCCTTGCCCAGTCCCAATGCTTCACACTTGGTTATTCGTTCTTCGAAAAAATCACTCACTTCGCTCATTACATCTTCATAGTGTGGAGTTTGTTGCATAGTTTGTGGGGTGCCTTGCATATGCATAATGCAAAGTTTTGAACTGTATTTAATAGCAAGTTTTATAATCTCATTATCACTAGCCCCTGTAATATCATTGATGATTTTAAAGCCACTTATAAGGGCATATTCCACTACGCTAGGAGTGTAACTATCTATGCTAAATATAGCTTTCTCGTATAATTTTTGTTCTTTTATGGCATCGCAAATATCTTTAATTCGCTCCATCTCTTCGTCACTACTAACAATTGGTGCATTTGGTCGTGAAGATACAGCACCTATATCTATAATATCAGCTCCATCTTCTATCATCTTTTCTATTTCAGAAATAGCATTAGCCGAATTAAAACGACTTTTGTCATAAAAACTATCACTATTTGCGTTTATTATCCCCATAATTTTTGGTTCAAACTTATTAGTTTTATTAAATTTTTGTAATTCCTGTGCGACTGCTTTTAATCCAAACGGTTGGGCTAACTCTTTTTTTATTATTTTTTTTAGTTGTGCGGGTGTCACTATGAGCAAAACATCACAAAATTGCGTTTCACAAGTAATAGTACCTCTAGGAGTTGCTACTTCTGCTCCAATACTAAGTGCATCTTGTTTTAAAATATTAGCAGCTGGTGTTCGCAGGTCTCTAATGAGAAATGTCATAATATTCATCTTGTCAGAGATGATAGCAATACCACCACTATCAACATTCAGCTGTTTTAATAGTTCTTTTTGGTTTTTACTAGCGTCTATTTTGTAAAGTTTCATTGCCAATCCTTGGCTGTATATTTTTAGCTTTTTTATTTGCAAGCAGCTTTAAAAGCACAGCTGAAAGTACAAAATTAGGTTGGGTTCCAAATAGTAATGACTTTGAAGCTTTTCCAAATAGTTCTAGCGTTTTATAGTCCAGCTTAAATTCTTTTGATTTTAGAGCTTGATTTATTATCTCATCAACTATTGGTTTCATTTGTGCTGGTTTTGTATGTCTATGCAGTTTTAAAAACGCAAATAAGCCTTGAAGATTAAGATTTACTATATCAAGCTCAATATCTAGCTTTTCCTTTTTTACTTTTGACACATAAAGTGGAAGACGAGATTTTATGGTATCCAAAATCATTGCCTTTTGTGGTGCGATTATTATAAATATTTTATTTTTTGGTGGCTCTTCTAGTAGTTTTAGTAGTCTGTTTTGAACAATCTCACTAAAAGTTTTTGCGGCCATAACAATCACCACAGGCTCCTCTGATGCGATTGAAGCTTTAGTAAAAACCTCTTTTACATCATCTACCAAAAAACCACTCTCGCAGACTATTTCTACAAATCTTTCATTTGTTTGTAGCTTTTTTAGTTGCTCTATTATATCAATAAAATCACTAGATATTATTACTTGGCTCTCAATATTCATTGGTCAAGCTCAAGTTCGCCAAATAACACCGCTGAGAGTGTCGCATCAAATAGCTTAAATAGTTGTAAAAGTTTGATATCAAGCTGAGGATCACTGCTCCTAAGTGGAAAGCTTCGCTCAATCGGCTCATCCATAATCCACATAAAACTATTCTCTTTTTTAAATGGTAACTTTGTGCAAGCATCTTCGCTCTTTCCTATATACCAGACGGCATATCCATTCGGGAATGAGATATCCAGCATATCTTCGACTAATTGAAGGTCTTGGGTAGAGCTAACACCGTTAAGATTTTGAAGTAATCTTGATAGCTGATAAAAAGGCAATAGTGGTCTATTTTTTGATATATCATTTATCTTGTGTTGTATATAGTGTCCAAACCATCTGCTTGACTCATCTGTTAATATTAACACAGTTTGTCCGTTTATTATATCAGAAACAACACTATGTACTAACGGTATCCAATCAAATCTATACTCCTCCATCCATGAAAAATCTGAACTCTCACTTCTGATTGCTTCAAGTGTCCATGTTGAGAATTTTTGCATATTATTTGTCTAGCTGATATGCATCGTGTAGCATTCTAATAGCGAGTTCGCCATACTTCTCATCAATAACCATTGATACTTTTATTTCACTTGTGGAAATCATCTGGATATTTATATTATTAGCAGCTAACGCACTAAATGCTTGAGCAGCTACTCCAGCGTGAGATTTCATTCCCACACCCACTACGGAGACTTTACAAACTGCTTTATCAAAATCCATACTTCCTATATCATGATCAAAACTTTCCATGATTTTTTTAGCAGCTTCTAGCTCACTCTCTGTCACGGTAAAGCCTAGATTTGTAGAACCATCCACTCCGACATTTTGGATTATCATATCTACATTTAGCCCCTCATTGGCAAGTTTTGTGAAAATCTCTGCTGCAATTCCCGGCTTATCTGATACATTTCTAAGCGTTACTCTTGCTTGATTTTTATCTAATACAACTCCACTTACTAAAACTTCTTCCATGTTGTCACTCTCCTGTGTTATTAATGTTCCCTTATCATCACTAAAGCTACTCTTTGCATAGAGCTTTACATTTAGTTTTTTTGCTAGTTCTACTGAGCGATTTTGCAGAACTTTTGCCCCCATCGAAGCTAGTTCTAGCATCTCATCATATGATATTGTATCAAGTTTTTTGGCTTTTGGCTCTATTCTAGGATCTGTTGTGTATATTCCATCAACATCACTATATATTTCACATGCATCAGCATTTAATGCTCCAGCTAATGCCACAGCTGATAGGTCACTACCACCACGCCCCAAAGTAGTTACTTTGCCCTCTTTATTAATGCCTTGAAAACCTGCCACAATTATTATTTTGCCATCTTTTATTGCCTTTTGCATAGCTGATGGGTCTATCGATTCTATTCTTGCATATGTGTGCGTAGTATCAGTGACGATTCCTGCTTGTCGTCCACTCATGGCAACTGCGTCGTAACCCCTTGCTTGTAGTGCTATTGATAGTAATGCAGCAGTCACTCGTTCACCTGAGCTAAGTAGCATATCCATCTCTTGTTTAGCTGGATTTTTTGTAAAATGATTTGCATAATCTATTAGCTTATTAGTCTCACCGCTCATCGCTGATACTACAACCACTAAATCGTTTCCAGCGTCTCTTGCAGCTATTACTCTAGTGGCAACATTATCTATCCGCTCTAAAGTTCCAACGCTAGTACCGCCATATTTATGAACTATTAACATTCTAAATCAACCCCTCTTTTATAAAATAATCAATTACACGACGATAAACTCTTCGTTTAAAATATGTTACTCTTTTAAATACATCTTCATAGCACATAAATCTATGCTTGTGAAACTCTGGTATTTCATAAGCATCTAGCTTTATCATCGTATCATCTTTTAACCGAACTAAAAAATACTTTTGTGTCTGACCATCAAATGGGTACATTTTAGTGCTTTTTGTTTTTGGAAAGTCATAAGTTATCCACTCAGGAAATTCACCTAAAACCTCTATATCATTATATCCTATCTCTTCTTGTAATTCTCTCAGCAGAGCCTCATGTGGCGTTTCATGCTCATCAATTCCGCCTTGTGGAAACTGCCATCTATTATTCATTCCACAGCATTGACCAACAAAAAATTGACATTTTTGTGGGTGAGATGATGAGAGTATAACAGCAGCAACATTAGCACGATAACTCTTTTTTCTCACATTATTTGAACTCATTTATTGCAACTTATCTATTGATTTGATATCATATATTTGTTTATTATTTATTACTAAACAAAAATTGATTAACTTCTGATACTATTTTATCCAATAACGAGTTATAACTCTTTTAATTTAAATAATTTTTCAAAAGGCTTTCATGTTACTATACCTTCATATTCCATATTGTGACTCTAAATGTCACTATTGTAGCTTCAACTCATACACTAACAAGCACAATACACAAAAAGAGTATAAAAAAGCAATGATAGTCCAACTCAAAGATAATTTAGAAAAATTTAAAATCAAACCAAAATCCATCAAAACACTCTTTATTGGTGGTGGCACGCCATCTACTCTAAATCCAGAAGATTATAATGAATTTTTTCAAATCATCACTCCATATCTAAAAGATGGTGCAGAGATTACAAGCGAGGTCAATCCCAACTCAGCCACTCTAAAATGGCTAAGCGGAATGAAAAATCATGGAGTAAATCGTCTAAGCTTTGGTGTACAAAGTTTTGATGAGAAAAAGCTAGTGCAATTAGGTCGTTCACACAATAGCTCGCAAGCAAAAGAGGCTATACAAAACGCTTATGAAGTTGGCTTTAGGCATATCTCGCTTGATTTGATTTATAACGCCGCAGGAGACACAAAAGAGCTTTTGCAAAACGATATAGATATAGCTCTCTCTTTGCCTATTGATCACCTCTCGGCGTATGAGCTGACCATTGAAGCTAATACAATATTTGAAAATCAAGAGTACCAAAAACAACACAATGAAGAGTTGGCTTTCATGGTAGCTGACGAGATAAAAAAGCGAGGTTTCACTCACTATGAGATTTCTAATTTTGGCTTATACCAATCAGCACACAACAAAGGCTACTGGGAACTAGATAACTATCTAGGCATTGGGGCAGGAGCTGTGGGATACATAGACGGCATCAGGTACTATCCGCATACAGATATAGATGCTTATATATCAAGTCCACTCTATACTAGAGAAGAAGTGTTGAGTAATAATGATATACTCACAGAAAAGATTTTTCTTGGTCTTCGGAGCAACATTGGAATAGCAAAAGATATATTATCTCCAAAAGCCATAGAAAAAGCCAACTTTTTAGTCTCAGAATCCAAGCTCACTAGCTCCTCCACACACTACTATAATCCTGACTTTTTTCTCAGCGACGAGATAGCTCTGTATCTAATGGATTGATGTTATACCCTTAAACTTTTTGTGCTACAATCAACCAATAAAAAAGGATAAGAATGGAAATTAAAAGCCAAACTAGCAAGATGATGAAAATACTATCATCTGAAAGCTTACATATTTATTTGAGTTATTTATTTTTTATTGTTTCATGTAGCACAATTGCTTTCTATGCTGATAATTTTGGCAATAAAATGTGGTCTCTATTTGTATTTTTGCTTGGTTGGCTTGGTATTTTTATTGGTGCATTTCAATGGTATGCAAATATATTTTATTTTTTAGCTTTAATCCAAAGACGAAATATTAAAGCTTCTATCATTTTGGCTACTATTGGCTTATTGATTGCTCTATCTTTTTTCATAATAGAACCTCCTATCACATTTGGTGGTCCAGATCAACCAATCGTTGGATATGGATTTGGTTATGGCTTATGGCTATCATCAATGGCAATATTTATTGCTGGGCAAGTTTTATTATTATTGGATATTGGAGTATTGAGAAGAAGTTATATTTTGCTTTTTCTTGCATTCTTTTTTGTAGCTATCACAAGCTTTGAATATTTTTATGGCAAAAGATCTCCATATAGTTTCCATGCCAAACAAAGTAGTATTTTTGAGCAATACTGCAAACAATCTAAAATAAATATTTATCATAAAGTAAATAATATTGAAAGTATTTATTTTGATCACGCTCAAAATGGTTTACACTTTGGTAATAATTTTGGTTACGAATGGTCTTCGTCTGTCGGAACAGGACTTGTTAATGTTGGCTATATAGAGTCTTATGAATATATGAAAAATGGAAAGTACTATAAGGTATTTGCTGATTCTACACGAAATTACAAAATTAACACTACTAATATAGCAAGTCCAAATAGCTCAATCATGGTATCGATTACTGGTAAATCATATCCAATATATGGAATAGACACTAAAAATATAATTATAAAAGATATTAAAACAAATATAATTTTAGGAGAAGCATTTGTCGTAGTTGAAATGCAAGGTTCAGATTTTAAACATTGCCCAGAACAAGGGTTTTCAACAGAAGCTTTTGTAAAGGATGTTTTGAACTTAAAAGCAAACAGATACAAAAATTATATATGGCATTGAGATAAACGATAATATTGCAATAAATATGAAAAGGATGGAATAAATCTACATATCTCGTCACTCCTGAGAAGGCAGGTGTTTAGAAAAATTTAGCATCAACACCAACAAAATATTTTTTAAAACTATTATTTTTACTCAAAACGATACCCTTAAACATTTTGTGCTACAATATCAATAATTACAGCAAAAGGTGCGAAATAGATGTTTGGGATAGATTTTGGCGAATTACTTATAATTCTTATAATTGCTGTGCTAGTGCTTGGTCCAGACAAATTGCCTGAGGCGATGGTCAAATTAGCTAAAATGATTAAAAGTGTAAAAAAAATGATAAGCGATGCGAAATACTCCATAGATTCTGAGCTTCAAATAGCTGATTTAAAAGAAGAGACACTAAGCTACAAGAAGCAACTTGATGAAGCTACAGAATCACTTAAATCATTTAAACACCTTGACCCCACTAGAGATGCCGAAAAAGTTGTGGGAGAGATAAAAGATAGTGTGATGACTAATACTTACAGAAAAGATGAAACAATTGAGACGGTTCGGGAAACTGTGACATTCAAAAAAAAGAATCTTGAAACAAATACGGATGGTGATAAATAATGTTTGATGAGCTAAGACCACACCTAGCTGAACTACGCAAAAGACTTGGTCTTTCGGTACTTGCTATTATTATTATGTTTTTTGTTGCTTTCTCGTTTCACAAAGAGCTACTAGATTGGGTTACTATGCCACTAAATAATGCCCTTGCACATTCAGCAGAACTATCAAAAAAAGCAGCCAATGGAGCAGTAACAACACAGCAAGTCGCAGGTGCATTTTTTGTAGCCATTAAAATATCATTTATGGGTGCATTTATAGGTGCATTACCATTTATACTATGGCAGATATGGCTTTTTGTAGCTCCAGGGCTATATAGTAGTGAAAAGAAACTCGCCATTCCTTTTGTACTTGGTGGGACTTTTATGTTTGCGACTGGTGTACTTTTTGCATATTATGTTGTCACACCTCTTGGGTTTGAATTTTTACTTCTATTTGGTGCTGAAAACTTTACGCCGATGATAAATATAGAAAATTATGTTGGATTTTTTACTCATATCATGATAGGTTTTGGTATATCGTTTGAGCTACCTGTGGCTGCATTTTTGCTTGGTGCTTTAGGGCTTATTACTGATAGAACACTAATTGATTTTTTTAGGTATGCTGTGGTGATTATATTTGTAGCCGCTGCTATACTTACGCCTCCTGATGTACTATCTCAGCTATTAATGGCAATACCACTTATTATTTTATATGGATTATCTATACTCATCGTAAGAGCTGTTAATCCTGCTCCTAAAGAAGAGAATAAAAATCTACCAGTGCCAGTAAATGACTAATCCTGATCTTCGCACAGAGAGTTATGATTATGTTTTGCCATCCGAGCTTATAGCATCCAGTCCAGTCCATCCAGCTGATAGTGCAAAACTGCTTGTCTATAATCGCAGCAATCAGAGTATTACTCATACTACATTTGCCCATCTGCTTGATTTTATACCACTAGAGTGTGCTATATGCCTAAATGATACAAAAGTAATTAAGGCTAGAATATTTGGCAAAAAAGAGAGTGGTGGTGCGATTGAGCTACTACTTAATCGTCCACTAAGCAATAATCAATTCCAAGCAATGATAAGAGGAAGGGTCATGGTAGGCTCAAAGCTATACTTTGATGATAATCTCATAGCTACTGTGGAAGAGTTATTTGATGATGGTAGCAGGGTTGTTAGTTTTACCAGAAATAACAATATACTTGATTTTACTCATCTTGTAGAGATTTTAAATACTATCGGGCATGTTCCTCTTCCACCCTACATACACAGAGATGACACAAAAGAGGATATTACGGAATATCAAAGCTTATTTGCCTCAGTGGATGGAGCTGTAGCAGCCCCAACTGCATCTTTGCATTTTACGCCTGAACTTCTTGCCCTTATGAAAGAGAAATATCAGACACAAACTTTAACACTACATGTTGGTGCTGGAACTTTTAAACCTGTTGATTGTGATGATATTTTACTCCATCCTATGCATAGTGAGCAGTTTGATATTCCTCAAAATGCCCTAAATTTACTGAAAAGTGAAAAAAAAATATTAGCAATAGGAACAACAGTCACCAGAACAGTAGAATATCATGCAAGAACAGGTCAAACTAATGGAGAGTGCAACCTCTTTTTGCATCCGCAGAATATGCCACAAAGGGTAGATTATCTACTTACTAATTTTCACTTGCCTAAAAGTACACTCATTATGCTAGTGGCGAGTTTTATGGGTAGAAAAGAGACTATTAGAGTATACAATGAAGCAATAAAAGAACAATATAGATTTTTTTCTTATGGAGATGCACTATTAATATTGTAATTTTGGTATAATAGTGTTATAATATGATGTAATATCAATATTGTTTTTAAAAAAATACTAAATGTTAAGGGATTTATTATGCTAAAATATTTTACTATCTTACCACTATTTGGATTGCTTTTATTTACTGGTTGTAGCCAGAAACAGACAAAATATAGTGCTTTTCCACACACTAAAACACCAAAATATTCAAAATACAATTACGACATTAAGGTTCCAACTGCTGAATATGAATTTAGCAATGAAAAATTGGCATCAATGATAAAAGAACTTGAAGGAAAGCCTTATGTTTGGGCAGAAGAGGGTCCTGCTTGCTTTGATTGCTCTGGATATTTATATTATATGTTCGGCAAAATGGGGGTCAATATTCCTAGAGTTGCGAGAGATCAGATTAAGCAAGGTACACAGATTGACATGGTAAATCTTAAATTCGGTGATTTTATATTTTTTAATACTACAAAGAATCAATCGGATAAAATAACACATGTTGGTATATATCTAAAAGATGGTTGGTTTAGCCATGCGAGTTCTTCTAATCATAAAATAACATATGCGAATCTAAATACAAATAAATTTTATAATGAAAGATTTAGAGGTGCTAGAAGATATACACAAGAAAATAGCTATACAGCATTTGAGCCTAAATTAAATATGTATGCTATAAATATGAATAATCAAGGCACTAATGAAGTCACTACATATGCAAATAACAACGCAAAACCAGTAACACAAATAGCCATGATAAATACACCAAAACCTGTATTAGCTCAAAGAGTTGCAATGATAACTCCTGTTGTGGCTCCAATTGTTGCCATTACAAAGCCAGTATCAGTACAAAAACTTGCTATGGCTTCGGTAGTAGAATTGCAACCAGATACAAATCAAGCAGCACTATCTAGAGTAGAACAAACAGATAAAACAACGATTGAAATTTCAGATAGTCTGCAAATAGCCTATAATGAGCCTGTAATCACTAAAAATATGGATATTAAAGTTACAGAGATAAATAGCGATACAAATAAGCTTTTAGAAAACAAAGTAGTAGAAACAAAAATAGCAACAACTAAACTAACTCCAGAAAAAATAGCACATCCTAAAGTTGCTACGGCAGTAAAAACTAGCCCAAATGGCTATTATGTACAACTAGGTCAATTCCAAAACAGACCAAATAGTGATTTACTTAAAAAGATTACTAAAAATGGATATGCTTATACTCTAATGCCATCAACAGACAGCAAAGATAAACAATCCAAGCTTCTTATTGGTCCATTTAAAAACAAAAAAGATGCTGGATCTACTCTTAATTCAGTACAAGAAAACATAGAAGAAGCAGCATTTATCACTAAGGTTAATTCATAAAGCAAGTTCAATTTTGAAGTTAGCCTCACTTGATATTGGACTAAAGAGAATTGGTGTAGCTATATCACTTGGTGGAAATCTAGTGACTCCACAAAATGCAATACTTCGCAAAAATCGTAATCAAGCAGCAACGGAAGTCAATAATTTTTTAGTAGAATGGGAAATAGATAAACTAATCGTAGGATTACCAAAAGATGGTGATAATTGTGATGAGATGGAAAGAAGAATTACGCATTTTGTAAAGCTCCTTGGGCTTACTATTCCAATCGAGTACCAAGATGAACAAAACAGTAGCCTTGAAGCAAAAGAGAGAACAATGGGTGTGTTTAAGCACACAAAAGATGGTAGGCTTGACTCTATCGCAGCGTCTATTATACTAGAGCGGTATTTGGGGGTCTAATTTCCTGTTATTAAAATCTCCACATAGACTAATATTATGAAACATCTATTGCATTTATATAAAATGTATGCTATATTAATAAATGAAGATAAAAATATGTGAGAAATTTTCCAAAATCAATAAGCTTCAAAAAAAGCTTATTGAAGTATTTCCAGATGAAGAAATAATCGTCAAAAAATGTATTAATATGTGTAAAATATGTGAACATAAGCCAGTCGCAAAAGTCGATGACAAAAAATTTAAAGCGTCACGCATATCTAAACTTATCGAGAAAATAGAAGCAGAATTTTAATAGTCTTTATATTTTATGTTACTACACTTAGCTTATAAGATATTCTGTTTCGCGGAACAGAAAAAATGGCAAAAGTAGATATTGGAAACTACTTAATCTTACCACCATACCATCTTTTGAGTAATCTATCTAAAGGTGAGAATGCACGATAAATAATAGGCACAACAAGAAGCGTCAGTATCATGGAACTCAATAGTCCTCCAATAATAGATATCGCCATAGGTGATTTTATCTCACTGCCCACATCATTATTGAGTGCGAGTGGCAACATTGCAAATATCATAGCCATTGTGGTCATTAGTATCGGACGGAGTCTCTTTTCGCCAGCTTCAAGCAGTGCATCATTCATGCTTTTTCCATTTTCAACTGCATGATTTGCAAAATCAACTAGAAGAACTGCATTTTTACCAACCATTCCCATAAGCAACATAAATCCAATCATAACAAAAAGACTAAAGTGCTGACCACTCACAAAAAGGGCTAAAAGTACACCAGTGATGCTTAGTGGAAGGGCTACCATAATAATAAATGGCTGAACCAACGACTCATAAAGTATGGCCAAAATGATAAACATTAATATCACAGAGAGGAGTATCGCACCACCAAATGCTGCACCAGTCTTCTTCATCTCTTCAGCAAATCCTGTAAATCTATATGTTACACCTTTTGGTAATATTTTACCTAAACTTGCCTCAGTATAGCTAACTGCACTACCAAGGTCAATGTTGTACAAATCAGCATATACGGTTACTTGTCTTTGTCTGTCTACACGATTTATGGTTGCCATTGTATTTTCCATTTTTATATCTATCATGCCGTCCAAAAATACCGTTTCTCCTGTAATTGGAGATTTTATCTGAAGCATTTTTATATCATCAATTGATTTACGATACTCATCAGGCAGACGCAACACAATATTGTACTCTTTGCCATCATCTTCTAGCTGTGCTATCTCTAACTCACCAGAAAAAGATGCGGTAATGAGAGATGAAATAGCTTTTGCAGTTATCCCCATTCTAGCTGCTTGTTCACGCAAAATTGTGATACTAACCTGTGGTTTTTCATCGTCCAGATTACTATCTATATCCACCAAACCTTGCTTTTTAGATAGATGTTCAATGAGATTATTTTTAGCAACTGTAAGACTCTCTAGAGAGTCAGATTTTAGTACGATTTGATATGGCACACTCACCCCAGCTCCTTTGATATTAGGAATTGCTGCTACGGTTATAAAAAGTCTCTTTTTAAAAGACTTCAATCTATCTCTAGTCTCTTGTACAATCTCTTCTTGATTTATACTTCTATCCGCCTTCTCTTTCAGCTTTACATATATTAGACCTTTGTGAATCTCTCTTGTGCTACTATATCCTATTCCTAGAGTAGTGTATAGTATATTTTTATCTTTTCTAACCTCTTTTTCTATCGCTTCGCACTCTTTTTTCATCTGCTCTAATGATATTCCAGCGTTTGCTTTTACCTGTATTTCAAACTCACTTTTGTCCTCTTTTGGCATAAAATCTAAACCTATTTTCGGAAAAAGTGCCAATGAGCCAACAAATAAAAGCAATACTAAAATCATTGATTTTTTACTATTACCTAGTACCCAGTTAAGCATTGAAGTATATCTATCTTCTATATATTTGAAATATTTTTCTGTTTTTTTGTGCCATTTACTCTCTTTATTATTCAGGACTCTAGCACTAAGGCTTGGTATAAGACTAAGTGCGATTGTATATGAGATTATAATAGCAAATCCAACTGTCATAGCAAAAGAGTTAAAAAACCTACCAACGATTCCGTCCATCATCGACACAGGTATAAATACAGCTAGGAGCATAGCCGATATTGCAAGAATAGCAAACGCCATCTCTCGTGTCCCTTCTACTGCAGCACTGAATTTATCCATGCCCTCTTCAATTTTTTTGTTTATATTTTCAATTACAACGATAGCGTCATCTATGATAATTCCGATTGCTAATGTCAAACCTATCATCGTCATTTTATTAAGGTCATACCCCATATACTGCATAAGAGCAAATGTTCCAACAATTGAGAATGGTATAGATAGTGCTGAGACAAGTGTAATAGTGAAATTACGCAGAAATACAAGCACAATAAAAGCAGCCAAAAATGCACCATACAGCAAATCAAACTCCACAGACTCCAAAGAGTGCTTTATGTATCCAGATGTGTCATTGACTACTTCTATGCCAAATTTATTACCGCTAAGTTTTTTAGCATCTGGTAGTCTTGCATTGATTGAATCTATTATCTCTATTGTATTTGCTCCAGAGATTTTTTGCACTTCAAGCATTACGCCCTGCACTCCATTGTACGATGAGAAGCTTTTAGGGTCACTTAGGGCATCTTGCACATCTGCCACATCACCTAGCCTTACACCATCTTTAATAATTATATTTCGTAGCTCATCTAAACTGATTGCGTCACTATTTGTTTTTAGTATCAAATCTTGAGTAGAACTTATTAGCTTACCACCTGCTGATTTTATATTCTCGTTAGCCAGTATATTATTCAAGTCCAAAACACTCATATTTTGTTGCAATAATGAAGATGGGTTTGGTAATATTTTTATCTCTCTTGCTTGATAGCCAACTACATTCACTCCACCAACACCACTAATGTTTTGAAGCATTGGCTTGATTTTCTCATCACTAAATCGCATAAGCTCGACAGGTGTACTCTTTTTTGCTGTGACAAATATATTGATAATAGATGCACTTCCTACATCAAGTTTACTAACAAGTGATTTTTTGGCATCACGAGGTAGCACCACAGAAGAGACATTATCCCTCACATCATTTGCTGCTTCTTCTATGTTTCTATCCATTAAGAATTTAACAACTACAAGCGATACGCCCTCACTACTAGATGAAGTGATAGAGTCCACGCCTGCTATACTAGATACTGATTCTTCTATCTTATCTGTAACTTGAGATTCGATTGTACTAGGGTCAACTCCAGGGTAAGCTGTTTTGATTGTAACTATTGGAAAATCTATATTTGGAAAGAGTGCTATTGGCATCGCCCTAAAAGCAAAAATACCAAATATCAACATTGTAAGAACATACATTAATGTCGCAATAGGTCTATTTATAGCAAACTTGTACATTCTATTTGCCTACTATAATTTTACCAGTACCAAAGAGGCCTGATGGTATATTATCCACAATAGCTTCAGCTAAAATCATATTTGTCTTCTCTTCTACTGTTGGATAAATTTTACTTATCTTGGCACTTCTTGTAGCTCCTTTGCCACCTATTTGATATACAAATACTGAACCTACCTTAGGTAAACCGTAATATTTTGAATCATATTTGATTAGTAGCTTCATAGGGCCATTTGTCTGCATAGTAAATGCTGAATTTGTTGTAGTTTGAGAAGTTACCATGTCTCCTATTTCTATATTTCTTGCAGTTATTATGCCACTAAATGGTGCTTTTAGAATTGACTTATTTAACATTGATCTTGAGTATTGCAATTGTGTATTTGCATTCTCTTTTTTAAGTCTATAAGAGTCCAATTGTGCTGGACTGATATATTGCTTCACCTGTGCATATCTATTATATTCTGCGGTTGCAAATTTGGCCTCTGCTTTAGCTGTTGATTCAAGTGAAGTCAAATCTTCATTTTGCAAAACTGCCATCACTTGACCTTTTTTGACATTGTCACCAACATCAAATTTAATGCTTTTGACTATACCGCTACTACTAAAGGCTACTTTTGCACCTTTTGATGGTTTACTTATGAATGTTGCATAAACCTCTGCACAGTTAGCGACGCTAACAAAAACTAATAACACTAAAAATATTTTTCTCATTTGATATACTCCCTTGGATTTTTTCCTGCAAAATAGTAAAACGAAGATTTCGCTATTTCATAATCATATTGTGCTTCTTTTACTCTAAATTGAGCCATTGCATTGCTATTTAGTGCATCCAGATATGATACATTATCCACAAGCCCAGCACCAAATTTCTCTTTTATAGAAACATATGTACTTGATGATGCCTGTGCAGCACTATTTGCACTTTTTATCTTTGAGCGTAATGCAGAGAGCTTCTCTTTTGCTACCCTATACAGGCTAACCTGCTCTTTTTGAGACCTTAACATATCTTCATTTAGTGCAAGACCTTGGAGTTTTATTGCCTCCTCCTGTCTACTTGCTACTCCTCCATCATAAACACGCATAGTTGCTGTTAGCATCAATGTATTTTTATTAGTTTGAAACATACCATCAAACCCACCTATTGGCTTATCTTCAAAATTTGAAAAAGTATATGTATTTTGAAGTTTAATCTGTGGCATTATAGTAGCATTAAGTGCATCAATATTCTCTTTTAGTACATTTTGTTGAGCCTCTATAATTTTTGGTTTCTCATATGATTCTGGCTTTACAGTGGTTGGATTTACTATCGAACTTTGGCTTAGAGTGTCAAACTCTAGTCCACTAATAAGTTTAAGGTGTTCATACTGTTCATCAAGAGTCATCTGTGCTGTTGAGATATTGTAGCTATTATCATCATACGAAGCTTGAAGTTTATCTTTATCATCGTTAGTAGCAAGTCCAGCTCTCACAAAAGCTGCCATTCTTCTGTTTTGATAGGATAACTCTTTTTGTTTTGTTTTCAATGATGATATATTGGCTGATATTTTTTGTGCTGTGAAATAGCTTTGAACTATATCAAGCGTCATATTTTTTGCAAAAGCATCTTTTTCCAGCGATGAGGCTTGGTATTCATATTGCTTTGCATTGACAAGTGAACTTTTGCGACCCCAATCAAATATATCAACTGAAGCAGTTCCATACACTGTTTGTATTCTACCAGCAGTTACTGCTGAGGTTGGATTATTGTATTGATAACTTGCACCAATATCCACTGTTGGCAAATATGCTTTTTTTTGTGCATTAATCTCTTGTTGCTTCGATTGCTTTTTGTATTCATACGATTGCAACGAGTTGTTTGAGATATAAGCATTATCTACTATACTTTTTAGACTTGTACTATTTCCATATAATATTGATAGCATAAGCGGTGGCAATATCATTAAAATTTTTATTCGCATTATTAATCCCTAAACTTAATATCATTAAAAATAAAATTTATAAACTTATCTATTTCTATTTGTGTATCTACATTTGCTACGGCTACATCAACTATTAGCCCTGTATGAAAATATCGTATAATAGGAATTAATAGTTTAGCATCTTTATCTAGCTCATCTTGATTTATACCTTGGGTAATAATTACTTCCAGTATATCCTCAAATCCAGCTTGACAATTGTTTCTAAATGCTATCATATCACTCGTTGCTGAACAAAGAGCAATTGAGAGAAACTCTTGATATATAAAAAACTCTTTGTTGTACTTACTTGAAAAAACCAATGATATGAAATACTCCAACTTGCTTCTGCATGTTAATGAGTTATCATTAATTGCTACAAGTAAATCACGCTGTATATTCTCAACAAAGAGTGTAATAATCTCAAAAACTATCTCATCTTTATTAGCAAAATACTCATAAATTGTACCCTTGCCTATATTTGCTGCTCGTGCAATTTGTGCAACTGTAATATTTTTAATCCCATGATCAAGCAATAACTCTTTACATGATAATGCTATCAGTCTTCGCTTCTTTTCTTTATCTACAATAATTGCCAAATTATCTCCTCTTGACCGACGGTCGGTCATTTATTTTCAAGATGATTTTACACTTTGTATTATTAAAGCAAGATTAACCTACTTTAATTCAGATTTTAATTTTTGAACTCTTACATAAGCTCTATTTATTTCTTCACTGCTAACCTCTTTTTTATCCACTAAATCTTTGATTGTAGATACGAGTGTGTGTGTTGCAACTATTTTTTTCGGGTCGAGTTGATTTCCAAAAAGCAATATATCATCACCAGCTTTTATAGCAAGCTTCAGTGTGTCTCTTAGGCTATATTTTTGGCTAATTGCACCCATTTGTAAATCATCAGTAATAACAACACCTTTATATCCTAACTTCCATCTTAAAAGCTTTGTAACAGTTGCGTGAGATAAACTAGCAGGAAGGGTGTCGATTTTTGCATTATAAACATGTGCTACCATCACACTATCAGCTTTATTTGCAAGTAATTTATATGGTTCTAGCTCTATCTTGTCCCATGTATTTGTCACATCTACAAAGCCTTTATGTGAATCACCCTCGGATGAGCCATGCCCTGGAAAATGCTTGAGTGAAGTAAGTACACCAGTATCATTCATCGCTTTTATGAATAATCCTGCTTTATGTGATACCACTTTTGGGTCTTTACTATATGCTCTCTGGAGTCCATTTATAACATGATTTTTGGGATTAATAGCTAAATCAACCACAGGAGCTAGGTCATAATTGATACCAACGCTTTTAAGTTCCTTACCCATAGCGGTGTATATTTTTAAAGTATCTGCGTCACTCATCTCACCTACTGCTTTTGCTGTTGGGAAATTACCTAAAAAACCATATGCACTTTTGAGTCTTTGAACCTTTCCGCCCTCTTGGTCAACAGAAATTAACAAATTATGCTCCTTGCTACAGGCTTGGAGTTGGTTTGTCAGAGCTGCAACTTGAACTTTACTTGAAATATTTTTAGGTTTGGTTTTGTCAACTGGATTATAGTCAAAAAGTATCACTCCAGCTAAATTATAATTTTTAATATCATTACATATTTGACTTGATTGAGATACACTAGTGCCATGAAAACCAACCATTAGCATTGAACCAATCTTCTTTTCAATAGAGATTTCAGTAGCAGATATTATGCTTGTTGATAGTAGTCCAAAAATAAGCAATTTAATTTTAAAAGCAGTCATAAATTTCCTTTAGTATAATTAGAAAAGATTATATAGTAAGAAAAATTAAATACAACACATAGATTCTAGCTAATTATCCCTCTAGGCACAATTTTTACACGAAAGTTTGCTATAATTCGAAATATTAAAATCAAAGGTTAAATAATGAAAAAAACATTTATATTTGTGGCAACGGCAATAATACTATCAACACTAGGTTTTGCAAAACCAAATCCAATAATGAAAGTCAAAGATACAAACGGAAAAACATATACAGTACAGGGTACAAGCAATGGACTAATAATCAATGAGCTTAAAAATAAAATAGTATTTGTAGAGTTTTTTGGTCATAATTGCCCACCTTGCCTAAAAACTATTCCACACTTAAAGACGCTTCAAACAAAATATAAAGACAAGCTAGCAATAGTTGCCATTGAAGTGCAAGGGTTTAACAATAGTGAGCTTAAATCTTTTGCCTCGTCAAAAGGTATAAACTATATAACAATATCTCAAGATAACGGTGGACAATTAGTAGAATATATCGGCTCAAGAGCAAAATGGGGTGGTTCAATTCCATTTTTAACTGTACTTGACAAAAAAGGTTCAGTACAACAATTACAAGCTGGTTTAATTCCACTCGAAACACTGGATCAAATAGTGTTGAAACTATCTAAATAGATTATCTAATATTTTTAAATAAACTTTACTCTGCCGTCACGGACGGCAATCTCTCCACTTAATTCAAGTTCATAAATCCTTGCACCATAATGATTAACGGCATCATCAAGTGTAGGATTTGTTTGGATAAAATAGAAAAAATCATCTTTTGGTTGATTTGCATTTTGTGGCTCTATACCATACGCTGATACAAACTCTTCAATATCATAAATAGGTGTTGCATTACCATCTTTGACCATCTTATTGGTACCGCAACTCTCACCTATCCTGTGTGGTAATACAAAGATTTTCTTGCCCATTTGTAAAGCATATTCTACGCTTCTCATACTACCACTATCTATCTCTGCCTGTGTAACAATCAATATCTCTCCAAGAGCTACAACAATCTCATTTCGAAGCACAAAACTCCAAGGAGTTGCTTTAAATCCAACTTCAAACTGACTAATTATCAGTCCATTATTTTCTATACTAGCAAGTAGATTTCTATTTATAGATGGGTATTTTATATCAACACCACACGGTAGGACTGCTATACTATTTGCAGCCCCTGCTCCATTATGAGCAATAGCGTCCACCCCCATTGCCCCACCACTTACTATACATATTCCTCGCTTTGATAGCTCATTTGATAGCTTATGAGTCATATCTTTTGTGTAATTCGTAGGTTTTCTGCTGCCTACTATAGATATTTTTGCTCTTTTTAGAAGACTCAAATCGCCTCTACTGTATATCTGCTTTGGAGCTTTTTTCATATATTTGAATTCATCTATATATTCTAAAGTTCGTTCATTCACAAATATCCTTTTTGTGATTATTGCATGATTTTAGGAGATGATTGTAAAAGATGACAAAATGTCATAAAAAAATTTGTGATTGGATTGTTCAAAGACAAAGTTTGGAGCTTTGCTCCAAACTTGAGAAGAAAATTAGTTTGTTTCTGTGTTTACGATTTTATTTGATGCAATCCATGGCATCATAGCTCTAAGATCACGACCAGTTTGCTCAATTAATGATGCTTTGGCATTTGCTCTCTCTGCATTCATTCTAGGGTATCCAGTTTGACCTTCAGCGATGAAGTCTTTTGCAAATACACCATTTTGAATCTCTTTTAGGATATCTCTCATGGCTTGTTTTGAGCTTTCATTGATAACTCTAGGACCACTTACATAGTCACCATACTCAGCAGTATTAGAGATAGAGTATCTCATATCTGCAATTCCGCCTTGGAACATCAAGTCAACTATAAGTTTAAGCTCGTGCAAACACTCAAAGTATGCAAGTTCAGGAGCATATCCAGCTTCTGTTAGTGTCTCAAATCCAGCTTGAACTAGTGACATAGCACCACCACAAAGTACAGCTTGTTCTCCGAACAAATCTGTTTCTGTTTCGTCTTTGAAAGTTGTCTCGATAATAGCAGTTCTACCACCACCAATAGCACTAGCGTATGAAAGTGCAAGTTCTCTTGTTGTACCACTTGGATTAGCACCAATTGCGATAAGGTCAGGTATTCCACCACCTCTTACAAATTCGCTTCTAACAGTATGACCAGGAGCTTTTGGAGCTATCATAGTTACATTGATATCCGCTCTTGGGTGAATTCTACCATAGTGTATATTGAACCCATGACCAAATGCGATAGTTGCACCAGTTTTTAGGTTTGGCTCAATCTCTTCTTTGTAAATCTCTGCTTGGTTTTCATCAGGCAACAAAATCATAACAACATCTGCTTTAGCAGTAGCTTCAGCTACGCTAAGAACCTCAAAGCCTTTTGCAGCTGCCTTACCCCATGAATCTCCACCAGCTCTAAGACCAACAACAACACTTACTCCACTATCTCTGAGGTTTTCAGCATGTGCATGACCTTGGCTTCCAAAGCCTATCATTGCTACTGTTTTGCTCTTGATGATACTGATATCACAATCTTTGTCGTAATATACATTTAATTTTGACATGAAATTATCCTTGATTTTTATGAAATTTTGTGCGATTATACCGAAATGATGCTTATAGTGACTATATTTTAATGCTATTGCTTCAAAATTAAATCAAAATATTTTTTAGAAATTCCCCATCTAGCACCTCTTCCTGAATGCAAAATAACCAAAATCGCATCTTTTTTCCCGTTTTTTGCTCTAGCAATTAGACAAGGTCCAGCTTTTATTGTATATCCAGTTTTAAGTCCAACCGCCATTGGATTATACTCCAAGAGCTTATTATGAGTTTTAATTTTGTACTGTTTCGTGTTGTATATATTTGATATTAAAACTTTTCTGTAATTTGCTATTGTATTAATCTCTGGTAGCTTTATAGCATGTTCTGTAAGTAGCATTAAATCATAAGCTGTACTCATATTTTCACCAATATCCAAACCACACGGATTTGTAAAATGTGTATTTTTCATTCCCAACTCTTTGGCTTTTGTGTTCATCATGGTAGCAAATCTATCACTACTTCCACCCAAATGTATACCTATAGCCATGGCAGCGTCATTTGATGAGCTGACCATAGTAGCGATTAGTAAATCTTTTAATAAAAATTTATCTCCTACTATTGCACCAAATTTATATGGTTCTACGGCTTTTGCCTCTTGTGTAATAGTCACAATATCGTTAAGTCGTCCGCTTTCTGCTGCCAAAACTGCTGTCATTACTTTTGTTAGACTGGCGGGAGAAAGTTGATTGTGTATATTTTTACCGTACAATATTGTCGTACTGTTGGTCGCTTTTGCCAAGAATGCTTCAGCTTGAACATTTGGCACACAAGCTACTTTGTAGCTCTTTACTGTGATTGTTTTAGTGGTCTTCGCTGCACCAATACGAAACCATGTAAAATATAATGAAATAGCCACAATAAAAGCCAAACCACCATAAAAAATCCAAATGTATCTCAATCTATCTATTTTTTTTATTTTTATAATTTTCTTCACTAATAACCTAAAATAGTTTTATCTAATATATATTATATTCAATCTTTGATTAGATTTTACTGCTATAATTAACGCAATGAAAAGTATATCTCACAACTCATACGATGTTATTGTTGTAGGTGCAGGAGCGGCTGGGATAATAGCCTCTATTGTAGCAGCAAGAAATGGTAAAAAGGTCTTATTGCTAGAGAAGCTTACAAATATTGCTTCAAAACTAAAAGCTACAGGCGGCGGGAGATGTAATCTTACCAATACACTTTCAAACGAAGATTTTATGTCACGATTTGGTAGAGATGGTCGTTTTATGACTCAGGCTCTAGAGTTTTTTGATCATAAAAGACTTATAGATTTTTTTGCACAAATTGGCGTAGAGACACATGCCCCTGATGGGTATAGAGTTTTTCCAATTTCTCATAGCTCCAAATCTGTAATAGATGGACTAAAAAATGAGATGAATAAGCTTGGCGTAACTATTCGTACTTCAACTAAAGCAGAAAACATAGAGACATGTGACAATAAGATTATTGGCGTGAGAACCTTTAGTGATACACTTCTATCTCCAAATGTCATCATTGCTACAGGTGGTCTTGGCTACCCAGTGCTAGGAGCCGAGGGTGATGGATACGAGATGGCAAAATCTTGTGGTCACAAGGTCACAGATATTCATCCAGCGATGATGCCATTACACACCAAAGAGCAGTGGGTTGCTAATTGCATAGCCGATACGATTCCTAAAGTGGATGTAAAAATAGACCTCAAAAAAGCAAAAAATATAAAATACAAAGGCGATTTAATTTTTACACGCCACGGCATCAGAGGTCCAGTGGTACTTGATATAGCTAGAGAAATCACACCATTTTTGGACATTTATGGTGAAGTGCCGATTCTAGCCAACCTAACAAAAGGACTAAACGAAGAGCAGATACGAACACATGTATCTCAAAACTCATCAAAGTCTATCATGGAGACCATATCTGAAATATTGCCTTTATCTGTAGCGACCCAGCTTATAGCTTTAGCTGATATTGATACAAGCATTAGCTGGGCAAAAACAGCAGGTATTAAAAAGGATAAACTGATCAAACTTTTAGCATGGACACCGCTTACTATCACGGGACATGATGGCTTCAAACTAGCGATGATAACCAGAGGTGGTGTAAGCCTAAAAGAGATAGAGCCTCGTACAATGGGGAGTAAAATAATAAAAGGCTTGTATTTTTGTGGTGAAGTGATGGATTTAGACGGACCATGTGGAGGGTATAACCTTCAGTGGTCATTTGCTAGTGGGCATCTAGCTGGAATGCTACTTTGAGTTTAACTCAACTCCATCAAACATAATTCTATAAAGCAAACCATATGTTCCTATGTGCATTGCAGGAATAGCCCAAATCAGACCGATACCAAAAGGAATTGCCGATATCAGCACTATAACAGTAAAAGCAATAAATAGACCTAAAATCTTAAAGATATGTTGAAATATTGCCTTGCGTGATGTTTCCATCGCCTCCCAAATATTTAGATTCTTATCCACTATAAGTTGTGGTGTGAACATATATGCTATAGCAAGGGTAGCAAATATTGCTATTGCGATTATCGTAAATACTGGCGTTATTATTTCATTGGCAAATAGCATACCAGCAGTAAGAATTAATACTGCTGACAAAATAGGTATAATCATTACCAACATTGCAGCAAAAGCAAGTTTCCACATATTAGGGAAATAATCAGTTGTATTTTTATAGCTAACGCTATCACCCCTAGTATATTTCGTTGATATCATATATAGACCAGCCGCAAGTGGGGCTGTAATAGGTAGCAAAATAAATTGTATTATATTTCCTGTTTCCTCTGGATCAATACTTAATATTAAAAATATAAATCCAATCAAGAAAGCAGCTACTAAAATAGAAACTAACAATATTCCAAGTGAACTCCAAAATATACCTTTAAATCCGTTCGTCATTTTAAAGCTTGTTTTGATGATTTCTATGATGTCAAAATCATAATTTGAAACGCTATTTTTTTCTATCTCACTATTCAATTTAACCCTTTATTTTTCATTTCTGAAATGTGTTCCACCTATTTGGACACCATCAATCAAAAAGCTTTTGATATCATCAAGGTTAAATCCACTAGCTAGAAACATCTCTTTGTGATTAAGCATCAAAAACTGTGCCGATTGGAGTTTTGTCACTATACCACCTGTAGCAAATTCATTATTTGCACTATGCTCTTGATTGAGAGCTTCATCGATTAATAGTCCGTGAGTTTTATATACTTTTGCTTCACTAAACTCTCTAGGGTCTTTGTCATAATACCCATCTATGTCTGATAAAATAACCAATATATCCGCATCAAAATGATATGCCACATGAGCCGAAAGTCTATCATTATCCCCAAAAACTAACTCCTCAGTTGCTGTGACATCGTTTTCATTTATTATTGGCACTACTTTATTTAAAAGCAGTGCTTCAATTGCATTTTTGGCATGTTCAGTTAGTTTTCTTGAATCTAAATCTGACGCTGTTAGTAGTATTTGTGAGCATAGCATACCAAATTTGGAGAATTTTTCCTGATACATTCCAAGTAGTAGTGGCTGACCGATGGCAGCTAATGCTTGACGGTTTGGAATATGTGATTTGTCAAGTTTTAGCTTTGTGTAGCCACTAGATACTGCTCCACTTGTGACTAATATTACCTCATTGTTTGCTTTATAAAGCGAAACGATTAACTCCACCAGCCCTATCATACGACACTTAGATATCTCATTATTTTCTGTTAGTACGTGTGAACCTACTTTGATAACAATGCGTCTCATTTAGCTCTCCAAATTCTCTTTTGTGTAATTAACTGCGTTAAATAGTGCATATCTCATAGCCTCTGTATTAATATGAGATACAGAAGATATTGGTAATACAAACAGTGGAGAAGTTGGTGTCTCACCAAAATCATATTTTACGCCGTAGCTTTTGTAATCCTTACTTAAATGTTCGCTATAAAGCTCGTTATTTGGTTCTACATTGATAGCTTTCATAAACTTCTCTACTGCTTCGTTGCACTCTTCTTTTGTTAGGGCATCTATTTTAGTAATAGCGATACCATAGTTTCGACCACCAAGAACCGTTGAATACTTATTTAGCTCTTCTAAAAGTGTAGTGTATTGGTACTCCATCTCACGATAATTACTAACATCAATAAGTACAAGAAGAGTTCCTGTTCGCTCAATATGTTTAAGAAACTCAAGTCCTAAACCTCTTCCATCGCTAGCACCCTCAATAATCCCAGGAATATCAGCCATTACAAATGATTCATAATCGCCTACATCCACGACTCCGAGCTTTGGAGTGAGCGTTGTAAACTCATAATTAGCTATTTCAGGACGGGCATTTGACAAAACAGAAATTAAAGTAGATTTACCAACATTAGGATAACCTACAAGACCTACATCTGCTATTAGCTTTATCTCTAGTCTAACTTCTTTGCTTGTTCCTGGAATACCAGGCTGAGCATATGTAGGTCTTTGGTTACTTGAGTTTTTAAAGTGCATATTACCCAGTCCACCCTTACCGCCATCTAAGAACTTAGTAACGCTACCCACTTCTACCAAATCAAAAAGTAATTCTCCAGTTTCCTTGTCGATTACTTGAGTGCCCGGTGGAACTACAATAGTGAGGTCTTCACCACTTTTGCCATAGCATCTTCGTCCAAGTCCTGGAGCTCCATTTTTGGCTTTCAAATGTCTTGTGCCACGGAGATTTGTTAATGTGTCGGTATTATTATCTACTCTAAAAAATACAGCACCACCTCTGCCACCATCTCCACCATCTGGTCCACCTTGTGCTACGAACTTTTCAGTCCAAAACGACACTGAACCTGCTCCGCCCTTACCTGAGCTTATTGTTAACTCTACACTATCTATGAACATATTTTATTTACCTTTGCATGACGCTATTATTGTTATTATTATACCTAAAATTGACAAAATTATGTTTGACTATGGGATTTAATAAGTGTATTGTGGATTTAAGAAGTGAAATTAGGCATCAAGCCTAGTTTCAAATTGCGTAATTACGCAGGTACTACTGAAACTTTCTTTTGTGTTGCTGTTCTGTTTTGAAACTTCACAACACCTTCAATTAGTGCATATATTGTATGATCTTTACCAATACCAACATTAAGACCTGGATATACTTTTGTACCTCTTTGTCTAATGATAATATTACCAGGGATTACTGCTTCACCACCAAATTTCTTAACGCCTAAACGACGACCAGCTGAATCTCTATTATTCTGGGTTGACCCCTGACCTTTCTTGTGTGCCATATTCTATACTCCTTATGCTATGCTTGTTATTAAAACACGAGTAAAATCTCTTCTAAAACCTCTTTTAAGTTTAGAATCTTTTCTTCTCAATTTTTTGTATATAATAACTTTTTTATCACGACCTTCGTTGATAACCTCACCTTTTACTACAGCTCCATCTATATATGGAGTACCTACAGTTAAAGTACCATTGTCTAGCGCTAGAACTTCTTTGAACTCTACAGCACTTTTTGGCTCCAAATTCATATTGTCAAAACAGATGATATCACCCTCTTTAACTTTGAATTGTTGACCACTTGCTTTAATGATTGCGTACATTGCAAACCCTTTATGTTTTTCTACTTGCTATTAAAAAGTATGAGATTATACCAAAATAAGCTTTAATACTTTTTAAATTATTCTATTTTTAACCAACAACTGCTATTGCGTCTATCTCTACAAGTGCATTTTTAGGTAAAGTTTTTACAGCAACTGTACTTCTAGCAGGTTTATGTCGTCCAAAATATTCACTATATATCTCATTAACAGTTGTAAAATTATCCATATCACTTAAAAAAATAGTTGTTTTTATTACATTATTAAGTGATGAATTTGAGGCTAACAAAACCTCTCTTAGATTTTTTAGAACTTGATGTGTTTGGATAGTTATATCATCTTCAAGCATTATGCCATCGCTAGTAAGTGCTATTTGACCAGAGGTATATACTAATCCACCATGGGATATGGCTTGTGAATATGGTCCTATGGCTTGTGGTGCGTTTGTTGTTGATACATATTGCATAATTCTCCTTTAGTTTGCTTCAAAAAATATATAATTAGTAGAATAATCAGATATTTCAAAATATCCTTTTTTCTCATTTGCATCTATTTGATTGTTTAGGTTTACATCATGTATTCCATACCCAAATCTATATGGACGGTCTATGCTACTATCAGTGGCAACTGCTGTTGAGAGTTTATCTATTTTTAAAAATCTATGCACGAGCTTATCTCCAGCATACATCTCTAATACACCATTTGTTCCTGTCCAGTTTTGCAAAGAACGACTTAAGTTGTTTTGCGTCTCTTGAGTACAGCCTGCAAATGCAACTGCTACGATAGTAGCCAATAATAATTTTGCTTTCATTGTATATCTCCTTATTTAAGTATTGTTATTTTACCATCTTTATATAAGATTATGAGATATAATATATAATGAATTTGATATTAGGAGAATTGATGAAGTCTTATTACATATATTTTATTTTGGGCATTGGTCTATTGTTGATTGCGGGATGTAAAAAGGATAACGGTATCAAAAAACATATCATAGCCTCCATTCCAGAGGCATCAGGTATCAGCTATTGTGAAAATAGTGATACGCTGGTGGTAGCAAATGATGAAGGAAAACTCTATGAAATCACAACAGATGGAAAGATACTAAGAGAGAAGAATATAGGTAAATATGACCTAGAGGGTGTAGTATGCGAAGAGAAAAGATTTATATTTGTAAACGAAAATGGGGATTTGCTAAGCGTGGATAGAGACACATTGGTCACAACTATATTTCCATTAATAGGTTTTGATGAACTAAGCAAAAAAAGTGGAATAGAGGGTATCACAAAAGTAGAAAGTGATTATCTACTTACAGTACAATCCAAAGACAAAGAGAAAGCCAAATTCTTGAAAGTAAATATAAAAGAAGGTAATGCGGTTGTAAAAAGCACTATCCATCATGGAATAAGCGATAGTGCAGGTCTTGAATACAAAGATGGAAATCTATATATTGTGAGTGACACCAAAGACAAACTTTATATTTATAATCTCCAAAGTAACAAAATAGTCAAAAAAATAGAACTTCCAAAGTTCGCAGTAGAGGGCGTAGCTATTGATAACAATGGTAATATCTATTTCGCAGATGACAATGGTGCAATTTTAAAATATACACTTAAAGAACTAGGGATTACAATATAGCATTAAAATAATTTATATACTTCGCAATTATCTCATTTTGCCAGAAAAACTATCGTCATACTCGTGCTAGACACGGGTATACGGCATTTACATATGATAATTCGGACTCTCTTTTGTGATAGTCACATCATGTACATGAGATTCTCTTAGCCCTGCACTTGTAATCTCTACAAACTCAGCTTTTTCCCAAAATGTAGCTATATCTTTTGAACCACAATAGCCCATAGAGCTACGCAATCCACCTATCATTTGATGTACTACATCGGCTATTTTACCACGATACGGTACACGACCCTCTATCCCTTCTGGAACAAGCTTATCTGCTGCTGTGCCTTCTTGGAAATATCTGTCTGTACTTCCTTGACTCATTGCTCCTAAGCTTCCCATGCCTCTGTACTCTTTGAACTGTCTACCATTAAACATTATCATCTCACCTGGAGCTTCATAAGTACCTGCAAGTGCCGAACCAAGCATAACGCTACTAGCACCAACTGCTAGAGCTTTTGCAACATCGCCGCTATATTTAATACCACCATCGGCTATCACTGGTACTCCTAATGCGTTTGCTACAAGAGCTACATTGTCAATAGCACTGATTTGAGGTACGCCCACACCAGCTACGATTCTAGTAGTGCATATTGACCCAGGTCCTATACCAACTTTTACTGCGTCTGCTCCTGCTTCTATGAGGTCCCTTGCTGCTTCGCCTGTGGCTATATTGCCTGCTATAACATCTATATCAAGCTCTGCTTTTATGGCTTTTACTGTATCAAGTATACCTTGGGAGTGACCATGAGCAGAGTCAAGCACTAGTACATCACAACCAGCCTCAACTAACGCTCTAGCACGATCAAGTTGCCCTACCCCAATAGCTGCTGCAACTCTAAGACGACCAAAACTGTCTTTATTGGCATTTGGGTGTTGGACTTTTTTCTCTATATCTTTAATAGTAATAAGACCTTTTAGTTTGCCCTCATCATCTATGATAGGAAGTTTTTCAATCTTGTGAGTTTGAAGTACTTTTGCCGCCTCTTCTAGCGTTGTACCTACTTTTGCTGTGATGAGTGGATTGTGTGTCATAACAGTTTTTACTATCAAATTCATATCACTAATAAATCTCATATCACGATTGGTTAGTATCCCAACTAATACTCCATTCTCGTCGATAACTGGAACACCAGATATACGATATTCACGCATTAGAGCGTCAGCTTCTCCCACTTTTGCATCTGGAGAAATAGAGATAGGGTCTATGATAACACCGCTCTCTGATTTTTTGACCTTTCTCACTTGCAAAGCCTGAGTCTCAATATCCATATTTTTATGAATTACGCCAATTCCGCCTAGTCTAGCCATAGCTATAGCAGCTTTGTACTCAGTAACTGTATCCATAGCAGCTGAAACAATAGGTATATTAAGGCTTACTCTTTTTGTGAGCATTGTTCTTATACTTACCTCTTTTGGTAATACTGTTGAGTGTTGTGGTACTAGCAACACATCTTCAAATGTTAGGGCTTTTTGTTTTATTCTCATTTTGATATCCTTCGTATTTATCTATTATTTGTCTTCTCAAAGTGTAGCAAAGCTACGCTTTAATTCATCTCACTAAAGCTTCGCTAAAAGCTCAGATTTATAATTGGAAATTTTTTCCATACTACTAGCTCCATCGAAAAGTGTCTGCTCGTCAAACGCTTTTGCAATTAGCTGTAATCCTATCGGCATTCCATCGCTATTCTTGCTTACTGGTACAGATATTGCTGGAAGTCCTGCTAGGTTGATAGCGATAGTATACATATCACTTTTGTACATCTCTAATGGGTCGTGGTTTGCTCCAATGCGAGGTGCAACACTTGGTGCGACTGGAGAAAGTATCAAATCTGCATCATCAAATATTGCATTAAATTCATCACGGATTAAGTGTCTAACCTTTTGTGCTTTAAGATAATATGCATCATAATATCCACTGGAAAGTACGAAGTTACCTAGTAATATTCGTCTTTTGACTTCTTCACCGAAACCTTCACTTCTAGTATTATAGTATAGATCAGATACATTTGATGCCTCTGCCCTAAATCCATATCTGATGCCGTCAAATCGTGCTAGATTTGTAGCAGCTTCAGCAGTTGCTAGTATATAATAGGTAGCTATGTCATATTTTGTATTTTGCATATTTTTGTGAATTATCGTGTGACCTGCACTTTTGAGTGCTTCAACTGTATCACTATATGCTTTTTGTATCTCGCTATCAGCTTCACTTATATAATTATCTATTACTGCGATAGTGAGTTTTCTATTCTCATCAATTATTATCTTATCATCTGCCATCTCTGCGCTTGTGGAGTCATTCACATCATGACCCTTGATTATATCATACAAGATAGCTGCATCTTCGACGGTTTGAGTAATTGGTCCTATTTGATCTAAGCTAGAAGCATACGCACCCAGTCCAAATCTACTAACTCTACCATATGTAGGTTTCATTCCCACACAACCGCAATAAGCAGCAGGCTGACGAATAGAACCACCAGTATCGCTACCTAAAGCAGCTATTGCAATCCCACCAGCAACAGCAGCCGCTGCTCCACCAGAACTTCCACCTGGTACACGAGATATGTCATGTGGATTTTTCGTTATTCCATAAAAACTACTCTCAGTAGTACTTCCCATAGCGAACTCGTCCATGTTTGAGCGACCAAAACATGATAAACCGTTTTCTTTTAATTTTATAATAACTGTTGCATCATATGGCGCAATGTATCCTTGGAGTATTTTTGAGCCACTTGTGACACTCCAGCCATTTACTTGAATATTATCTTTTATGAGAATAGGTACGCCATCACCACTGACTTCAAATCCAACATAGGCATTAAGCTCACTAGCTTTTGCTTTTTGTGCTATATCAGCAAGTATCTCTTTTAACTCATCATTCGATTTAGTTAGTGCTTCTTTTAGTGTAATCATTTTTGCTCCCTATATCTTTTTTCATAATACTTAACGACTGCCAACCCAATTGCAACGATAGTAAATACAACTATAATTGCACCTACAATAACTTCACTACGAACAGCAATACTCATATCAAACATTTATAACCTCATCACATCTACTACAAAGTGTATCTTCTACTTTGCTTTTAAATCTCCAACATCTAGGGCATTTATGCTCACTTGCTAAAGCTATATCAAACTTCACTCCATCAACTTCAAATGTTGCCAAAATATCATTGCTAGAACTATCTTTTATAGATGAAACCATAAAGAAATCTTCAAGCTCTTTGCTTGTGATACCAAAATCACTATTGGCAGTTATTAGCTCTACTTCTAGCGTTGATTTGATAGTTTTATCTTTTTTCAGTCCATCTACTGACTCCAAAAATGCATTTCTAATATCCATCAAAGAACTCATATCAAGAGTGGAATCAACATTAGGTAATTCTACATACTCAAACTCAAATATATTTTTAGCTCCACCAGTTAGTATAGGATTAGCATATTCGAGTATCTCATCACTTGTATATGTAAGCACAGGGGCAACAAGTCCAAGCATACTTTTTGCTATTAATGCCATCACGCTTTGAGCTGCCCTTCGCTCATCTCCATCTTTGGCATCACAATATAATCTATCTTTGCAAATATCCATATATAGTGAGCTTAGGTCATTTACGAGAAAGTGATTAAGCACTGCAAATCCACGCAAAAAGTCATAATTATCAAAGTTCTCTTTGACCTCATCAAAGACTTTTTTTGCTGTTGCCATTATCCACTTATCAAGCTTTTCGAATTTTTCTACCTCTACAAGCATATCCAAATCATCAATATTGGCTAGTAAAAATCTAAATGTATTACGGATTTTACGATACTGTTCAGCTGTTTGCTTTAGGATATTTGATGAAATTTTCAAATCACTTTGGTAATCACTCAAAGCCACCCAAAGACGCAATATTTCACTACCAAACTCTTTTGTTACAGATTCTGGAGCTACTACATTACCCTTTGATTTACTCATTTTTTCGCCTTTTTCATCGAC